>NZ_JAQUWN010000005.1 GCF_028692895.1 Pseudodesulfovibrio sp.
TGATGCCCTCGGCCCGGAAATCGCGGGAGGCCGCGCCCGACCCGGCAATGAGGGCCGGGGTGGCGGTGTCGCGCTCCTTGCCCAGGCGCAGGGATACGTGGCTGGCCAGGGTGGCGGCGTGCTGGGCGCGCAGGTCGGCGGCGATGGTGTCGGCCCGATAGAGGTAATAGCCGATGCAGGCGGCCACCAGCAGGGCGATCAGCAGGCTGATGCGCAGGATCAGGAAATGACGGAAAGAAGCGGACATGAAAGGACTCCAAGGGAGAAGAATCTTCCGGAAGGAGGTTGGAAGGCCGATGCAAGCATGTAACAAACGCCACCGGGGTATGCCCCGTGGCGCGAATAGCAACACGTTTGGTCCGATTTGTCCAGTGGGGCCGGGGGGCGGTGGCCTATGGGGCTGTGACGAATCGGCGAATTTCGTCGATGCGTTCCAGGTAGGTCTCGCGGTAGAGGGGGCCGTTGGCCGTGAAGGCCTCGGCCACGGCGCTGTGGACGTCGCACCAGGCCGCCAGGTCCGGGGTGGAGCGCAGCCTGCCGTAAGCCCGGATCATGTGCAGGGTGTTGTGGCAGACGGGCATGGCCCCGGCCGCCTCCCGCAGCAAGGGGGTGTGGTCCCGGCCGAGGTCCAGGAAGAAGGCGGCCACGGCCTCGGCCGCGCGGTAGTTGGACCCGGAGGCGAGCCCGGCCCGCAGGGCGTCGTCGCCCGGCCGGCGGAGCCTCGGCGGCCGCCGCCACTCGGGGCGCGCGATCTCTTCTTTATTATAAGAAATGGCCCCGGTGCGCAGGAAGTCCTCCACCTTGTCCGCCAGCCGGTCGGGCAGGGGCCCGGCGTGCTCGATGTCGCGCCGGGCGTGCAGGCCGGTCACCGCGCCGTCCGTCCGGGTCAGCTCGATCTTGAGGAAAGGGCACAGGGCCTCGATGCGCGGCGCGGGGTCGTCGGCCCACAGGCCGCCGAAGACCCGGTCCATGTCCAGGACGTGGACCCCGTTCAGCTCGGCCGACCACCGGGCCAGCACGGTCGGGGCCTCGCGGTGGAGCCCGTCCCAGCCCCGGAGGTAGGAGAACGGGTCCGGCCCGAAGGCTGGGTGGGGGCTCAGCCGGTTCAGGACCAGGATGGGCGAGGCGGGAAAGTCCGCCCGGACCCGTGCGAGCCATCGGCCGAACCGTTTCAGATAGGTGGCGGGATTCGGCAAAAACATGTTACAGTGCTCCCGCGCCCAGGCCATGATCTCCGGCCGGTCGTTGAGCGCGCGCACGTTCATGTGAAAGGTGTACCCCTCCGCCTTGTGGGTGAAGAGCGGCTCGTTCTCGTGGTGGAGGTTCAGGACGATCAGCTCCGGCGCGGGGTCGTCCGGGCCAATGGGCGCGAACTGGTTCATGAGCTCGCGGCCGTCAAGGTAGTCGGCCAGGGGGGCCGTCCGCGCCAGTCCGGCCAGGGAGCCGGGCACGGAGCCGGGATGGCTGGGGTAGGTGAAGGGCGAGGCCTGCACCCGGTAGGCGCAGGCATGGCCGCGGTCGGCCAGGGAGCGGGCGAGGAATTCCGCCTGGCAGTTGCCCAGGAAATACAACATGCCCCTCCCTATCACGCTGGATCGACCGGCGTCCAGACCCGGGCGGAAACCAGCGCCCGGCAACGCTTTTCCGGCTGTTGTAACATGTAACGCAAGCGTAACAAACGGCTCATGGTGCTGTAACAGTGGTTATCTAGTGTCTGCTCAGCAAATTTGGATTTCCGTTTTTAACCATAGTTGAGGAGAAACCACATGCCCAAGTTCCTGAAAAATCTCATCGTCGCCGCCGCCGTCATCGCGTTCGGCGCCGGCATGGCCCAGGCCCGCGATCAGGTCAAGATCGTCGGTTCTTCCACCGTCTACCCGTTCTCCAGCTACGTTGCCGAAGAGCTGGGCGCGACCACCAAGTTCAAGTCCCCGGTGGTCGAGTCCACCGGTTCCGGCGGCGGCCACAAGCTGTTCGGCAACGGCGTCGGCCTCGACACCCCGGACATCACCAACTCGTCGCGCCGCATGAAGGCGAGCGAGTTCGAGAAGGACCAGAAGGCCGGGATCACCGAGATCACCGAGGCCCTGATCGGCTATGACGGCATCGCCATCGCCCAGAACGGCGCCAACCCGGACTTTTCCGTGACCAAGGACGAACTGGCCATGGCCGTTGCCGCCGACGTTCCCATGAACGGCAAGATGGTCAAGAACCCCTACAAGACCTGGGACCAGATCAATCCGGCCCTTCCCAAGCGGCCCATCCTGATCTACGGCCCGCCGACCTCCTCCGGCACCCGCGACGCCTTCGCCGAGATGGTGCTGGGCCACTTCGCCAACAAGAACAAGGACCTGTACAACCCCATCTCCCCCAGCAACAAGGCCGAGAAGTACGAGGCCGTGCGTGAGGACGGCGTGTACGTCCCGGCTGGCGAGAACGACAACCTCATCGTCCAGAAGCTGACCAAGGACAAGGACGCCTTCGGCATCTTCGGCTACTCCTACCTGGAAGAGAACTCCGACCGCATCAAGGGCGCCAAGATCGACGGCGTGTCCCCCGACCCTGCGACCATCGCCTCCGGCGAGTACCCGATCTCCCGCTCCCTGTACTTCTACGTCAAGAAGGCCCACCTGGATAAGGTCCCGGGCATGCGCGAGTACATCGAGCTCTTCATGTCCGAGAAGATGATCGGCTCCCGCGGCCTGCTCAAGCGCATCGGCCTGATCCCGCTGGCCGACGAGCTGCGCGCCAAGGTGCAGAAGGACGTGCTGTCCTACAAGAACCTGACCCTGGATGACCTCAAGAAGTAACAACAGACGCCTGAAAGAGGCCGGTCCGGCGGACCGGTCTCTTTCCGCGTTTATCCGACGGGGATGAACTTGGATACCGGAACCATATTTTTCTATCTCTTCTGCGGGGTCCTGCCCCTGGCGGTGGTGGCCTACTTCCTGGCCACGCGCAAGACCTTCTCGCCCTCCTTCAAGGGCCAGCAGATGCGCTCGACGCCCGGCAGCTACGGCTGGTACGCGGTGGTCTGGACCCTGTCCCCGGCCATGCTCGGGTCGCTGGTGGCCGCCCTGCTCAAGCTGACCGGCGTGGCCGACGTGCCGGGCGGCGCCTTGGTGGCCGCCGCCATCATCCTGGCCGCCGCCGGGCTCTCGGTGGGCGTGGCCACGGTCAAGCCGGGCCTGCGCGCCCGCCAGGTGGTGGAGCGGCTCATCGTCAAGATGCTCTTCGTCGCCTCCCTGGTCTCCATCTTCACCACGCTGGGCATCGTCCTGTCGGTGACCTTCGAGGCCATCAAGTTCTTCGACATGGTCAGCCTGTGGGATTTCATCACCGGCACCACCTGGAACCCGGACGAGGCGGTCCCCGGCCGGGGCACCTCGGGCGTGTTCGGCTCGGTCCCGCTTTTTGCAGGCACCTTCATGGTCACGGCCATCGCCATGCTCGTCGCCGTGCCCATCGGCCTGTTCTCGGCCATCTGCATGTCCGAGTACGCCTCCCCCGCCTTCCGCAAGGTGGCCAAGCCCGCCCTGGAGATCCTGGCGGGCATCCCCACGGTCGTGTACGGCTTTTTCGCCGCCATCACCGTCAGCCCTCTGGTGGTCCACGTGGCCGAATACTTCGGCCTGCAGGCGGACTTCACCAACGCGCTTTCCCCCGGCCTGGTCATGGGCGTGATGATCATCCCGCTCATCTCCTCGCTCTCGGACGACGTCATCAACTCCGTGCCCAACTCCCTGCGCGAGGGCGCGCTGGCCATGGGCGCGTATCGCTCCGAGACCATCAAGAACGTCATCCTGCCCGCGGCCCTGCCCGGCATCGTCTCCGCCTTCCTGCTGGCCGTGTCCCGCGCTGTTGGCGAGACCATGATCGTGGTCATGGCCGCCGGACTGCGGGCCAACCTGACCTGGAACCCCCTGGAGGGCATGACCACGGTCACCGTGCGCATCGTGGACGCCTTCACCGGCGACCAGGCCTTCGACAGCCCCGAGACCCTGTCCGCCTTCGGCCTGGGCCTCGTCCTCCTGGTGGTCACCCTTCTGCTCAACGTCATTTCGCTGGTGGTCATCCGCCGGTTCCGGCAACAGTACGAATAGGCGGTCGTCATGCAAGCACACGTCAGTCAGAACTACCTGAAGAAACGGGCGGGCCGCGACAAGCGGTTCATCGCCTTTTCCTACGCCGCCATTCTGCTCGCGGGCGCGTTCCTGGTTTTCTTCTTCGTTGACATCGTCCATTCCGCCTGGCCCGCCTTCGAACAGGCCGAGCTGCGCGTGGAGGTCAACTACAACGACCAGGCCCGCAAGATGGGCGACAACGCCCTGGACGAGAACGTCAGCTACCTGGTCAGCCGCGGCTTCACGCGCCTCATCCCGAACCTGCTGCGCGAGGACCCCTCCCTGCTCGGCACCTCCGAGGACAAGTGGGTCCTGGCCGACTCCGAGGTGGACCAGTACCTCAAGGGCAAGCCAAACCGGCTGCGCAAGGCCGAACGCCAGCTTGTGGACACCATGCGCGCCGAGGGCCGGGCCCGGCTCGCCTTCAACAAGGGGTTCTTCCTCAACGGAGACTCCAAGCTGCCGGAAATGGCCGGCATCTGGGCCGCCGCCGTGGGCTCGCTCTACGTGCTCATCATCACCCTGGCCTTCAGCTTCCCCCTGGGCGTGGCCACGGCCATCTACCTGGAGGAGTTCGCGCCGGACAACCGGCTCATGCAGGTCGTCGAGGTCAACATCAACAACCTGGCCGCCATCCCGTCCATCCTGTTCGGTCTGCTCGGCCTGTCCATCTTCATCAACTTCATGGGCGTGCCGCGTTCCAGCGCCCTGGTGGGCGGCCTGACCCTCTCGCTCATGACCCTGCCGGTCATCATCATCTCCACGCGCGCGGCCATCCTGGCCATTCCGGACTCCATCCGCGAGGGCGCGCTGGCCCTGGGGGCCACCCGCTGGCAGATGGTCATCACCAACATCCTCCCGCTTTCGCTGCCCGGCATCCTGACCGGCACCATCATCGGACTGGCGCGCGCCATTGGCGAGACCGCGCCGCTCATGATCGTCGGGATGATGGCGTATATTCCCGAGGCCCCGGACGGGTTCACCTCGGCGGCCACGGTTCTGCCCGCGCAGATATACACCTGGTCGTCGGATTCGATGCGGGCGTTCACCGAGCGGACCAGCGCGGGCATCATCGTCCTGCTGGCGGTGATGTTGCTGATGAATGGCGCGGCCATTTATCTGCGCAACAAGTATGAGACGAAATGGTAATTGATCGGCAGCTTGCCGATTGTTTTTGAGTGAAAAGCCCCCGCGCACGATGCGCGGGGGCTTTCCTGTTGGGGGAAAGGGGAGGGGATGGAAAGGCGAGCAGCAGCCTGGAAGTCCGGCCAGAGCCGGGGAAAGCGTTCAGTTTGAGAGTACAGTCTGCGTCTGGTCAAAAAGCAAGTCGCGCCTTCAGGGCGCGAAACCTCTGAAAAAGGTCCTGCCGGAGGCGGCTCCTTATCTGCCTTTCTCTTCTGCCTTTTCGCCTTTCATCTTTCGCTTTTCCGCAAGCAAGATGGGCGGCCACCTTCACGGCGGCCGCCCATCCCGAAAAAGCGCCCCTCCGTTACCGGCGGAGAGGCGTCCGGGACGGGAGGTGCGATCCAAAACCCGCCACGGAAAATCACAGCTAGCGTTGCATCCTCTCAATGGCGGCGCGCAACTCCTCGGCCAGCTCGTTCAGGTCGCCGATGGCCTTGGTCGACTCCTCCATGGAGTCGGCCGTCTCCCCGGCGATGCGGTTGACCGTCTCGGTGGCCTCGTTGATCTGCTCGCTGGTGGCCGACTGCTCGTCCGCCGAGGCCGCGATGCCCTGGACCTGCGTGGCCGCCTCGTCCGCCTTGGCCACGATGGCGGTCAGCGACTCGCCCGATTGCTCGATCATGGACCGGCATTCTTTCAGCGCCTGGTTCGCCTCGTCGCTGCTCTTGATGTTGCTGGCCGCGCTCTTCTGTATGGACTGGATGTAGTCGCCCACCTCGTGGGTGGCGGCCATGGTCTTTTCCGCCAGCTTGCGCACCTCGTCGGCAACCACGGCGAAACCGCGTCCGGCCTCGCCCGCGCGGGCGGCCTCGATGGCCGCATTGAGCGCCAGCAGGTTGGTCTGGTCCGCAATGTCCGTGATGACGCCCATGATGGCCCCTATGCCCTTGGCGTGGGCGTCCAGTTCGGCCATCTGGGCCCGGAGCCCCTCCGAGCGCTCGTGGACCAGGCGCATCATCTCCACGGACCGGCCCACGACCTCCGCGCCGGAGCGGGCCAGTTCGCTGGTCTCCCCGGACATCCTGGCCGTGGCCGTGGCGCTCTTGGCCACCTCCAGCACCGTGGCGTTCATCTGCTCCATGGCCGTGGACGCCTCCATGGCCCTGTCGCGCTGCTCCAGCGCGCCCTGGTTGGCGCTGCGAATCTTGTCGGCCAGTCCGCGCGCGGAGTCGGCCACTGCGCGGGCGATGGCGTTGGCGTCCCGGGCGGCCTCCTCGATAAGGGAGTTCTTGGCCTCCACGGCCTTCTTCTGGTTGCGCTCCTCGGTCAGGTCCACCCAGATGGTGATGGCCCCGATGAGCGCGTCGTCCAGGTCGTAGATGGGCGTGGAGACCACGTGCAGGGTCACGGTCATCCCGTCGATGTCGCGGGTGAGTTCTATCTCCCACTCCACCTGCTCCCGCTTCTTCATGGCCACCTCGCTCAGCGTCTTGCGCCGGGCGTCGTGGTACATGACCTCGTTGAGCGAAGTGGCCAGGTACTTTTCCGGGACCTTGCGCTTGCCGAGGATGGCCGTGGCGGCCTTGTTGATGTGGGTCAGCCGGTTTTCCAAGTCCACCACGGCGCAGGGGATGGTCACGCCGTCCAGCACGCCCCGGCTGAAGCCGAGCTGATTTTTCATCTCCGAGACCATGCGCTTGACCGAGGCCATGGTCCGGCCGATGGCGTCGCTGACCGGGTAGGCGAAATCGACGTCGAAATTTCCCTTGCTGACCTCGTCGGCCAGGGCGGCCAGGCGGTTCATGGGCGTGAGCAACTGGCGGCTGGTGAACCAGATGACCAGAATGGAAAGCAGGAGGGGCAGGACCGAACTGAGCAGGGCCGAGCGGACGATGTCGGCATCCACGCCCTTGAGCAGGGCCGAGGTGTGCAGGCTGGTGACGATGTAGGCGTCCCACGGCGCGAAACGGACCACGCTGGAGAGCGCGGAGTCCGTCCCGAGGTCGGTCTCGATGGTGCCGCCCGCCTTCTTGATGGCGGGGTCGGCAAGAACCTGGGCGGCCACTCTTGCGGCGGAGGCCGGGTCGCGCGGGGCCACAGGAAAGGCGCCGTCGGACTGGAGGACGTATGAATAGCCCTTGCCCGACACGCTCACCGAGCGGATGAACCCGGCGAATTCCTCGTCGATGACCGGCCGGGCCACCTCCATGGCCCCGATGACCTGGTCGTCGAAGTCGCGCACGGCCTCGTAGGCGGTGACGTACCACCGGCCGCCGATGGTGGCGATGCCCTCGTACCGCTCGCCTGCGAGGATGGCCTGGCCCGTCGGCGTGTCCGCGGTGAAGTAGAGTCCCCTGGCCGGTGCGCCGGAGGTGTCGGTCAGGCTGGTGGTGACGCGGATGAACCGGCCCTTGTCCAGTTGCAGGACCGAGGAGAGGACCCCGGCGGCGTTGGACATGGAGTCCACCAGCTCGTTTGATTCGTGCAGGTACTTGGCGCCCAGCTTGAAGGCGGGGATGGTCGCCTTTTCGCTCGCGCCGTCGGTCTGGTTGGTGAGGGTGAGGTCCACGTCGTAGAGCACCTCGAACATGGGCAGGCCGCCCACGCCCATGAGGGACTTGAAGATGTTCAGGTCCGAGAGGATCTTCTTGCGGGCCAGCCGGTCCTGCATGGCGACGGTGTCGCGCAGGGTGCGGGAGACGTTCTCCATGGCCGCAATGCCGCTTGCGCGAAACTCGCAGCGCGCCTTGACGAAGTTCACGCCCGCCATGCTGGCGATGGTCACCAGGACGATGATAGTGGAGGCCAGGAACAGTTTGTATTGAAATCCAAGGCGCTTCATGGCTGATTGGCAAGTCCGTATGGGTTGGGTGAATGATTGGCTAGTTCATTACATCAAAAGTACGGTTTCAAACTGAGTGCGCGCGTTACAGTATCGTTAAGAATGTGCAAGGAGAGGCGTTCCTCCGCCTCGGCCCGCTGAAAATGGGGTAGAGGGAGCGCGGCGGCGTCGGGCGGAGCGAACGATTTCAGGAGGGGATATGGGGAGGGGCTTGGTGAAGGCGGTGGTGTTGGCTGTGGCGCTGTGCATGGCGGTGCTTGGCCT
Source organism: Pseudodesulfovibrio sp. (assembly GCF_028692895.1). GTDB lineage: Bacteria > Desulfobacterota > Desulfovibrionia > Desulfovibrionales > Desulfovibrionaceae > Pseudodesulfovibrio. Next base: position 8,356 of record NZ_JAQUWN010000005.1, read on the forward strand.
GCCGGGCGATTGCCCTGTGGCGGGACGACCCGTGCGCCTGTCCGGTTCCACGACCATGGGGCCGCTCATGGCCCGGCTGATCCGCGCCTACCAGGAGCGGGAGCCGGACCGGCATTTCCTGCTGACGGGCAGCGGCTCGGCTGCCGGGGCGCGGGATCTCGCCCTGGGGCTGGCGGACGTGGCCCTGCTTTCGCGCGAGATGAACGACCCGGAGCGGGCGGTGTGCGCCCGAAACGGCGTAGAGCCCGAACGGTTCCTCCTGGCCCTGGACGGGCTGGTGCCCATCGTCCACCCGTCCAATCCCCTGGCGGGGGTGACGGCGGAGCAGCTCCGGGCCATCTACGAGGGCGAGCTGCGCAACTGGCGGGAGCTGGGCGGGCCCAGCCTCGCCGTGGTTCCCCTGGAGCGCGGCGACGAGTCCGGCTCACACGACATCTGGTTCCGGATGGTCCTGGGCGCGGCGGGCGAAGCGGCGGGGCTGCGCCGCCTTGATTCCAACGAGGCCATGGTCCGGGCGGTGTGCGCCGGACCGGGGGCCATCGGCTACGTGGGCATGGGGTTCGTGGACGGCTCGGTCAAGGCGCTGCCGCTCGACGGGCGCACGGCCACGGTCCGGTCCGTGCTGGACGGTTCCTATCCCGCGTCGCGCACCCTCAACTTCTACATTGCCGGGGACGCCACGCAGCCGGTGCGCGCCTTCGTGGATTTCGTGCTGAGTTCACAGGGGCGGCGCATCGTGGTCGAGAGCGGGTTCGTGCCCCATGACCGGCCCTGACGAACCGGCTCCGGGTCCGCGCCCGGCCGTTCCCTACGCGTATTTTTCCCTGATGCGGCGAAAGAGGCCGGGCTTGCGGTCGTACTGGTGGACGATCACCGCCCGCTGGCCCGCTTCGTTGAGCGCGAAGCCTTCGGCGTCGAGGCGCGGCTCGCCTTCGGTGTAGCCCAGGGTGAGGATCGGGCCCGCGTTGTCCGTGAGGGTGACCGGGCCCAAGGCTCCTGTGTGGACGAGGACGTTGTGCACGCCCTGGTCGAACCCGGCCATGCGTTCGCCCCCGGTGAAGGGGGCCATCTTTTCGGTCAGGGCGTCGAGGTAGGCGAGGACGGCCCCGGCGCCGCCAACGGTGGTGCCGGAGCAGAGAATGGGCCGGTCCGCCACCCTGGCCAGGGCGTCGTCGCCCAGGTGGAGGCGGACCCAGCGGCTGTTGTGCGGACAGGTCCCGATGGTCATGCGCCGGTCCTCCACGGCGCAGGTCAGCCCCTCGGCCCAGGCCGGGGCGAAGGGGTCGGACTGGAAGACCACGTCGCGCACGTCGGTGAGCAGGACTCGGGCCGGGGGTTCGCTTTGGGCGCGCAGATAGTCGCGGTAGAGGAAGTGGCGCAGGGCGTTGCAGGACATGCCGTCCGGCGCGGCGTCGGCCCTCAGGGGCAGCAGGGCGACGTGGTGGTCGGCCATGCGCGCCAGGTCCCGGGTGGTTTCGGAGACGAACAGGACGCAACGCCCCGAAAATCCGCTCCCGTCAAGGGAGCGGAGAAAGGGGCGCACGTCACCGTAGTGGTATCCGGCGGCCGTGCCGAGGATCAGGTCGCGGGCGGCCACGTCCCGCGGCTAGCGGCGTCTTCTGCGCGGGCGGCGGCGCCGGGACTGGGGACGGTCCTCCCCGTCCTCCGGCTCGTCCGCGCCGTAGTCCACGTCCTCGTCCAGGAACAGGGCTGCGCTCCGGCTGACGGGCTCGTCGGCCTCGGGCCTGGCCTTGCGGGGCTGCCGGGAGCGTTCGGTCTTCTCCGGCCGAGCCGATTCGGTCCGCTCGGCCGGTTCGGACGATTTGGTCCGCTCGGAGGCTTCGGCCTGGCGGGACGGTTCGCCGTCGGGCGATTCGGACCGGTCGGGCCGCCTGCGCGAGCGGGACCGCTTCCGCTTTTCCGGGCGGTCCTGCGCCTCGGCGTTGTCGGCCCGCTGCGGGGCTTCCCGGCGTTCGGGCTCCTCGGCGGCCTCGTTGAAGGTCTCCCCGGGGGCTTCTTTGGCGGTTTCGGCCGCGCGTTCGCGTTGGCGGGCGTCGCGCACCGGAGGATCATCGCGGCGCGGTTCGTCGTCACGGTCGCGGCCCTCGCCGCCCCTGCGCCCGCGCGAGCGGCGGCCGCGCTTGGACCGTTCGGGCCGGTCCTCCTGGGAGGACTGGCGGGACGGCTGCGGACGGGCGGGCGCATCCGCCGGGGCGGAGGCGGGCTTGCCGTGCAGGGTGTTCTGGTAAATCTCGTCCAGGAGCATGGCGATGAGCCCCAGGGAGTCCTCGTGCTGGGCGTATTCCCTGGCCAGGCCCACGAACCGGGAGGCGCGCTCCCGCTCCAGGTTGGTCATCTTGCGGAATTTCGTCTCCAGCAGGGCGGTGAGCCGCTCCTTGATGATGGCGGCCACGTCCTCGTCCGTGGGGTCCTTGATCTCTTCGAAATGAATCTTGAACCGGGTTGCGATGCGCTCCAGCTCGATCCGCTGGATGACGTCCACCAGGGTGATGGCCGTGCCGGAGGCCCCGGCGCGACCCGTGCGTCCGGCGCGGTGCACGTATGACTCCGGGTCCTCGGGCGGCTCCATCATGAAGACGTGGGACAGCTCCGGGATGTCGATGCCGCGCGCGGCCACATCGGTGGCCACCAGGAAGCGGAGCTTGCCCTCCTTGATCCGGGACATGAGCTGCTCGCGCTTGGCCTGGGTCAGGTCCGAGGTCAGCCCTTCGGCGTCGAACCCGAACTGGGAGAGCAGGGCGGCGGTGAACTCCACGTTGCGCTTGGTGTTGGAGAAGATGACGGCCGAGGTGGGGTTCTCCAGCTCGATGAGTTTGATGAGCTTGCGCTCCTTTCCCATGGCCGGGACCTGCACGAACTGGTGGGTGATGGCCGTGATGTTGCCCTCTTCCGAGGAGAGGCTGAGGAACGCGGGCTTGACCATGAACTCCTCGGCCAGGCGCAGCACGGACTGCGGGAAGGTGGCCGAGAACATGTAGGAGCCGTCCAGGCGCTTCGGCAGGTAGCGCTTCACCTCCACCATGTCGGGGTAGAAGCCCACGGAGAGCATGCGGTCGGCCTCGTCGAAGATGACCACGCGCAGCTTGTCGAGGGAGAGGTTGCGGCGCATCAGGTGGTCCAGGATGCGGCCGGGGGTGCCGACCACGAACTGCGCGCCCTCGCGGAAGGCGTCCAACTGCTCCTTGTAGCCCACGCCGCCGTAGACGGCAACGATGCCGAATTCGTCGCCCATCAGGGTCTGGGCGTCCTGGGCGACCTGCTTGGCCAGCTCGCGCGTGGGGACCATGACCAGGGCCTGGCACTCGGGCCGGGACGGGTCCAGTTTTTCGATGAGGGGGAGGACGTAGGCCCCGGTCTTGCCGGAGCCGGTGCGGGCCTGGACCATGACGTCGCGGTCGGCGAGCAGTTGGGGCAGGGCCTTTTCCTGCACGGGCATGAGGGACTGCCAGCCGGCCCGTTCGCAGGCGGCCTTGAGCGCCTCGGGCAGCTCCTCGAATTTGATCGAGGGAAATTCTTCGCCTGCGGCCGTTTCGCCGGTCGGATCGATGCGTGTTTCGTTTTCCATGGATACTCTTGTGATTGAAAGTGGTTCCCGGCGTTTTCCGTCGTTTGCCCGGCCGGGGTGAATCGTTGAAGACGAGCTATTCTATACTTTCTCCGCCATTAGCACAATGGGCCGCGATCAGTGGGCGTCCGCCCAGGTCCGGCCGGTTCCCATGTCCACCTTGAGGGGCACGTCGAGCCGCTCGGCGGCCTGCATGATGGCCGTGAGCCGCGCCCCGGCGGCCCCGATGTTTTCGGCCGGCGCCTCGACGATCAGTTCGTCGTGCACCTGGAGCAGCAGGCGCGCGCCCAGGGCGCGCAGCTCCGGGTCGCGGTGGGCCGCCACCATGGCCTTCTTGATGATGTCCGCTGCCGTGCCCTGGATGACCGTGTTCACGGCCTGGCGGCGCGCCTCGGACGCGACCATGTTGTTGGTGGAGTGCAGCTCGGGCAGCAGGCGGCGGCGTCCGGCCAGGGTGGTGACGAAGCCGTGCTCCTGGGCGTCGCGGACCACGCCTTCGTAGTATCCCTTGAGGGTGGACAGCTTCTCGAAGTAGCGGGCCGTGAACTCCTTGGCCTCGTTCTGGGTGATGGAGAGTTCGCGGGCGAGCTTCTGCACGCCCATGCCGTAGATCAGGCCGAAGTTGATGGTCTTGGCGTTGCGCCGCTCGCCGGGCGTGACGTCCTGCGGGGCCTTGTCCGTGAGCAGGGCGGCGGTGCGGGTGTGGATGTCCTCGTCGTGCAGGAAGGCGTCGACGAGGGCCGGGTCCTTGGAGCAATGGGCCAGCACCCGCAGCTCGATCTGCGAATAGTCGGCCGCGGCCAGCATCATGCCCGGCCCGGCCGTGAAGCAGGCGCGCATGCGCGGCCCGTACACGCCCCGGATGGGGATGTTCTGCAAATTGGGCTGGGAGCTGGAGAGCCGCCCCGTGGCCGTGGCCAGTTGGTTGAAGTGGGTGTGCAGCCGCGAGTGCTCGTCCACCAGCTTGGGCAGGGGCTCCAGGTAGGTGGAGCGCAGCTTTTCCAGCATTCGGTATTCCAGGATCTCGCCGACGACGGGGTGGGCGTCGCGGATGTTCTCCAGGACCTGGTTGGCCGTGGAGCGCTGGCCAGTGGCCGTCTTGCCGCCCGCCTTGATGCCGAGCTTGTCGAAGAGGACCACGGCCAGTTGCTGGCTGGAGCGGATGTTGAACGCCTCGCCCGCGTGGCCGATGATGGTCCGGGTCAGTTCGTCGAGCTGGCCCGACACCTCGTCGAGGAACGACTTGAAGGCGTCCCGGTCGATGGTGATGCCCGCCTTTTCCATGGCCACCAGCACCGGGATGAGCGGGGTCTCCAGGTCGCGCATGAGCGGCCAGAGGTCCGCGCCCTCCACCTGGCCCCGGATGCCCGCGCGGTAGGCCAGGGCGGCCAGGCCCTGCGCCCTCGGGTGCAGGTCGTCGGCCAGCCCCGCGAACTCGGGCCGGGCGTCCTGGAACAGGGACTGGCGCAGGCGCGGCCAGGCGTAGTTGCGCGCCTCGGGGTCCAGCAGGTAGGCGGCCAGGCTGAGGTCGAACCACCGTGCCGGGGGAATGGCCCCCCAGCCGTCGTCGGCCCGGAGCAGGTCCTGCACCGAGGGCGTGGCGATGATGGCCGCCGCGCCCAGGGCCCGGACCAGGCCGTCCACGGGGCCGGTGTAACGGTATTCGGTCTTGTCCAGGCCGAGGTGGAAGGCGTCGTCCGCAAAGACCAGGCCGACTTCCCCGCCTTTTACGTCGGGCAGTCCGTCCGGCGCGGAAATCTCGGTCACGGGCAGGGGCTCGTCCTTTTCCTTGGCCGCCGAGGGCGGGGTGGCGAAAAGCGAGTGCTGCCGCGAGCCGCCAGCCGGTGCGGGTTTGGGCTCGACCCTCGGCGCGCCCGCCGGGGCCGGGCGGGGGACCATGCTCTTGATGCCGCGCAACTCGTATTCGTCCAGGAAGGCGTGCAAAGGGCCGTAGTGCGCCGGGGAGAGGCGGAAGGTGTCCAGGGTCATGGTGCAGCAGTCGGCCTTCATGCGCGTCAACTCGCGGTAGGTGAAGACGTTGTCCAGTTCGGGCTCCACCTTTTCGCGCAGCTTGTCCGGCAGTTTGCCGACGTTGGCGCGCAGGTCCTCCAGGGTGGGGCCGGTCTCGGCGAAAATCTTGCGGGCCGTGACCGGGCCGATCTTGGGGATGCCGGGGATGTTGTCGGCCGTGTCGCCGATGACGGCCTGGAAGTCGGGCCAGGTGGCGGGCTCCATGCCCTCGGCCTCGCGGAAGGACGCCAGGGTGTGGATGGTCTCGTTGCGGCCGTTCTGGCTGACCATGTAAACGTTTTTGTCCAGGCACTGCTTGAGGTCCTTGTCCGCCGCCAGGATGACCACGGGCCGCTCCCGCTTGAAGCGCGCGGCCAGCGAGCATATGCAGTCGTCCGCCTCCACGCCGTCGGAAACATACAGGGTGACGCCGGTCAGCTCCACGCCCTTCCTCACCGGCTCCACCTGCTGGGCCAGGGGCTCGGGCATGGGCGGCCGGTTGGCCTTGTACTGGTCGTAGAGGGCGTTGCGGAAGGTCGGGCCCTTGCCGTCCATGATGAAGCCGACGTGGGTCGGGTTCTCGTCGCGCAGCAGGTTCAGGAGCACGCGGAGCACGGTGTTGATGGCGTTGGTGGGGAACCCGTCGGATCGGGAGAGGTCGGCGCGGGCGTAGAATGCGCGGTAGAGCAGGGCGGTGCCGTCGATGAGATAGACGGGCTCTTCGGAAAGGTTCAGGCGTTCTTTGAGCGACATGGCGTGGTCCGGTTGCTGGTTTTCGGCCGGGGCCGGGGCGGGTGTTCCCCTGACTGTGTACGCGAGATGGCGGTCTTTTTGAAGGGGGCGTTCGCCCCCTTTCCCGGCAGGCGTGAAAAGGGGCGGGCCCGGCTTGCGGCTCCGCCCCCGTGGTTATTGCTTTTTCGTCATTTCCCCTATTCCCAGGGGGCCATGAACTCGGCGCTGGTTCCCCCGGCCTCGATGTGGCCGATCAGGGCGGAGCCGAACACGGCCGCGTCCATCAGCCCGGCGAATGGGGCCACCTGTTCCGGGCGCCTGATGCCGAAGCCGAGCGCGATGGGGATGTCGAAGACCTCGCGGGCCTCGGCCAGCTTCTCCTTGATGCGCGCGGGCAGGGCGTCGCGCTGGCCCGTGGTGCCCAGGACCGAGACGAAGTAGCAGAAGCCCTCCGCGCCGTCGGCGTAGAGCGCCATCCGCTCCCTGGTGGTGTTCAGCCCCACCAGGGGGACCAGGGAGACGCCGTGGGGTTTCAGCGCGTCCTTGACGAACCCGGACTCCTCATAGGGCATGTCCGCCACGATCAGGCCGGAGACGCCGCCCGCCTCGCAGTCGGCCGCGAACGTGTCCAGGCCGTACTGGTAGACCGGGTTGAGGTAGCCCATCAGCAGCAGGGCGGCCCTGAACCGGCCCTTGCGCGCCTTGAGGCCCTCGAATATCCAGGCCAGGTTGACGCCGTCGTCCAGGCACTTGAGGGACGCCCGCTCCACCACCGGGCCGTCGGCCACGGGGTCGGAGAAGGGCATGCCGATCTCGATGACCGCCGCGCCCGCCGCGTCGAGCTGCTCCAGCTCCTTCCAGAACCGCTCGCGGTCCGGGAATCCGGCGGGCAGGAACGGGATGAGCCCCATCTTTCCGCGGGCCCTGGCTTCATCAATCTTTATTTGCATGGGATTCATGGCGGTGTCTCCTAGAGGATCTGGTCGAGGATGCCGAGGTCCTTGTCCCCGCGTCCGGACAGGCAGATCAGCACGGATTTGCCCTGGAGCTCGTCCTTGTGCTCGATGGCGTAGGCCACGGCGTGGGAGGATTCCAGGGCGGGGATGATGCCTTCGCGCCGGGAGAGGACCTGGAAGGCGTTGAGGGCCTGGGCGTCGTTGATGGTGGTGTAGTCCACCCGGCCGATGGCCTGGAGGTGGGCGTGTTCCGGTCCGACGCCGGGGTAGTCCAGCCCGGCGGCCACGGAGTGGGAGGGCAGGATCTGGCCGTCCTTGGTCTGGAGCAGCTTGGTCAGCATACCGTGGAGCACGCCGTCGCTGCCCAGGTTGAGGGGCGCGGAGTTGTGGCAGCCCGGCTCGCCGGTGCCCGCCGCCTCCACGCCCACGATGCGCACGGACTGATCCGGCACGAAGTGGTGGAACATGCCGATGGCGTTGGAGCCTCCGCCTACGCAGGCCACGACCACGTCGGGCAGCCTGCCGTTGCGGTCCAGGAACTGCTGGCGCGCCTCCTTGGAGATGACCTGCTGGAACTCGCGCACCAGGGTCGGGAAGGGATGCGGCCCGGCGGCGGTGCCGAAGCAGTAGTGGGTGTTCTCCTGGTCCGCGATCCAGCGGCGGAGCGCCGCGTTGATGGCGTCCTTGAGGGTCCTGGTGCCGGACTCCACCGGGATGACCTCCGCGCCCATGAGGCGCATGCGGCCGACGTTGGGGGCCTGGCGCACCACGTCGGTGGCGCCCATGTAGACCACGCACTTCATGTCCAGCATCGCGGCGGCCACGGCCGTGGCCACGCCGTGCATGCCCGCGCCGGTCTCGGCCAGCAGCACCTGCTTGCCCATCATCTTGGCCAGCAGCCCCTGGCCCAGGGTGTTGTTGATCTTGTGCGCGCCCGAGTGGTTCAGGTCCTCGCGCTTGAGCCACAGGTCCAGCCCGAGGTCCCTTGAGAGGTGCGGGCAGTGGGTGATGATCGAGGGCCTGCCCACGTTCTCCCTCAGCATCTGGTCGAACCGCGTCCGGAACGCTTCGCTCGGCAGGATGGTTCGCATGGCCTCTTCGAGTTCTATGAGCGGCGGCATGAGCAGTTCGGGGATGAACTGGCCCCCGAAGTCGCCGAAGTATCCTTTCTTCATAGTGTTATCCTCGTCGGCCGCATCCGGCGCGGACGCCAGGCGTCCGGGCCGGATGCGGCCTCGCATTGTCGTTTATTCGCCCAGGGCGGCGATGCGGTCCATGACCGCCCGCAGCTTGGCGGCGTCCTTGACGCCCGGGGCCGATTCCACGCCGGAGTTGATGTCGAGTCCCGGCGGGTTCACGGCCAGGGCCGCGTCCAGGTTGTGCGGGCTCAGACCGCCAGCAAGGAACCAAGGTGTTTGTATTTCAATATGTTGCAACATGGCAAAATCAATCGATTCGCCGGTTCCCCCCTGGCCCTTGGCCCCTGCGTCGAGCAGGAAGTGGCCGCAGACCTCGGCGTAGCGCTCCATGTCGCGGAGCATGGCCTCGGGGGAGGGATACGTCTGCGGCCAGAAGGCCCGGATGACCCGGTCCGGCCCGATCTTCTCGCAGGCGTCGCAGTCGTGGCCGCCATGGAGCTGGGCCGCGTGCAGCTTGCAGCGGTCCATGATCTCGATGATCTCGTCGGCGGACTGCTTGACGAAGACCCCGACCTTGGTGACGCCGGTGTGCACCGAGGCCACGAAGTCCGGGTCCGCGTTGCGCGGGCTCGCCGGATGGAAGATGAACCCGATCAGGTCCACGCCGAGGTCCGCGCACAGCCGCACGTCCTCCATGCGGGTCATCCCGCAGACTTTGATCAGGGGTCTCGCCATGGTTACCTGCCCCCCGCGAGTTCGGCGAGCTTGGCGCCGGGGTCGTCGGCCTCCATCAGGCTGGTGCCGATGAGCACGGCGTCGAACCCGAGGGCGCCCATTTCCTCCACCTCGGCGCGGGTGTTCACGCCCGAGGCGCAAATCCAGAGCTCGCCTTCCTTCTTTTGGGGAATGAAGCGCCGGGCCTGGTCCAGGGCGACTTGCAGGGTGTCCAGGTCGCGGTTGTTGACCTGGATGATGTCCGCCCCTGCCTCGCGCGCGCGGTCCAGGTCAGCCTGGTCGAATATCTCGACCACCGGGGCCAGGCCGGGCAGGCGCGCGATTTCGATGAGCTGGCGCAGGTGGGCCGCGTCGTCGCACATGCGGGCGATGAGCAGCACGGCCGAGGCCGGGCTGGACGCGGTCATGGCCACCTGGAGCGGGTCGAGGATGAAGTCCTTGCGCAGCAGGGGGATGCCGGGGCCGTTCATCATGAACAGGAAGTCCGGCGTGCCTTTGAAGTAGACGTGTTCGGTGAGGACCGAGATGGCCGCCGCGCCGTTCTTGGCGTAGGCGTCGGCGTAGTCGAGGGGGTTCAGCTCCTCCTTGAAGACGCCCTTGCTCGGGCTGGCGGGCTTGAACTCGGCGATGACCGCGCCCGGCCCCTTGGCCCGGATGGCCTCGACGAAGGAGGGGCGCTCGCCCCGGTACATGGCCGGGATGCGGCCTTCGGCGAAGTCCTTGTGCAGGCTCTCGATTTCGAGCCGCTTCGCTTCCCTGAATTTATTGAGCATAGGGGATTCCTTTTTGCAGTCCCTGGTTCACGATGTCGCGGGCCAGGGCCGAACATTCGGCCATGGTCCCCCTGTCCAGCAGGTGGAGGCACCCTGCCAGATTGAGGGCCACCATGTCCATCATGGCCGCCGGGCCCTTGCCCGCCAGCACGGCGCGCAGTTTCTCCACCGCGTCCTCCTTGCCGGCGACGCGCACGTCCTCGGGCGCGTGCCTGGCGAAGCCCAGGGCCGCCGGGTCCACCACCGTCTTGTCCATGCGGCCGTCGCTGATGAAGTAGCCCCGGTTCATGCCCCAGGTGGTCAATTCGTCGAACCCGCCCGCGCCCGCGAAGATCAGGGCGCGCTTGACGCCGGTGAGCAGCAGGGTTTCGCCCATCAGGAAGAGCCGCTCCGGGTCGCCCACGCCGATGAGCTGGTGCGACGGTCGCACCGGGTTGAGCAGCGGGCCCATGAAGTTGAACAGGGTGCGGATGCCGAGCTGTCTGCGCACCGGCATGATGAACTTGAAGGCCGGGTGGTAGGCCGGGGCGAAGAGGAAGGCGAAGTGGTATTTCTCCAGGCCCGCGCGGGCTTCCTCGGCCGTCTGCTCCAGCGGGACGCCGAGCCCTTCCAGGGCGTCGGCCGAGCCGCAGGAGGAGGACAGGGCGCGGTTGCCGTGCTTGGCCACCATGACGCCCATGTCCGCCAGGAACAGGGACGTGGCCGTGGAGCAGTTGAAGGAGTGCTGGCCGTCGCCGCCCGTGCCCACGGTGTCGAAGATCGGGGTTTCGGGCGTGGCCTTGATGCCGGGGATGGTCCGGGCGTGGGACAGGCAGGCGCGCACGCCCGCGGCCAGGTCCGTGGAGTCCTCGCCCTTGCCGCGCAAGCCCATGAGGAAGGCCCCGGCCTGGGCCTCGGTCAGCTTGCCGGTCATCAGTTCTTCGAACATGAAGTCCGCCTGGTCGTCGGTCAGGGGGCGTTTCTGGGCCAGAATCTCGAGAATGTCGGCTATGGTCATGATGAGTATCCTTTCACGTTGAAGAAGTTCGCAAGCAGCTTGGGGCCGTCCGGGGTCAGGATGGACTCCGGGTGGAACTGGACGCCGAACCAGGGGCGGTCCTTGTATTGAAGCCCCATGACCTCGTCCTGGTCCGTGCGGGCCGTGACCTCGATGACGTCGGCTGCCTGCTCGGCCGGGACGATGAGCGAGTGGTAGCGGCAGACCTCGAAGGGCGAGGGGAGCCCGGCGAAGACGCCCTTGCCCTGGTGAAACACCGGGGAGGTCTTGCCGTGCATGATCCTGTCCGCCCGTCTCACCGGCGCGCCCGCGAAGTGGCCCAGGGCCTGGTGGCCCAGGCAGACGCCGAGGACGGGGATTTCCTTCGGCAGCCGGGCCAGGAACTCCAGGCAGTAGCCGGCGTTCTGCGGGTTGGAGGGGCCGGGGGAGAGGCAGACGCGGGCCAGCTTGCCGCTTGTCGCCAGTTCGAGCACCTCTTCGCGGTCGTTGCGGATGACCACGGGGTCCGCCCCGAGCTGCTGGAAGGCCTGCACCAGATTGAAGGTGAAGGAGTCGAAGTTATCGATCAGCAAAAACATCGGTCCCTCCCTTGCCCGAGATCACTTCCAGCAGGACGCGGGCCTTGTTGTTGCACTCGTTCCATTCGGTCTCCGGGTCGGAGTCGTAGACGACCCCGGCGCCGGCCTGCCACTGGCAGAGCCCGTCGCGAATCCACATGGAGCGGATGGTGATGCCCATGTCCAGGCTGACCTCGTCCTCGTCCAGGCCGATCCAGCCGATGCAGCCGCCGTAGGGGCCGCGATCCCGGGGCTCCAGGTGGGCGATGATCTCCATGGCCCGGATCTTGGGCGCGCCCGAGAGGGTCCCGGCCGGGAAGGTGGACTGGAGCACGTCGATGCCGTCCAGCCCGTCCTTCAGCTCCGCCTCCACGTAGGAGGTCAGGTGCATGACGTGGGAGAACCGCTCGACGTTCATGAACTTTTCGACCTTGACCGAGCCGGGCCTCGCGATGCGGCCCAGGTCGTTGCGGCCCAGGTCCACGAGCATGACGTGCTCGGCGCGCTCCTTGGGATCATTGAGCAGTTCCTCGGCCAGCCGCTTGTCCTCCTCGGCGGTCTCGCCCCTCCAGCGCGTTCCCGCGATGGGGCGGACCTCCAGGCGGCCGGCCGTGGAGCGGACCATCAGCTCGGGCGATGAGCCGAGCAGGACGGCCCCGCAGCTCCTGCCCATGGACGGGCAGGCCGGGAATTTCATGAAGAACATGAACGGGGAGGGGTTGGCTTGCCGCAGCCGCCGGTAGATCTTGAACGGCTCGTCGGGCAGGGGCACGGTGAACCGGGTGGAGGGCACCACCTGGATGCACTCGCCCTCGGCGATGAGCCGCTTGCACTCTTCGACCATGGCCATGTACTCGGCCTTGCCGGGGCGGGCCTTGGGCGTCCCTGCCTCGGGGGCGGTGAGGTCCATGCTCCACTGGACCGGGGCGGGCGCGGGAGCGGCTCCTTTGTCCAGGCCCAGGTAGCAGCAGGAATGGCGCAGGTGGTCGAAGAGGACCATCTGGCCGGGCAGGACCAGGCACGCCTCGGCGTTTTCGGGCTTGTAGACGTCCCGCAGCTTGCGCTCGAACATGCCCGCCACGCCGAAGCCGAAGTAGCCGTAAAGGCCGCGCGTCAGGCCGGGGAGCCCGTCGCGCGCGCCCAGTCCGACGGCTTCCTGCCGGATGTGGATGGTTTTGACGGCCTGCTTGACGCCGTCGAGGAAATCGAGGCCGGACAGCGCCTTCAGCGGAGCGAGGCGTTCATCGCCGGTCTCCACCACGAGCTTGCCGTCCACCGGGTGGAGCATCAGCCGGTAGTCCCAGGCGAGGAGGCTGTACCGCCCCAGGCGGCCGTCCACCTCGGCGGACTCCAGCAGGATGCCCGGCTGGTCGCCCACCAGCCCGAGGTACAGGCTGATGGTGGTCTGGACGTCGGCAGGCAACCATTTGCCATGCTGCGTCAACGTGATTCTTTCCATACGGATGATCCTTGGGTTGTGGCCTCCCCGCCTGCGGGGGGCCTTGTTTACCTATTAATGATAGGGCCGGGGGATGACCTCCCACCCTTTCTGCTTTTTCCGGTTCTCGGATTTCCTTCACGTGAATGGCATCTTTTTCACTCCTTACAAAAATGAAACCGCACCCTGGTCGGGGTGCGGCTCCGGTTGCAAACGTCGCGCAGTCCGGCTTTCGCCGCACCCCATCAATATGATTCGTTGCGCCACCACCACTGGGCCCGGTCGGCCAGCAGGTCGAGATCGCCGCCGGCGGCCAGGCTGAGGTAGGAGAGGAACTTGCGGTTGGTTTCCTGCAAAAACGGGTTCGCCTCGGCGATGACCTCGAACAGTTCGCTGTCCGTGGTCAGCATCTTGCGGGCGGAGTCGAGCCGCCGCCTGAAGGACGGGGTGACGAAATTCTCGATGTGCTCCACGTCGCGCGCGGCGGCCAGGAAGGCCACGGTGGAGGTGAAGTTGAGCCCCTGGATGATGGCCATGGCCCGGTCGTGCTCCTCGGCCGTGGTCTCGAAGCAGGTGTAGCCGCACGCCTCGAAGAGCGCGGCCACGCGGGCGGCCGCGCCCCGGTCGGACGGACGGCCCGCGGCCACGGCGACCCTGGGCGTGAACCCCTCGGGGATCACCGGGCCGAAGAGCGGGTGGGCGCCCACCACCGGGCCCGGGTGGCGGGCAAGCATGGCCTTCATGGGCAGGACCTTGACCGAGCCCACGTCGCAGAGCGCGGTCCGGTCCGAGAGGAGGGGGGCCATCTTGTCCAGCACCTGCTCCATGGCCGTGACCGGCACGCAGAGCAGCAGCAGGTCGCAGCCGTCCAGGGCCTCGGCCGCGTCCCGGTCCGAGCTGGCGCGGTCGAGCGGCGACACCGCGCAGCCGAGCGCGGAGAAGTCCTTCAGGAAGAGGCCTCCCATCTGTCCGCCCGCGCCCACGATGGCGATGTTGTGCAGGCCCGATTCGGCCGCGCGTGTTTCCATGTTCATCGGTTCGTCCGTTCTAGGCCTTGTCCGTGATCTTCTTCCATTCGTCCCAGAAGCCGGGGAATGATTTGCCGACACAGGCCGTGTTGTCAAGGTTGACGTCGATGTCCGCCAGTTCGAAAAGCGACAGGGACATGGCCATGCGGTGGTCGTTGTAGGCCCGGAAATCCACGGCCCTGCCGCGGTGCAGCCCGCCGGGCCGGATGGTCAGCGAGTCCGCGCCGATCTCGGTGGACGCCCCGGCGCGCGCCACCTCGGCGGCGCAGGCGGCCAGGCGGTCCGTCTCCTTGATGCGCAGGTGGGCCACGTTCTCGATGACCGTGGGCGTGGCCGCGAAGGCGGCGGCCGCCGCCACCGTGGGCACCAGGTCCGGGCAGCGGCCCATGTCCACGCGCACGCCCCGCAACGGACCGGGCGAGACCAGGATGCCGTCGAAGGTGACGTTGATGGACGCGCCCATCTGGGCGAGGATGTCCAGGATGGCCCGGTCGCCCTGGAGCGAGTCGGCGGCCAGCCCCTTGACCAGGACCGGGCGGTCGCCCACGGCCCCGGCCGCCAGGAAATAGCTGGCGTTGGACCAGTCTCCCTCGACCCGGTAGTCGGCCGGGCAGTAGCCCGTGGGCCGGACCACGAAGCGGGTCCGGCCGGGGTGGGCGGTCTTGAGCGAGCGCCAGGGCGCGGCGGCCCACTTGCCGTCGCGTTTGATCCGGACCTCGAACCCGGCCTTGAAATCCTCCATGATGCGCAGGGTCAGGGCCACGTAGGGCCAGGACACGGCCTTCTCGCCCGTGACGGAAATGGTCACCTCGTGGTCCGAGAGCGGCGCGCCCAGGAGCAGGCCCGAGAGGTACTGGCTGCTCTCCTCCAGGGTGATCTCCGCCTTCTTGCCCGCGTAGCCTGCGGCGGTCATGACGAAGGGCAGGAATCCCTTCTCGCCCTCGAAGGCGAACTTGGTCCCCAGTTTGGCCAGGGCGCCGGTCAGCTCGGCCATGGGCCGCTCGTGCATACGGTCCGCCCCGCGGACGCGGAAGGTCCCGCGCCCGGCGGCGGCCACGGCGGTCATCAACCGGCAGGTGGTGCCGGACTCGTGCATGAACAACTCGCGCGGGGGATCGTCCGGATGCTTGCCGTCCGCGTTGCCGCCCCTGGGGCCATCGGCCATGCCGGTGACCCTCAGCGCGCCGTCCGACTCCTCGATGACCGCGCCGCAGGCCGCGAGGCAGGCGCGGGTCCGGGCGATGTCGTCGGAGTCGAGCGCGCCCGAGACCACGGACGTGCCGCCCGCCAGCGCCGCCGCGATGAGGGTGCGGTGGGACAGGGACTTGCTGGCCGGGGCCGTTATGACGACGGGCTGCCTGCTCATGGCCGCTCCTCCTGGGTGGGGTAGGTGCCGAGCACGCGCAGGGTGTGGCACTGGTCGCGGATGTCTTCGAGCACGTCCTCGTACTTGTCGCCGCCCAGGTCGCACTCCAGGTCGGCGAAGAAGACGTATTTCCATTTCTCGCCCCGGAAGGGACGGGATTCGAGCTTGGTCAGGTTGATGGACTGGTGGGCCAGGGTGGTCAGGACCCGGGCCAGGGATCCCGGCCGGTCGGGCAGGGTGAAGAGGATGGTGGTCTTGTCCCGCCGGTCCTCGCGCGAGGGGGAGGCCCCGATGATGAAGAAGCGCGTCCAGTTGTCCGGCAGGTCCTCGATGGACTGGGCCAGGACGTTCATGGAGTGCATGTCCGCCAGCCTGACGTGGCCGATGACGGCGGCGGCCTTTTTGCCCGCCACGATGTCCGCGGCCTCGGCCGTGGATTCGGCCGCGATGGTCGGCACGTCGGGCAGGTGGGTGCGCAGCCACTGGCGGCATTGGCCGAGCGGCTGCGGGTGGGAGTAGATGACCTCCACGTCCTCGATCCGCTCCGCGTTGGAGATGAGGCAGTGGCTGATGCGCGAGAAGACCTCGGCCTGGATGTGGACCGTGTATTTCATGAAGAGGTCCACCACCTGGCCCACGGTGCCCTCGATGGAGTTTTCGAGCGGGATGACGCCCAGCTCCGCCCCTTCCTCGGCCACGGCGCGGAAGATTTCCTCGAAGTTGGACTTGGGGGTCAGCTCGGCCGCGCCGCCCATGTGCTCGATGGCCGCAAAGTAGGAGAAGGTGCCCTCGGGCCCGAGGTAGACCACGCGCTCCGGCCGCTGGAGGTGGCGCGAGGAGGACATGATCTCCCGGTAGATGGTGCGCAGGTGCTTGTCCGGCAGCGGGCCGGGACTCGACGCCGCGATCTTGTTCAGGACCTCCTGTTCTCGGAAGGGCATGAAGATGGGCTCGTGGTGGGCCGCCTTGTATCGGCCCACGCCCAGGCTCACCTCGGCGCGCTGGTTCAGCAGGCCGACGATCCGCTTGTCCAGGTCGTCGATGCGGTCGCGCAGCTCCCCGAGATCGGGGGTTTCGGTCTGTCCATTTTTGTCAGCCATGGTCGCTCCGATGCGGGGGGCCTCAGCCCTCCTTGATTTCCTCTTTGATGCGCATGCCGAAGTGGCGGCCCGCCTCGTCGGTCCTGACCAGGATCTTGTCGCCCTCCTTGAGGGTGACCACGGACACGGGCGCGCCCTTGTCCGAGACCACGCGGATGGTCTCCGCGTTCTGGAGGAAGACCTGGCCGGTCTTGACGCCGTCCGGGGTCCTGACCTCGGCGGTGATGAGCAGCATGGGCCGGACCTCGACCTTGACGCGGCCCACGGTGGCCAGGGAGGTGGCCCCGTCCGCGCCCACGATGAGCACGTCCGTGCCCGAGCGCAGCTCTTCGAGGTAGGTGGTCTTGTCGCCCGGCATCTGGGTATAGGCGTGGACCGCGCCCGCGTTGATGCGGAAGGGGCGGGCGGCCACGTAGGGGTTGGACTCGGTCTCGGCGTGGACCAGGAAGGTGAAGGCGGACGAGTTGCCCACCAGCATGCCCTGGCCGCGCTTCAGCATGGAAATGGTGTCCACGCAGACGCGGTGGCCCAGGCCGGTGGATTCGATGGCGGTGACGGTGGCGGCTTGAAGGTCCATGGTTCCCTGCGAGAGTTTGAGTTCGGCGACGATGCGCTTGAGGTCGGCCGCGCCCTCGGGCAGGACGACCACGGTGTCGCAGCCGCGCTCCAGGATGCCGGCGGCCAGCACGGCCCGGTCCAGGCTTTCGCATTCCAGGGCCAGGGAGTCCACCTGGGCCAGAATGTTCTCCACCGGGATGATCTCCCATCCCTTCCTGAGGACAACGCTCTTGCCATCCTTGACAGCCTTGACCGCGACCTCCTCGTCGGCCTTCTCCTTCAGCTCGACCACGGTCATGTCCTCGGGGGTGATGACCGTGACCCGGCCCAGGGCGCGCACGTCGTCGGCCTTGGCGGCCTCGACCATCACGGCGTCCACGCCGGATTCCAGGGCCAGGGTGACCAGCTTCTTGTCGAAGGGGACGGATTTGAAGATGACTCTTTTCATGGGACGGTTCCGTATGGTTATCCGTTGAGGTGGTCGAGGGCGGCCTGCACGCTTTCGTCCTGGTGCACGATCATGTTCAGGGCCTCCACCAGGCGGGTGGGGTTCTCGTGCTGGAAGACGTTGCGGCCCACGGACAGGCCTGCGCCGCCCGCTTCCAGGGAATCATGCACCATCTGAAGGAACGCCTCGGTGCTGTCAAGTTTCGGTCCGCCCGCGATGACCACGGGTACGCAACAGGCGTCGCACACCTTGCCGAAGGTGTCCACATCGCCGGTGTAGGGGACCTTGACCACGTCCGCGCCCAGCTCGGTGCCCACGCGGGCGCAGTGGGCCACGACCTTGGGATCGTATTCGTCGGTGATCTTGGGGCCCCTGGCGTAGATCATGGCGAGCAGCGGCATCCCCCAGTTGGCGGCCGCGGAGGAGACCGCGCCGAAGTCGGCGAGCATGGCGGCCTCGGTCTCGTCGCCGAGGTTGCAATGGATGGACACGGCGTCCGCGCCCAGGCGGATGGCGTCCTCCACCGAGGCGACCAGGGCCTTGGCGTTGGGGAAGGGCGAGAGCGAGGTGGAGGCCGAGAGGTGGACGATGAGCCCTATGTCCTTTCCCTGGGCGCGGTGGCCGCAGCGGACCAGGCCCTTGTGCTCGATGACGGCGTTGGCCCCGCCGTCCACCACCTTGCCCACGGCCTCGCGCATGTCAACGAGCCCGTCGATGGGGCCCACGGTGACGCCGTGGTCCATGGGCACCACGATGGTGCGTCCGGTGTTGCGGTTGATGATCCGTTCCAGTCTGATCGCTTTGCCGATGTGCATGGTCCTTGCTCCCTTGTTTCCTTCCGGGCTGCCTGCGACATGGCCGGGGCTCCTTAACGACAAGGGCCGCCGGCTTTCGCCCGCGGCCCTTGAAGAGGTTCCTTTTCGTGTTCGTCCCGCCAACGGGATTACAGTGCACCTCTCTCCGGACCGCGTGCGCGGCAATACCAATAACCAAAATAAAAGTTGGTAAAGTATGCGGAGCGGGGGGTGGTGTCGATCATGAAATATTCTCTACACGCGCAGCTTCATCCTGTCAACCGGAAATTCCAGCGGGAATTCAAGGGGATGTCATATAACATCAATTTATTATGCGACCGATGGTCATTTTCCATGCTGAATGAATATTGACAATTTTGATGTAAAATTGTTGCTTCAAAAATGTAATAAATAACAAATTTGCAAAAAATCGCCTAGTCAACTTGGCTTAAAAGTGGCTATTTTGCGCTATTAGTCACAAAAATCGACTTTGGCACAGCTCTTGATAGAGGGTGGGCAGGTTTGAACGCATCCCACTTCAAGGAGGAGTACCGTAATGTTTTTGAGAAAGTCCCCGACCCCCCTGTCCAGGAAGGTTATGGTGATGATGGTGGCCATGGCGGCCATCCTCGCCCCGACCCTCGCCTTTGCCGATGAGGTGGAGTACCTCACCCAGACCAATGCCAACATCCTTTGGACGCTCGTGGCCGCCATCCTGGTCATGGTCATGCAGGCCGGCTTCGGCTGCGTCGAGTGCGGCTTCACCCGCGCCAAGTCCGCCGGCAACATCATGATGAAAAACTTCCTCGACTTCGCCGCCGGTTCCATCTGTTTCTTCCTGGTCGGCTTCGGCCTCATGTTCGGCATCGACTCCGGCGGGTTCTTCGGCACCTCCGGTTTCGCCCTGGGCACGCACCCCGACGGCTGGTCCTACACCTTCTGGTTCTTCCAGTCCGTGTTCGCCGCCACCGCCGCCACCATCGTTTCCGGCGGCATGGCCGAGCGCACCAAGTTCTCCAGCTACATCATCGTCTCCATCGTCATCAGCGCCTTCATCTACCCCATCTCCGGCCACTGGGCCTGGGGTTCCCTGTGGCTCGGCGATGACGGCGCCGGTTGGCTCGAAGGCCTCGGCTTCTGCGACTTCGCCGGTTCTTCCGTCGTCCACTCCGTGGGCGGCTGGATCGCCCTGGCCGGAGCCATCGTGCTTGGCCCGCGCATCGGCAAGTACACCGAGGACGGCAAGGCCAAGGCCATTCCCGGCCACAACATCCCGCTGGCCGCCCTCGGCGTCTTCATCCTCTGGTTCGGCTGGTTCGGATTCAACCCCGGCTCCACCACCACCGCTGACGACACCATAGGCCTGATCGCCATGAACACCTCCCTGGCCGCCTGCGCGGGCACCCTGGGCTCCATGTTCATCGCCTGGTTCCGCTTCGGCAAGCCGGACATCTCCATGACCTTCAACGGCTGCCTGGCCGGCCTGGTCGGCATCACCGCACCCTGCGCCACCGTCACTCCCGGCTCCTCCATCATCATCGGCCTGGTCGCCGGCGTGCTGGTGGTCCTGGCCATCGAGTTCATCGACAAGGTCCTGAAGGTCGACGATCCCGTCGGCGCGTCTTCGGTCCACGGCGTCTGCGGCGCCTGGGGCACCATCTCCTGCGGCCTGTTCAACACCGACGGAGGCCTGTTCTTCGGCGGCGGCTTCGGCCAGCTCGGCGTGCAGCTCCTCGGCGCGGGCGTGTTCTTCGTCTGGGCGTTTGGCGCCGGCTACATCCTGATGAGCGTGGTCAAGGGCGTCTTCGGCCTGCGCGTCACCAAGGAAGAGGAACTCAAGGGTCTGGACATCGCCGAGCACGGCTCCGAGGCCTACAACGGCTTCCAGCTCTTCAGCAACGAGTAGCCCGGCACCACCCATACGATCTGCAGCCATATCAAGGAGAATAGTACAATGAAGCTTATCATAGCATACATCAGGCCCGAAAAGCTCAACGACGTGAAGCAGGCCCTGTACTCCAAGGAGATCTACTCCCTGTCCGTCACCAACATCCTGGGCTCCGGCCGCCAGAAGGGCTTCACCGAGACCTACCGCGGCGTCCAGATGGAAGTGAACCTGCTCAAGAAGGTCCGGCTCGAAATCGGGGTCAACGAGGACTTCGAGGCCAAAGCCATCGAAGCCATCCAGACCGCGGGCGTCACCGGCAAGGAAGGCGACGGCGTGATCTTCGTCACCGAACTGACCCGGGCCCTGCGCATCAGGACCAACGAGGACGGCATCCTCTAGGCCAAGAAGCGGATTGCGACACGATATGAGCGCCGGGGCGGCCCTCTGCCCCGGCGCCGATCCGCAAGAACGAAAACGACCATTCGGCGCTGCGAGAAGGCGGTGGTCGGAAAAGCAGAGTCTCACAATGGTTGAAGCCGTGGCGAATCTTCAGGAAATTTTAGACAACGAATCGATTCTCATCCACTTCCAGCCGCAGGTGTCGCTCAAGAGAAAGGCGGTCATCGGGCTGGAAGCCTTGAGCAGAGGTTTCGACCCCCATACCGGAGACTTGATACCTCCAACCCTGCTGTTCGGCCAGGCCCGGGACGGAGCATCCCGGCTCGCTCTGGACCGGGTCTGCCGAACCAAGGCCGTGGAGGCCTTCGCCGCACTGCACCGCCGCGACAAGTCCGTCATGCTCTCCCTGAACCTCGACGCCTCCTGCATCAACGAGGAGACGCGCGGCTCCAACCAGGTGCTCAAGCTGGTCAAGCACTACGGCGTCAACCCCAACAACGTCATCATCGAGATCATCGAGTCCCGCTGCAAGGACCTGGACGCCCTCATGGATTTCGTCCGGTTCTACCGCAAGAAGAACTTCCTCATCGCCCTGGACGACGTGGGCGTCGGCTTCTCCAACCTGGACCGCATCCCCCAGGTCCAGCCGGACATCATCAAGCTGGACCGCTCCCTGATTACCGACGTGCAGCATCATTTTCACAAGCTCGAAGTGGTCCGAAGCTTCGTGCAGATGGCCCAGCGCATCGGCTGCCTGGTGCTGGCCGAGGGCGTGGAGACGGCGGACGAGGCCATGTGCCTGCTCTCCAACGGCGTGGACGTGTTCCAGGGATTCTTTTTCGCCAGGCCCGCACCGGGGCTGGACGCCGTGCCCGGCATGGCCGAGAAGATGTCCGCCCTGGCCGAGAAGCATCGGGAGAACCAGACCCGGCTCATCGCCCGGCGCAAGCGGCTCTACTCCAACTACGATCTGCTCATGCTGACCATGTGCCACTCCCTGGCCGAGGAGCCCACGCGCGGCCTGGACCGGGCCATGACCCGGTTCATCGACGCCTATCCCAACGTGGAGTGCCTCTACGTGCTGGACATGCGCGGCCGCCAGGTCTCCGACACCCTGTGCAACCCGGACAAGCTGAAGAAGAGCAAACGGCTGCTCTACGAACCCGCGCGCATGGGCGCGGACCATTCGCTCAAGGAATACTTCCTGCCCATCCAGGCCGGGCTTGAGAAGTTCACCACCGAGCCCTACATCTCGCTGGCCTCGGGCAACCTCTGCACCACCATTTCCCACGTCTTCTACCACAAGGGCGGCGGCAGGCATCTCATCCTGTGCTCGGACATGAGCCGCCAGGACGAGTCCCTGTTGTAGGCCCCGCTTCCGGGCGGGCTAGAGCTTGATCTCGCCGGTCCCGCCGGACGGCGGCGCGGGCTTTTGGGCCGGTTTGGCCCCGGAGGAGCTGAATATCTTGGGCTCGGCCAGCTTCATGAGCTTTTCCGCCTCCGCGTTGAGCGGGTTGCGGTCCAGGGCGGCTTTGGCGTTGTTGTAGACCAGGCCCCAATCCCGTTTCTTGAGGTGGAGCTTGGCCAGGCGCAGGTAGAGGTTTTCGCTCGCGCCGATGCGTCGCATGGCTTCCTTGATGGCCTCCATGGCCTTTTCGTCCTCGTTCAGTCCCTCGTAGCAGAGGATGAGGGCGCTGTGGGCCCGGGGGTCGCTCGCCCGGTCCGCAAGGGCCTTGTTCAGGTACTCCACGGCCTCGGCGAACATGCCGAACTGGGTCAGGCGGTTGCCGATGTCGGAGTCGATCCCCTCGATGTCCTGAAAGAACTCGGAAATCTTGCGGTAGAGCTTGCGCGCGTCGAGCTGGTTGCCCGCCTTGACCAGGGCGGCCGCCTTGACCAGGTTCTCGTCGAGCACGGAGAGGCGTTTGCGCACTTTTGTCAGGCGGGCCTTTTCCGTGGCCTCCTCCAGTTTCTTGTGCAGGCGGACCAGGATATGGTAGAAGGGGCGTTCGTTGCCCCGCGTGTACTTGAGCCCCTGGGGGAAGAGGCGCTTGATCATCGTCATCTTGTTGAGGTCCCGCAGGGCCTCGTCCAGATGGGAGTAAATCTCGAATTTTTCCGTGCCGAAAATCTGGCTGGTCAGGATGCCACGGATGGCGACCGCCAGGCAACTGAGCGTCTTGAGGTAGTCGCTCTTCTTGGCGTAGGCCCTTGCTCGGGCGATGTTCTCGCGTATGTCCTTGGCTGTGACTTTTGGCGGCATGGTTCTATGGATGAGAGGTTGAACAATACCCGCTTGTTAATACAGTGCGTCCAATTTATCAAGCTGTTCGGGCGACTTCGTCGATGTATCCGGGGATGTCCGATTGACGGCGTTGGGCCGCGCGGCTACCCTTGCCCCTCCCTCTCAACCCCCGGAGCGCCATGAACTGCCACCTCGTCGCCGTGATCGCCTTTCTGGCCGGAAGCTGGCTGCTGCACACGCTTTCCGCCATCCTCGACGTCCTGCGTGCGCCCCCTCGGGTCCCGCCCGAGTTCGCCGATGTGTTCGACCCCCCGGCCTACGCCAGGGGGCTGGCCTACCGACGCGCCTCGGCGCGCCTCTCCGTGATCGCCGACACCTGCGGCACGGGACTGCTCCTGGCCGCGATCCTTCTGGGCGGGTTCGCCTGGCTGGACCGGGCCGTGCGCGCCCTCGGGCTCTCCCCGCTGCCCACCGGGCTGTGCTACCTCGGCGCGGTGGCTCTGGCCGCCTCGCTCTCCGGGCTGCCCTTCGACGCCTGGCGCACCTTCGGGGTGGAGGCGCGCTTCGGGTTCAACAAGACCACCGTGGCCACCTTTGTCCGCGACCGGCTGGTGGGGCTGGCCCTGAGCGTGCTGCTGGGCGCGCCGCTGGTGGCGGGCGTGCTGCTGCTCTTGGATCGGGCCGGGTCGGCGGCCTGGCTGTGGTGCTGGGCTCTGGTCACGCTCTTCTCCCTGGGGGTGACCTACGTGGCGCCCACCTGGATTCTGCCGCTGTTCAACACCTTCACGCCCCTGGAGGAGGGGCGCCTGCGCCGTGCCATCGAGACCTTCGCGCGCAGGGCGGAGTTCGAGGTGGGCGGCATCTTCGTCGTGGACGGCTCGCGCCGCTCCACCAAGTCCAACGCCTTTTTCACCGGCCTGGGCCGCCGCAAGCGCATCGCCCTGTTCGACACCCTGGTCCGCGACCACGCCGAGGCGGAGATCGTGGCCGTGCTGGCCCACGAGGTGGGGCACGCCAAGTGCGGCCACATCCGCAAGGGGCTGGCCGGGAGCGTGCTTCGCACCGGGCTGCTCTTTTTTCTCATGTCCCTGTTTCTGGACAGCCCCGGCCTGTCCGAGGCCTTCGGCATGGCCCAGCCCACCGCCTACGCCGGGCTTGTCTTCTTCCTGCTGCTCTACACGCCCATCTCCCTGCTCCTCGGCGTGGCCGCCAACTGGATCTCCCGGCGGCGCGAGTTCGAGGCGGACCGCTTTTCGGCCCGGACCACGGGCGATCCGGCGGCCCTGGCCTCGGCCCTCAAGCGGCTTTCGGTCACCAACCTCTCCGACCTGACCCCGCATCCCCTGACCGTGTGGCTGGAATACGGCCACCCGCCGGTGCTGGCCCGGCTGCGCGCTCTTGCCGAATTTGCGAAATAATGGTGTCGCCACGGCCGGGAAAATATGACAAGTGAAGACATAATGCTCCAAACGTCAGCCGCGGGGAGGGCGACATGCAGGAAATACCGTTCGACGCCGACAACCAGGACATATTGGAGCGGCTGCGCGCCGTGCCCGTGTTCGACTCGCTGCCGGACAACTACATCCGCCAGGCCATGCGCGTGGCGGCGGTCCGGCGCTACGACGCCGGGGAGGTGGTCATCGAGGAGGGCGAGTTCGACAACCGGGTCTTCTTCCTGATCTTCGGGCTGCTCGACATCTCGGTCAAAGGCAACACGGTCGGCACGCTGAGGCGGCTGGGCGACGTGTTCGGCGAGATGGGCGTCATCGACGGCAGCCCGCGTTCGGCCACCATCACGGCGACCCGGCCCTCCCTGGTCATCACCCTGGACGACACGGCCATCGGCGCCCTGGGCGAGGTGAGCAAGATTTTCACCCAGGCGGTCATGTACCGCCTCTTCGCCGAGGTCCTGGCCGTGCGCCTGCGCGAGGCCAACTCGGAGATAACGCGGCTGCACGAGGAAATCCTGCACCTCAAGGGGTAGGGCGGCGAAAGGCTCATCCTTCCGCTTGGAATCCCGGGGGTGTTTCTGATAGGGTGGGGGCGTGGAGAACCCCGAGTGAAAGATTTCCCCTTTGATCCCGGCGACCGGGCCACCCTGGAGCGGCTGCGGCGCATGCCGGTCTTCGACGCCATGGACCCGGAGCTGCTGCCCGCGCTGCTCAAGCTGGCCCGGCTCCGGCGCTATGACGCGGGCGAGGTCATCATCGCCGAGGGCGACACGGACCAGTTGGTCTATTTCCTCATCTTCGGCCAATGCGCGGTCAACGTGGACGGCATGGACCTGGCGGCCATCTCCCGGCCGGGCGACGTGTTCGGCGAGATGGGCATGGTGGACGGCAAGCGCTCGGCCACCATCACGGCCGGGAAGCAGACCCTGTGCCTGGTCCTGGACGGCTCCTTCCTGGACCGGCTGCGGGGCGTGGACCGGCTGGCGGCCCAGGCCCTGTTCTACCGAATCTTTTCGGAAATCCTGGCCGGGCGCATCCGGGCGGCCAACGCCCGCCTGCTCGGGCTGGAAGAGCAACTCAAAGACCTGTCGGTCCCTGGCCCGACCTTCTGACGCCATGCGCAGCATTCCCTTCGATCCCGACGACGGCGCCCTGGTGGAGGCCGTCCTGCGCATCCCCGCCTTCGCCCCCCTGGGGGCCGGGCGGCTGGCCGACGTCATGCGGACCACGACCATCCGCGACTATGACGAAAAGGAGCGGGTCATCACCCAGGGCGAGACCGACCGGTGCATGTTCTTCCTCATGGGCGGCCGCCTGGCCGTGGAGGTGGACGGCATCGAGGTCAGCGTCCTGGAGCGGCCCGGCGTCGTCTTCGGCGAGATGGGCGTCATCGAGACCGCGCCGCGCTCCGCCTCGGTAACGGCCCTGGAGCCCGCCCGCTGCCTCGCCCTGGACGTGGCCTTTTTCGACCGGCTGGAGGGACGCGCCAAGCTGGCCGTCCAAGCTTTTTTCTACAAGATGTTCTACGAGGTGCTCGTGGAGCGGCTGCGCGAAACCAACGAGCGTATCGCCGACCTGGACATGCAGCGATTCGTGATGGAAAACATGGAGATAGATTGATGGCCCTGCACGAACTGGCGGGCAAGCCCGCGCCCAAGGAACTGCTGATCGACATCCCCGCCCTGGTGGACGCCTATTACGACGTCCATCCGGACCCGGCCGACCCGGCCTGCGCCGTGGCCTTCGGCACCTCGGGCCACCGGGGGAGTTCCCTTGACGGCAGCTTCAACGAGGACCACATCCTGGCCGTGACCCAGGCCGTGTGCGAGCACCGGGCCTCGCGCGACATCGACGGGCCGCTCTTCCTCGGCATGGACACCCACGGCCTGAGCCTTCCGGCGCTCAGGACCGCCCTGGAGGTCTTCGCGGCCAACGGCGTGCGCGTCCACATCCAGGAGGGGCTCGGGTTTACGCCCACCCCGGTCATCTCCCACGCCATCCTGACCTGGAACCGGGGCCGCGTTGCCGGCCTGGCCGACGGCGTGGTCATCACCCCGTCCCACAACCCCCCGCGCGACGGCGGATACAAGTACAATCCCCCCTCGGGCGGCCCGGCCGGGAGCGAGATCACCACGGCCATCCAGAACCGGGCCAACGAGCTCCTGCGCACCGGCCTCAAGGGCGTGAGGCGGATGCCCTGCGAGCGCGCCCTCCGGGACGACTCGGTCACGCACTACGACTACGTGGCCCCCTACGTGGCGGACCTGGAAAACGTGGTGGACATGTCGGCCATCGCCGGGGCCGGGCTCAAGATCGGGGTGGACCCCATGGGCGGCTCGGGCATCGCCTACTGGGAGCCCATGGCCGAGCGCTACGGACTCGACCTGGTCATCGTCAACAAGAAGGTGGACCCGACCTTTTCCTTCATGACCGTGGACAAGGACGGCAAGATCCGCATGGACTGCTCCTCGCCCTACGCCATGGCCTCGCTCATCCGCCACAAGGACAACTACGACATCGCCTTCGGCAACGACCCGGACTACGACCGGCACGGCATCGTCACCCGCAGCTCCGGGTTGCTCAATCCCAACCACTACCTGGCCGTGGCCGTGGACTACCTCTTCCGCCACCGGCCCGGCTGGTCGGACTGCGTGGCCGTGGGCAAGACCATCGTCACCAGCTCCATGCTCGACCGCGTGGCCGCCGGGGTGGAGCGGGAGCTCTACGAGGTGCCCGTGGGCTTCAAATGGTACGTGAACTGCCTGCTGGACGGCACCTGCGCCTTCGGCGGCGAGGAATCCGCCGGGGCCAGCTTCGTCCGGTTCAACGGCGCGCCCTGGACCACGGACAAGGACGGCATCATCCTCGACCTCCTGGCCGTGGAGATGACGGCCCGCACCGGCCGGGACCCCGGCGAACGCTACCGGGCCCTGACGGAACAGTACGGCGCGCCGGTCTATGAGCGCACCGACGCCCCGGCCACGCCCGCGCAGAAGGCGGCCTTCGCCTCGCTCACGCCCGAGATGGTGGCGGCCGACACCCTGGCGGGCGAGGCCGTCACCGCCCGGCTGACCCGCGCGCCCGGCAACAACGCCCCCTTCGGCGGGCTCAAGGTCACTACGGAGAACGGCTGGTTCGCCTCCCGCCCCTCCGGCACCGAGAACATCTACAAGATCTACGCCGAGTCCTTCAAAGACGCGGACCACCTCCGGGCCATCCAGGCCGAGGCCAAGGCCATCGTGGGCGCGGCCTTCGAGAAGGCGGGCGCGTAGGCGACCGGGCTCGGCCCGCTCCCGCGGCATGAAAAAAGCGGCCTCCTCCGGGAGGCCGCTTCTGTTTCGGGCTATTCCTCTTCGCCCCAGGCCTTGGCGCTGCGGGCGACCTTCTTGCGCACTTCCTTCCACGCCCCGTCCACGCCGAACATGGACTGGGGCAGGGCCGCGAGCATCTTCAGGTAGAGCGTCCACGGCACCGTGAAGGTCAGTTCGTCGGTCTTCATGAACTTGCGGGCAGAGGGGTCGAAGCCGCCGATGACCGCCTTTTCGACCCCGAGCTCCCGGTAGTAAAGCGGCCAGGATACCATGTTGGTGCACCCCGCGCCGAAGGGGGCGGCCACGCATTCCATGTC
Source organism: Pseudodesulfovibrio sp. (assembly GCF_028692895.1). Taxonomy (GTDB): domain Bacteria; phylum Desulfobacterota; class Desulfovibrionia; order Desulfovibrionales; family Desulfovibrionaceae; genus Pseudodesulfovibrio. The sequence goes on from NZ_JAQUWN010000005.1 coordinate 36,184, forward strand.
GCCGGTGGTGAAGGTGGCGTGGGTGAAGAGGCCGCACAGGACCTCGGGCCGGGCGAAGAAGATGACGAACTCCGGCGTCCGGCCTTCCGCAAAGGCGGAGAGGGGCTTGAAGATGCAGTATTTCGCCGGGGGCGCGGGCGGCTCGACCTTTTCCAGGAAGCCGCGCACGGCCTCGGGGGAGGGCAGGTAGCGCTCGCCGTGGACCGGGGAGCCCTCGTAGCCCGTGGACACGTAGTGCTCGATGAACCGCAGCGGCGGGTTCATCATGGCGCAGTAATAGGCCCCGCCGAAGCAGCCGTATTCCTCGGGCGAGACAAAGGCGGCCGCGTGCTTCTTCCGCGCCAGCCAGATGTTGCCCATGACGCAGGAGAAGGTCTTGAGGACCTCCCGCATGTCGAGCTCGCCCCGCTCCTCCCGCTCGCGCGAGATGGGGACGCCGGGCTTGGGCCCGTATGCGTTCTCCGGCTTGACGTCGTCGTAGTACATGCCGAAAGGCTCTTCGCCCAGGCCGAGGTGGTCCAGCAGCCGTATGGTGTCGGTCAGGATCGATTGCAGGGTCATGGCGGCTCCTTTTTGTCTTCGTCATAAAGTGTTTGCGCCGGGGCGACAAGCCCGGGGCGCGCGGAGCCGGGACCCGCGCGCAAAAAAAAACGGCCCCCGCCAGGCGGAGGCCGTTTCGATTGCACTGGTTCGGCGCGGTTAGATCTTGCAGGCGGTGCGCAGATCGTCCACGGCGTCGGTCTGCTCCCAGGTGAACTCGGGGAGCTCGCGGCCGAAGTGGCCGTAGTTGGTGGTCTTCTGGAAGATGGGGCGGCGCAGGTTGAGGCGCTCCAGGATGTGGTAGGGCCGCATGTCGAAGACCTCGGTGACGGCCTTGGTCAGTTGCTCGTCCGAGACCTGGCCGGTGCCCTGGGAGGAAACCACCACGGACACGGGCTGGGCCACGCCGATGGCGTAGGCGATCTGGACCTCGCATTTGTCGGCCAGGCCTGCGGCCACGACGTTCTTGGCCACGTAGCGGGCCATGTAGGCGCCGGAGCGGTCCACCTTGGACGGGTCCTTGCCGGAGAACGCGCCGCCGCCGTGGGCGCCCGCTCCGCCGTAGGTGTCGTTGATGATCTTGCGCCCGGTCAGGCCGCAGTCGCCCACGGGGCCGCCGATGACGAACCGGCCGGTGGGGTTGATGTAGGTCTTGAGCTTGTCGTCGAGGAGTTCCTCGGGGAGGGTGCTCATGACGACTTCCTTGAGGATGGCCTCCTTGAGGTCCGCGTAGGCCACATGGGCGTCGTGCTGCGAGGAGACGACGACGTTGTCGATGCGGATGGGCTTGCCGTCCTCGAACTGGACGCAGACCTGGGTCTTGCCGTCGGGCCGCAGGAAATCGAGGATGCCCTGCTTGCGCACGTAGGTCAGGCGGCGGGAGAGCTTGTGCGCGTAGTAGATGGGGGTGGGCATCAGGGTCGGGGTCTCGTTGGTGGCGTAGCCGAACATCATGCCCTGGTCGCCCGCGCCCTGTTCCTCGGGCTTCTGGCGGTCGACGCCCTGGGCGATGTCCGGGGACTGCTTGTCGATGGAGGAGATGACCGCGCAGGTCTGCCAGTCGAAGCCCATGGTGTCGGCGGAGTTGTAGCCGATGTCCTTGATGGTGTTGCGGACGATCTCCGGGAAGTCGGCATAGGCCTTGGTGGAGATTTCGCCGGCGATGAAGGCCATGCCGGTGGTCACCAGGGTCTCGCACGCAACGCGGGCGTTGGCGTCCTGGCCGATGATGGCGTCCAGGATGGCGTCGGAAATCTGGTCAGCGACCTTGTCGGGGTGGCCTTCGGTCACGGACTCGGAAGTGAAGAGATACTTGCCTTGGATCTGCATGTGTCCTCCTTAGGGAACGGATGATCGTCTAGAAATCGCCGACGAGCTTGCACTCGATGATTTCATCGACGGTATTGTCGGTTTTGGTCACGACCACGAGGGGCTTGCGGGTGCCGAACTCGGCCTCGTCGAGCCACGCGTAGGCGGCGATGATGACGCGCTGGCCCACCTTGCCCTTGTGGGCGGCCGCTCCGTTGAGGCAGATCTCGCCGGGGCCGCCGGGGATGGCGTAGGTGGTCAGTCGTTCGCCGTTGTCCAGGTTGTATACGTCCACCTGCTCGTAGGGGAGCAGGCCGACGGTCTTCATGAGGGCGCGATCGATGGAGATGCTCCCCCGATATTCCAGGTTGGCGCAGGTGATGGTCGCGCCGTGAATCTTTGCGCTCAGAAAGCAGCGTTGGGACAAAGCGTTAAACCTCGATCAGGATATTGTCGATGAGCCGCGCCTTGCCCATCTGGATGGCCACGGCGGCGAGCACCGGTCCCTCGATGGCCTTGACCGGCCGGATGCCGTCCGGGTCCACCAGGGTGATGTAGTCCGGCCGACCCATGGGCAGGGTGCGGGCGTATTCCTCGGCGAGGAAGGCCGCGGCCTTGTCCGCGTCGCGTTCGCCTCCCCGGACCTTGTCGGCCAGTTTCAGCAGACCTTGACGGATGGCCGGTGCGGCGGCGCGTTCCTCCTCGGTGAGGTAGGTGTTGCGCGAGCTGAGCGCCAGGCCGTCGGCCTCGCGCACGATCTCGTGCCCCACGATCTCCACCGGGATGTCCAGGTCGCGCACCATCCGGCGGATGATGGCGAGCTGCTGCCAGTCCTTCTGCCCGAAGACGGCCACGTTGGGCTGGGTGAGCATGAACAGCTTGGCGACCACGGTGCACACGCCGCGAAAATGGATCGGCCGGGACGCGCCGCACAGGTGCGTGGCCAGCTCCGGCACCTCCACCCAGGTGGCGTGGTCCGGGGCGTACATGTCCCGGCTCATGGGCACGAAGAGGGCGTCCACCTTCTTCGACTCGGCCTTGTCCTTGTCCCCGTCGAAGTCGTGGGGATACTTGTCCAGGTCCTCGCCCGCGCCGAACTGGACGGGGTTGACGAAGAGCGTGACCACCAGGCGGTCGCACTGCTTGCGCGCGCAATCCATGAGGGCCAGATGGCCCGCGTGGAAATAGCCCATGGTCGGGACCAGGCCCACCCGGAGCCCCTCCCGCCGCCAGAAGAGGCACTGCCGTTGTAGTTCTTTGGGATCGGTGTATATGTGCATGGCTTTTTTCTTCCTCAGAGCAACTGACAGGCTCGGCCTGAGAAGTCAAGTGAAATGTCTATATCTGGATACATTGATATAGGCCCCTGGCGGACCTGTCGGGAGCGGGCCGGATTTGTGCCTTTCCGGCGGGCCGGAGGTGCAACTTTTGTTTGAGAAAAACCGGGGCGGGGGGTAGAAACCAGGGCTATGAGGACCATAAAAGACATCTTCGCGGACGACGCCATCACCTTCACTCCCGGCGAGCTGGTCGACTTCGAGCACACCATCAAGGACCTGATCGCCGAGTTCCTTCCCTTCACCTCCTACAGCCTCTTCTTCCCGCGCGAGAAGCCGGACTCGACGCCCGAGCCGGAGTTTCGGGCCGAGGACCGCGAGCTGATCCTGCCCCTGGTCTTCCGGGGCGAGATGCTCTGCTACTTCATCGCCAAGGGCGTGCGCCTCAAGGCCCCGTCCACCGCGCCCAAGTACATCATGGCCCTGGCCAGCTCCGTGCTCGAGAAGCTGGCCCTGTACAAGTGGGCCGTCACCGACGCCCTGACCGGCCTGCACACGCGCGAGTTCTTCTTTGCGGAGCTGGCCGAGGCCATCGACCGCGTCCAGGGCTGCCTGGCCACGGGCAACTGCCGGGCCGGGGTGGAGGCGCGTGATTCCGAAATGGCCTTCTCCGGCACGCTCGGCGTCATCTTCCTGGACCTGGACGGTTTCCAGAACATCAACGAGCGCTACGGCTACCTGACCGGGGACGACATCATGTCCGAGGTCGGCCGCCTGCTCGGCATGGTCTGCCCCAAATACACCACGGTCTCCCGCTTCGCCAACGACAAGTTCGCCATCCTCGTGCCCGACGCCAAGCCGAGGGCCTGCTTCCAGCTCTCCGAGGTCATCCGCTCCGGCATCAGCAAGCTTTCCTTCACCGACGACATGACCCGCGACACCATCACCCTGACCGGGTCCCTGGGCTTCGCCAACTACCCGCAGGGGCTGGAGGGCGGCCAGTTCCGCCGCACGCCCGGCGAACAGGCGCGCATCCTGGTGCGCAAGGCGCGGCGCGGCGTGGCCGTGGCCAAGGACCTGGGCCGCAACCGGGTCTTCAACTCCGCCGACATCCTGGACAAGGGCGGCCGCGTGCTCGACACCCTGCCCATGCACCGGGTCACCGTCACCCTGGGCGAGACCGCCGGAGCCAAGGTCGGCCAGCGCTTCCTGGTCCGCGCCGCCCGGCCCGCCGCCACGGCCGCCGAAAAGGGCGCGCCCACGGTCTACAAGGGAGAGGTCGTCCTGGTCGAGGTCCACGACGACGTGGCCGTGGCCGAGGTCCTCCACCTGGCCGACGCCGGGATGGACGTCCACCCCGGCGACCGGCTGCGGCGCATCGAGGGCGAGGAAGGCCTCTTCGCCGACCGCGCGCTCATGGAAATCCCCGCGCCCGACGCCGAAACCCAGCTCTTCTCCTACGCCGAATTCATGGGCCGCATGGAGGAGGCGCGGCGCGTGCCCGACGCCTTCGCCCTGTCGCTCATCCGCGTCCTGGACCAGCCCGGCGACGCCGAGGAGGGCTACCAGGAGGCCATGGACCGCATGGTCGCGGGCGTGGCGAACATCGCGCGCGGGGCCTTTGGCGAAAACGGCTTCGGCGGCCGCTACGGCCTCAACGGCATCCTCTATTACCTGGAGAACGTGGACCGCGAGACCCTCATGGCCCGCACCCTGGAGATCGAACGCCTGGCCGCCGACGCCCTGTCCGTCAGGGTCTCCATCGGCTCGGCCCGTTTCCCGTTCCTCAATTTCGACCGCGCCGACATCCCGGACAACGTCCGCAAGGCCCTGGAGCACGCCCTGCTTCTGCCCGACCCCAAGGTCGCGGTCTTCGACTCCATCTCCCTCAACCTCTCGGCCGACCGCCGGTTCATGGACGGCGACGTCTACGGGGCCATCGAGGAGTTCAAGCTCGCCCTGACCGACGACCCGGCCAATCTCCTGGCCCGCAACTCGCTCGGCATCTGCTACGCCCAGCTCGGCCGGTTCGATGACGCCCGCCGCGAGTTCGAGACCGTGCTCTCCTCCGAGTCCGGGGACGTCCTCGCCCTCTACAACCTCGGCTGGGCCAACCACCGCCTCGGCGACCTCAAGGCCGCCAAAAAGGCCTACCGCCGCTGCCTCGACGCCGACCCGGAACACCTCTACTGCCTCATGCGCCTCGGCTCCATCGAGGAGAATGCGGGCAACTTCGACAAGGCCACCGCGCTCTACGAGAAGGCCGCCAAGCAGCCCGAGGGCGAACGGATGGTCCAGCGCGCCCTGGCCCGCGTCGCCTACAAGCAGGGCGACATCGAGGCCACCCGCGAATACCTGCACCTCGCCCTCAACGCCGACCACAACGACCACCAGGCCATGCACATGCTCGCCCGCATCTACCTCGACCAGGGCGAAGACCCGCAGATCGCCGAAGTGCTCTCCCGCCAGTCCGCCGCCCTCTGCCCCGGCAAGCGCGCCTACTGGGAAACCCTCATCGAAGCCCTCGAAGCCCAGGGCAAGGCCGAAGAAGCCGCCAAGGTCGCGGCCAGGGCCGGGTAGGACGGCAGGCAGGGGGGAAGCCTCCGGCGGCCCTACCGGGGGTCGCCTTCGGCGGGACCAGGGCGCTGCCCTGGACCCGGCAGGGACGAAGCCCCTGCACCCCATTCTCCGGCTGCGCCGGGGCAGGAGCCAGACCAGGGATCGCTGCCGACCGGGCGGCCAGGCTGGCCTCGGCCATGCTGCGTCCGCAAAGATTCGCCGGGCCCGTTTCCGCCCTGATCGGGACGGAAACGGGCCCGGCGAACCTTTGCGGACACTGGCCCACGCCGTGTGAATCGTTCGGGCGGAACCTGGAAATTTCGTCGTTACGGCGTCTGGAACCTGGGCAAAAGGCGGTTCTCTTTTGCCGGTTGGACGGAAAGAGGAAAGCTGAAGGGTTTTATTGGCCTATCGCTCCCCCACCCCGCGAAGCGGAGCCAAAGAGTTTGGGAGGGGTGATGGGGATGGGGGTCCGGGGGAAGGGGAAGAGGGGAACCTTTTGCAAAAGGTTCCCCTCTTAAAGCCGCGCGCGAAAAATCGCGCTATCCCGCGAGATAAATCCCCCGGTCCTGTTGTTTAATATAGTGCAAGACCATTTCAAAAATGAGGGGCCACGTCAATGTGACGTGGCCCCTCTTGGTCAACATAAGCCGAGTAGATTGGTCGGTGGGTCGTAGTTTGTGATGAGCAACTCGCGAACCTCCTGGTTCTCGGTCCGGCCAACCGTGTAGAGGGTGTCCACCTCCCGGTCGGCGACGTCAGCCATTGATTGCCTCCCGCATACGCAGCCACCACCAATAGGGCCAGCCCGCCGTGACCAGCACGGACCAGACCAGCCAGGCGCGGACGGGATATCCCGCCGCGCGGATGCACCGGCGCAGGACCCAGTCCGCCGCCAGCTTGGCGCGCCAGGACGCGCCGCCATCCTCCATCTCCTGGTCGTAGGCCAGGTCGTGCTGGTCGCAGCAGCCCTCGTAGGGCGTCGCCCAGGGGATGCCGGTGCAGCCGTTAGGCATAGCTGACCCCGATGGCGCGGATGTCGGCCACGGTCTGCGCCGCGTCCAGGGCATCCTGATAGGCCAGGCGCTGCCCGACCACGGCCCCGGAAAGGGCTACCCACGCCGCGCGGTTGGAGATGATGCGGTCCGCCAGCTCGGAGACGTCCATGCCGCGCGCGGTGGCGATGGCCGTCAACAGGGGGACGCTCGCCCCCGTCCCGGCCTGGTAGGCCATGGCCTCGTCGTATTGCTGGTCCCAGGTCGCCCGCTCCATGGCCCCGTACTCGGCACCGGCAGCCGCCAGGTAGGCGTCGGCGGCGTCGCGGATCTCCGCCAGCTTGGCAGCCCGGACAATCTCGACGGCGTCGGGACGGTCCGCGACGTCGGGCCAGGTCACGGCCCACCAGCCCGCCTCGTCAAGAGCGCCGACGGGATCGCCCTTGGTCTGGGTGGCCGCGTCGTAACCCGCAGGCTGCTCGTGGCGGACCGGGGCCACGCCGATGGCGGCGAGGCGGGATATCCAGTCGCCCTCGGTCTCGGAGGCGCGCCACGCGAGGTATCCGGCCGGGTAGGTGTGGCCGCCGGAGGCAACCGTCTTTGCCGTGGCAATGTTATTGTCGGGGAATCTGTACTGCACGTTGTCCTCCTAGTTGCAATAGAATCCAGCACAAATACTGTTGCTGGCGAGATCGAATCCGAACGCTATTTGGGCGTCGTGGTCCACGGCCAGCACCGGCCACGGCATGACCGTTGCGCCTTGATAGTCGACGACTTGGCCGGTCAGGTGCGCCGGGTAGTATGCGGCGGCCAGGATCTGGTTGGTGCTCCAAGCCCATCCGTCCACCCCGCACCGCTGGACGCAATCCGCCAGGGTCGCCACCTCGCCCGTGATCGCGCCGGTCGCGTCGTAGGACAGGACTCGCGTGAGCGGAGCTACAGACGAATATACAAACAGCAGCATGTTGTCAGGGTCTACGCCGCAAGGGATATATTGAGATGCGCCAGTGCCGGATGCGTATGTCCCATCGGAAACCGGGACCCCGCCAGTTATATGCCCATACTGGAGCGAGGCGTTGCCACCGGAGTCCGTCCCGGCCCACCACAGGCCGTGGACCGTGTCGATGATCCCGCCATGCGATGCGTTGCCGTAGATCGCGGACAACGATCCCACATAGGTCGGCTCCCCCGCCGCGTCGTATGTGCCGTAGTAGTGCGCCAGCGAGCCGCCGGAGTTGAAAAACGTCATAAACGATTGTTGCCCTGGCAGGAGGTGGATGTAACTATCGCCATATCCGGGGGCGGGCTTGGTCCCGGCCACCGTCAGCTCGCACGTTGCCGGATTGTACGAGCCCCAGATCCACGGGTAGTAGGCCGCGCCGATCACCGCCTGGGCCAGCCAAAGGTGGTTGACGACGTCCACGTCCAACCAGCCGTACGCGGCCGTCAGCGTGACGGGCAGGACCGCCGACTCGTAATCAACCACCAGCCCACGGTAGGGGCAAGTCTCGCCGCCCCGCACGGCCCGCCGAAATACCGTCATTAGACCACCTCCGCGTATCCGCCGACGCCCTGGGCGTAGACGACCCCGGCGCTGTCGACGTCCGTCTGCACCAGGTCGACGGCACCGGCCTCTCCGGTGACGTCATGCGCCGCGCCTCCGGCCCATCGCCAGGTGGACGGATAGATCAGGCTCCACCCGCCCGTCGCGTCCTGGCGGACTCGCAAGGTGGGGGAGCTGCCGGGCACGGCGTTGGTGACGGTCAGCGTCACGTCCCCGGTCAGGGTGATTTCGGCGACGGGCGCGGCCGTCATATCCCAGGTGGCCGCCCCCCCGGTCACGGCCAGGGTGACGGGGGTGTAGGCCTGGACGGCGGTGTAGCTGTGGACTGCCGTGAGCAATTGCAGCGACGCGAGCATGCCCTCACGGGTGTTGACCCGCACATACCCGTCGTCGGACAGGGTAAGGAATTTCCCATCGGTCGCCCTCACCTCGACGGGGGCCCCATAGTGCAAGTATTCGAGGAACAAATACCGCAATGTCGAGTCGCCCGATCCGTCGCGAATCATCACGGAATCAGGACTGGCCCCCGTGTCACCCAGCAATCCGCCCAGCCGGAGGGCGTTGGCGGCGGTGCCGTCGACGTTGAGTTTGGCGGCCAGGGCGGCCGCGAGGCCGGTGACCTCCTCCAGCAGATGGTCATGCGGCGTGTTCTCGATGACGTCCACGATAGCGGCGGTCAGGCCGTTGACGACCGCGTCCAGGTCTCCGTCATCGACCACGCCTGAGGCGTAACGCCCAGCAACGAACAGGGCCAACCCCGCCGCCAGGTGTGAGGTTTGGCGCAGGACCATATTGACCAGGTCGCGCCGCGCTATACCGGCCTGGTTGCCATTGGTTCGGTCGCTGTCCGCAGCGTAGTCCGCCAGCTCCATGACGTCGCCGTCTGCGACGGTGCCGCCGGTGCCAAATGCGTAAATCTCGTTGGTTACCATGGTAATCTCCCTATGAGGTTATGATCTCGGGCCAGCCCGCGCCCCAGCCGGAAACGGCCTCGGAGTCGCAGTCCCAACCGAAAAGAGCGCCTGCCACCACCGGCAGGGCATAATAGCGGATACGGACGCCTACGGGCTTGAGGGGCAGGTATCCGCCGGTCAGCAGCGCCTTGAACACGGCGTCCGGCACCACACCGGCCACACCGACGATCATGGACATGTCCTGGCAGTCCTGTTGCACGATCATCATCCCGGAGGCGCTAAACAGCTGGTTCCAGATTTCCCGCGCCCCGGCCGTAGTCCCATCCCAGGAGTTGGCCGCGATCTTGGCCCGGAGCAGCAGCCGGAAAAAATCGTCCTGCAGGGAGGTTATGCCGGTGGCCGGGTCATACGGGCCTTTCCACGTTCCCTCGCCCCAGCCCACACCGCTCTCGTTCCAGGAAAAGTAGACGCCCGCCAGCGGCGTCTCCAGGTCCCTGCTCCGGCCGACCCACAGGCCCGTGGCGTCGAGCTGCACCCCCACGGCGCTGTCCAGGTCAAAGGCGTCCCGGATTTCGAGCAGCAGGTTTTGCACGTCCACCAGGGGGCGGACCAACGCCTCGCACAGGGCGATGAACTTGGGTTGCTCCCGGTACAGGGAGGTGATCAGGCTGAGGTATGTCTCGGTCGATGCCATGGTCAGCTCCTATGCCACGACCACGTTGATGGTGTCGGCACTAGCCACCACGCACTCGATGAAGGACATTGCCAGGTTGGCCGAGGCCTCCTCTTCGCCCTGCCTGGCCAGGGTGATGGAGAGCACGTCAAAGGTCCGCTTGTCGCTGGAGGGTTCCGCCGCGTTGATGGGGGTGTAGAGCTTGGAGAGCAGGACGTCCTCGCCGATGCGAAGCCCGTTGAGGTAGTCCACCACATTCGTCACGATGTCGTCGCCGGTGGTGGAGGCGTATCCGGTCTTTGCCGCGATGGTGATGGAGGCGACCGCCGTCACGTCGGTGGGGCGATAAAAACGGATCGTGATGGGGATGTGGTTCTCGTCGCGGACCACCACCGAGGTGGTTCCCACGGTGCTGGGGCCGGGGCCTTTCTTGGCAGCGATGGCCCCGGCGATTTCTTTGGCGTCGCCGCCCTCGGCCACGATGGCAAAGGAGTGGCCGGGCTGGCCGTTGTCGTCGGCCGCGTCCTCGTCGTTCTCGTAGCCGCGATAACGGGTCACGCCCGACACGTTGGCAACAGCGCCGACTATCCCCTCCAACACGGTCTTGGACGGCAGGGCCGTTGACGTCTGCTGCCGGACCTTGAGTTCGGCATTGGACTCCTGGGCCACACCAGCCACGGCCGCCGCCGCATTTGTCACGGTGAGCCACCCGCGCGTGGGGGTGGAAATGGTCGTGATTTCTCCGGCCGCCGCCGTCACCACTCCGGCCTCCTGGGCCGTGGCGGTAACCGTGGTCGCTCCGTCCTCGTCCAGGGTGACGCTCGCGGGCAGGTTCCATTTCTGCCCGGCCACGTCCTCGGCCACGCCGTCGGTGACCACGGCACCGGCCGTGCCTGTCAAAGTGAGGTCCACGGAGGAATAGGTCGCCTCCTGGCGGGCAATGCCGTTGATCTTGACCACGCTGGAGAGCCCGGCCCCTTTGGCGGTCGTCGGGGAAAAAGAATTATAGACGGCCTCGGCCAGGTCGTTGGTGTCCTTGATGGCCAGGCCGAACATGGCCAGCATCTGATACTCCTGCGCGTCCGGCTCAAGGTAGAGGTCATCGCCGAAAATGCCTTTGTAGCTGGTCACCAGCTCGTCCAGCTGGTCGTTGTAGGTCGGCAGGTGGATGCCCGTCTCGTCAATGTATCCGGCCATTACAGGACCTCCTGAATATCAATCTCGCCGTACTTGGTGTTGATGCTGGCCGTGATGGTCAGGCCGCGCGTGTCGCCGTCATAGGAGGACTCGTAGCTCGCGATCTCGGTAACGCCCTCGGTGCCCAGAATGCGGGCGCGGATGACCAGGTCATAGCTCTCGCGGGTGTGCTTGCCGAACACGCCGCCCACGTAGGGCGTGCCCTCGGCCAGGTCGAGGAACCATTCCTCGCGCAGCAGCCGCAGGCGCGAAACCACGGCTTGGGCAACGCCTCGGGCGTCATCCTGCCAATAGTCGGCGTTGCCGTGGCCCATCTGCATGTCCGTGCCGTCGGCGGCCCATTTGCGGTATCTCATATGGGCTCTCCGGTGTTGTCGCCGCCCGCCTCTACGCCTTCGTGGACGTGGTGGACCAGGCTCACGCCGCCCGCCTCGTGGTCGCCCGAGCTGGTAATGCTGCCGGTCTGGTTGATGTCGCCCACGATGTTGGCGGCCACGGCTCCGCCCTCCAGGTTGGTCATGCTGAGGGAGTTGGCGGCGATGATCACGTCCGGAGCGCGCAGCGAGATCCGCGCCGTCGCCACGGCCGCGACCTCGCCCGCCGGGGTCAGGGAGACGGACGCCGCAGGGTTCGCGGCGACGATGGTGTAGTCCGGCCGCATGGTCACGCTGGCCTTGCCGTCGTCGGTGCGCAGCTGCACGTTCTCCGTGCTCACTCCGTCCAGCGCTCGCGCCCTGCAGCGCGGCCCCACGAAGGCAAAACCGTCGGAAAGGTCGTGCTGGCGAGTCTCCAAGGGGTTGCCCACCCCGCCGGACTGCCACCAGGCATCAATGCAGCGCGAGGCGAACACCACCAGGCACTCGTCCCCGGCCTTGACCGGGAAAGTCAGCGTGAACCCGCCAGCGCCGGGAAAAATTGCAGGCACGTCCACCAGCAGCGGCAGCGCGACCAATGTCTCGGAGCCGTCGGGCTGCAGGACGCGGCCACGGACGGCGGGCTGGGCGGTGATGGTCTCGGCCTCGGCGTCGTAGCTCTCCACGATGCACGGCATTGCCGTCCACAGTTCGGAGAGCCTGCCGTCCATGGCCACACGCACGGCCTCCACAAAATCGTCGTATCGTTCGCGCCGGTCCATCATCGGCCCCCGTTGGTGTCCATGAGTTTCGACCCGACCGGGGCCGAGTCGTCGATGCCCACGCAAATCAGGTCGGCGTACCAATCCTGGCCGTGGGTGTCGCCGGTCCAGTCGATGGCCAGGACGCGGTAGAGCCCGTCCTCGTCCAGGCGCGGCGTGAGGTTGGCGGCGGAATACGCAAGGTCCGTCCGGTATTTCTTGATGGACTCGTTATCCAGCTTGATGCGCCCGCCCACCCGGAAGCGGGGGTTGATAAGCGCGCGGACCTTGATCCCATCGTTGGTCTGCTCGGGCTGGCCCACCAGGCCGGTCCCGGCGGTCAGGCTCACGGCCTCGCCCGGCAGGTAGTTCTGGACAGGCACCAGCTGCAGCGCCCCGTTCTGAATGGACCAGGAGGTGTCCGTGGTCTTGGCCGTGTCGCGCAGATACTTGCGGGCCATGCCGTACATGACCTTGCCGCGCGGCAGGGCCGCGTCGCCCAGGTCCGGCACGTATCCGGTGGTCGTGCCGTGTTCCGCCATGGCGGCGGCCGCCTGGGCGACCTGGTCGGCGGCCTTGGCCCCGGCGGCCAGGGTGGCGTTGACGACCGCGTAGTTGTAGGCGCGGTCTCCGTCGCTCGCCAGGATGTCCAGGTAGGTCTCGGTCCCGGACCGGCCGCGACGCGCCTGCCGGATGTTGCCGCCGAAGATCAGGCCGAGGCCGCCCTGGTATCCCGCCTGCAGCACGACCCTGGAAAACTCCTGTATGCGCGTCATGGTGGACTTGGACAGGTTGTAAACCCGGATATCGGCGCAGTTCGGGGTCTCGCTGTCCGCGTGGCGGATTTGGAACGTCACCCGCAGCTCGCCCAGCTCCAGGCCCTCGCCGTCACCGCCTACCACCAGGCTACAGGCGCGGAGATATTGCCGGTCCTCGCTCATTACTCGGCCTCGTCTTCGGTGATAAAATAGAGTTTCACGGCGGTGCCCAGGTTGTCGGCGGTCGGGTCGGCGTCAGAGTCCTCGGCCCAGGCCACCAGCTTGCCGCCGATGCCCAGGTGGCCGTGCTGGCCCAGCAGGTCCACGCCCTGCACCAGGGGGATGCCGCACAGGATGTCGTCCCCGTCGTCGGGCTCGGCGATGTCCAGCATCCAGCCGCCCTGGTCGGCAGCGTTCCAGCGCACGGTCAGTTGGTATTCCGTTCCCGCCAGGGTCACGGTAAAGACCTCGGCCTCGCCGGTGAGTGGGATGATGTACTGAGCCACGGCTATCCTCCAAACAACTGGCGCAGGCCGGAGGAATTCGCGGCCTTGACCTGCTTCTGGCCGGTCTTGGACGGGCTGGCCGTCCGGGCCGCGTGCTTTTGCCGGGACTTCGGGACCGATACGGTCTGGACCGTGGCGATCTTGACCTCCTGCAGTTCCGCGCGGACGGAAAGGACGTGCTCGGTGGCCTTGTCCGTCGTCACGGCCAGGGAGCGGATCAGCATGTTGGTGTAGGCCCGCTTGCCCGTGACCAGGTCGAAAGGCTCACGGCTATCCTGTAGCTTGAGCAGCGCCTCGTATGCCTCCACGGCGCGGGAGTCTCCGGTGGACGAGCCGCCGGAGTCGGAGTGCCCGGCCTCGATGCTCACGGTAGCGGGCTTGGCAAAGGCGTGGTCCGTGATCTCGGCCCCCTGCTCGACCGGGTGGCTGGTGATCTCCAGCTCGTCCTGGTGCTGTTCGGAAACGGTAACGTCCAGGACTATCCCGCCGATGGATCGGGACGGGCGCACATAGACCGCGCTGGAGTTGTTGGACAGGACGCTGCTCATGAGGCGGCCCCCTTGGCATGGCGGACGAGGTCGGCGTTGACCCGGATTTGCTCCCGGCCGACCGCGCGCGCGGTGGCCTCGGGATTGCGCGAGCCGTCCACCTGGATAAGGGTGGAGGAGTTGACCTCGGTGGTGTTCGTGACAGCGGCAGCGGCTGCTGGCGACGGCACAAGCGCGGGGCGCGGCTGTTCGTTTCCCTTTCCGCCGAACCAGTCCTTGACCGCATCCCAGGTGTCCCGGTTGACGGGTGCGTCTTTGGCTGCTCCTCCGGGTGTCTGTTCGTTTCCCTTTCCGCCGAGCCAGCCCTTGACCGCATCCCAGGCCCCGCCCGCCAGGTCGCCGACAACGCTCAGGGCGTCGTTGACCAGGCCGAGGAGCTGGTTGATCAGGTCAATCACGGCCTGGATCGCGCCGTCCAGGTCTCCCTGGAAGAGGCGCACAACGGCCAGGACAAAGGAGGCCAGCACCCGGGCGATGTCGCCGATGAGCGTGGCCACATAGTTGCCCCACCACTGGAACGAGGCGAACAGCGGTCCCTTGACCATTCCCCAGACCTGGCCCAGCACGTCCAGGAGCGGGGCGAAGGCCCGCACCACTTCCATGATGGTCCCGGCCCACGGCCCCCAGTCAAACAGGGCTTGGCCGCCCTCCATGTAGGTCATGAAGTCGTCCACCAGGGCGACGATGGCTATCAGGCCAGAGATGATCATGCCCAGCGGGGTGGCCAGGAAACCCAGGTTGAGCAGTCTCCAGGCGGCCAACAGACCGAAGGCGGAAAGGATCACCTGCTGCGTCCCCGCATCGAGGCGGGAAAACCAGTCGACAAGGTTGCCTATCCATCCGCCGATCCTGAGCACGATGGCCGATACGGCTCCCACCAGGCGGAAGAGCAGCTTGAGCAGGGACTGTATGACCTGCGATATTTTCTTGAAATTGTCCTGGATAGCCTTGCGCAGCTGGACAATATCCTCGCTCATCTTGCCCATGACCGACATGGCTGCGGATTTAGTGAGCAGTCCCAGCGTGGCCGTGAGGGTCTTGACCTCGCCCGCATAGGCCCGGCTCTGCTCGGCCGCCTGCTGGGCGTCCATCCCGGATGCCGCGTACATCTGCTGATAGGTGTCGCGCAGGCCGGAGACGTCCTCGGTAAGCATGCGCACCAGGCTCTGGTCGATGCCCAGCTGGGAGAGGAACATGGCCCGCTTGCCCGAGGACATGGTCTTGATGCGGTCGCCCACCTCAAAGAGGACGTCCACGGTGTCGCGCAGTTGGCCGTTGGCCCCGCGCACGTCTATGCCCAGCCGCCGAAAGGCCTCCAGGCCGGACCCGCCGCCCAGCGTGGTTTCGGCCATGGTCTTCTGCAGGTTCTGGATGGAGCTGTTCAGCTTGTCCTGATCCGCTCCGGTGATGGTGGCCACATAGCCCAGCTCTTCCAGCTCCGCCACGGCCACGGACGTGGCGTCGGCCAAATCCAGCAGCTTGGCCTGATCGGCGGCGAGCTTGTACACGGCGGCGTGGACGGCCAGGGCGGCGGCCTGCACGGTCACGGCCAGCCCGAAGGCCCGCCGCGAGGCCGTCGCCAGGCCGCCGGTGAACTTTTGCAGCCCCGGTTCGTCCACCTCGAATCCGAGGCGGGCCAGGAAATCCTTGAGGACTTCAGCTTTCACGCTTGTGCTCCATCGCCTTGATGTATCGCGCCTCGTTCTCCGCCCGGACGTCCAGGGCGTCGTTCATGCAGGCCACGTCTTCCAGGGAAAGGGTGCCGTCCACCAGGGACTCGTACCGGCAGCACCCCGCCAACACGGGGCGTAGCAGCCAGTCCTCGCCGTCCGGCATCCCTACCCACTTCACGCCTTCTTCGGGGGCGCTGCGGGAGAAGGCCGGGGCAGAGCGTCGAAAAAACCCTGCATGTCCTCCTGCAGCACGGCCCAGGTCAGGCGCAGCATGGCGGCCATGTCCAGGTCCTGGAACATGAGGCCGCCGTTCACCATGACCTTGGCCCATCCTCCGGCGGGCTGCTTGCGCTCCACCACGGCCAGGCAGGCGTCGAGAATGTAGTCCGCGTCCGCGTCCTTCATCTCCGCAATGGCGTCGGCCAGGGGGCCGAGCGCCGCCATGGGATCGCCCATCAGACTTTTCAGGTCGGTCAGCCCGGAAATGATCGGCGCCAACCTCCGCACCACGTGGAACTGGCGGCGGGCGTCCATGCGCCCGGCCCGATAGGCGTTGCCGTTGATAGTGAGGTCCATGGCCTACGCCTCCGTGGTGGTGGTCACGCCCTTGCCCAGGACGTAGGTGGTCTGTCCGCCGTCGAACTGCCATTCGACGATGTCGCCGACCTTGGCCCATTTCAGGGGCGGGGCCTTTTTGAAGGCCGCGTTGGTCACGGTGACCAGGTCGCCACGGGCCGTGTCCTCCACCGTGATGGTGTTGGTGCCCCAGCGGCTGGCCGAGCCGGTCTGGTAATTGAACATGGTCATGAGCTGGGCGTTGACCGGGCTCGTCTTGAGCAGCCGCAGGGTCACGGTGGACGCGCTGCTGGCGGAAAGCGAGTGCATGACCGTGCCGTCGGCACCCTCGGTCATGTTGTTCTGGTCGCCGGTGGGCTCGATGGAGATACCCTCGTCGCCGGTGCCTTCCTTGAGCGAGAGGTTGCCCCCCTCGCCGTTGATGGTCATGGTGACGTCCTTCAGGCTGTATGCGGGCATGGTTCATCCCTCCTAGCGGTTGACGTTGATGGTCACGTCCACGAAGTGGATCGCGCCCGCGAGCTTGACCGCGCACTGAATGGCCGGGGCCACGCGCGCCTCGCGCTCGCTCTGGGACTGGTCATCGATGCGCGAGGAATAGACGTAATATCCCTTGGGCAGGTAATCGCCTTCCTCCAGCTCGCCGAAGCCGTCCGAGTTCCACACGCCGGGCGCGATCAGGCCGTTGTTGACGGCCTGGTCCAGGACCGAGATCACGCGCGCCTTGATCCGGCTCATGCCCGTCTCGGTCTGCGGGACCTTGGTCTTGGACTGATAGAGCAGGTTCCAGACCTCGGTCTGTACGGCGTTTTGCAGCCAGTCCAGGCCGTGGATCTCGTCAAAGAACACGCCGGAGGCCATGACGCCCTCCTGGATGATGGCCGTGTCGTTTTCGTAGTAGACGAAGACGTTGACGTTCTTGCCCTTGAGCGTGGTTGCCTGGCTCTCCTTGAGGGTCTCGGCGGTGATGCCGGGCTCGTCCTTGAACTTGAGGGTCAGGGTGGTCTTGTCGCCGGAGAAATTGACCGTGAAGGCCCGGCCGATCATGGAGACCACGGCGTGGGCGTTGTCGCTGGAATATTGGGTGCAAGTTCGGTCGTAGCCCTTGGCCTTGAGTTGCGTTCCCAGGTCGGTGAGGAAGGCTGAGGACAGGCAGCGCGCGTCCGTGATGGTCCCACCGAAGAGGCGGCTCAGGTCCGAGGCCTCGATGTAGGCGGCCACGTCCAGGTACTGGTCATTGGAGATGGCCGTGGCGGAGGCAAAGACAAGGCCGTACCAGGTGGAGGACATGTCCGCCAGCTCGGCCGCGCACTGGGCCGGGGTTTCGGCGTCGTAGCCGGGCACGGGCGCATAGGCCAGGGCCTCGGTCAGCCCGGCCAGGGTCGAGATGTCCGTGCCCGCAGCGGGCGCTGCGGCGTAGCCCATGTCCGCCGTGGAGCCGGTGGACACGGTGGTGATGACGAACCGGCTGCCGTCCCACTGGCAGGTGGCTCCGGACGCTCCGGCACCGGCCAGGGCTGCGCTGATCACGGCGGCCACGCCGCTCATGCTGGCGGCCCCGGAAAAGTCGAGTGCGGCCAGGGCGCTCTCCACGCCGTCCACCTCGATGGCCATGGCCCCGTCCTCGATGGCGGTCCAGGTGGCCAGGACATCCACGGCCGTCCCGCCCTTGAGCATGGCGGGGGTCGCCTCGGCGATCCACCGGCCGATCATGAGGGTCTTGGGTTTGGGCGACTGGCGGAAATAGATCAGGGCGGCCGCGTACTCCGGCGAGTCCGTGCCGAAGTCGTCGCCAACCCCGTCGATGCCGGTGTAGGTCCGCAGCCGTTCCAGGCCGTCGATGACGTCCGAGTCTCCGGCCAGGCAGAGTATGCCGAAGGAACGGCGGGCGGCGGCCGTGGGGGACATGTTGACCGCCACGTTGACGATCCTGCTTACAGACAATCCGGTAGACATTTAGTCCTCCTTGATGGTTATTGTCCGGGTTTGGCCGATGTCCGCCCGGATGCCAGCCTGGGCTTGAGCCAGGTTGCGCACCGGATAGGTCCGGCTTTCCTCTCTCTCGAAAATCAGTTCCAAATCAACGCGCCGCACCCAGGTGGTATTGACCAGCTCCGGAGCGACCACCGGGTCGCCGACCTCGGACAGGGCCAGCCCACCGGCGCGCAGGTCGGCCCGGTTCTGCTCCACCCCGAGCCCCACCTCCAGGCGGTCGGCCAGGTCATCGGCGACCGGGCCGTAGAATGAGGCCAGGTAGGTCAGGCGATGCCAGGTCAGGACGACGTCGGCCCCGTCGTCGGACGGATCATGGACGATGGCGGGCTCGCCCAGGCGCTGCCGGGCCGTGATGCCGACGGCGCACCAGTTCGCGTCCTGTGCGGGCGACGGCGGCGGGGTCGGCTGCCATCGAGGCCGCACCATGCGGCCGTCCAGTCCGGTGATGCCGACGATGGCCGCGCGCACCAGGTCGTTCAGCGCATTAAAGCCGGACGGCGATGACACGGGGGCGAGATACCCGCCGGTGGCGCTGGTATTGGTCACGCCTCCACCTCGCGGCCGTGCAGGTCGATGGATACGGCCAGGGCCAGGCAATAGCCCGCCGGGGTTGTCCAATCCTGCACCTGCCGGACCCGGTAGGTCCGTTCACGCCAGGTGATCTCGTCCGGGGCCAGCTCGTCCGTGCCCGAGGTCAGGGGCGTCTGACTGTAGACGGCCACGACCTCGCTGGAGCGGTCGCCTTCCGCGAGCCGCTCCAGTTCGCGGTCCGTGGCCGGAAGGATAATGCCGGTCAGGGTGGACTCGGCAGCCGCGCGGGAAGTCCGTCCCGTGTCGTCCACCGTCACGGTGATGCGGCTCAGGCCGAAAACCGTCCGCAGCTCGGGGTCGTCAAAAATATCCGTGAAATCCATCATCTTCCTTTCCTCACCAGGTAAGTTACGGCCTTGCGCAGCTGGCTGGAGTCAATGAGCGGATTGATGGCCCCGCGTTCCTGGCGGCTCTTGCCGTGCTTGGTGGGCTTGCCCTCGTCGTCTCGGGCCGTGACGGGGTGCCGGTTGAGGGTGGACTCGGCCAGCGGCTCCCAGTCATTGTCCACAAAATGCGCCCGCACGGAGTTCTGGGCGACCAGCCCGGCCTTTTCCAGGCTGTGCTTGACCCCGGTCGAGCTGCCCTCCAGAGCGGCCGTCCCGGCATTGCGCAGCTGCTCCACGATCTGCTTTTGCGCCGCCCGGATGCCGGACTCCAAAAAAGGGCGGGCCGGGATGTTCCGCCTGGGGCTGCCCATCTCGTGGATGTAGCCGATCTCCGCGTTGGTCAGGTCGCTGTCATCATGGGGACCGGCCGAGCCGGGAATGCCGACCAGCACGGACTGCATGGTCAGGTCCCGCAGGGCCTTGCCCAGGTTGAAGGCCTTGTCCTTGAGCACGGTGACGCCGGACTTCACAGCTGCAAACCTCCCATGCCCACGATCCTGGCCAGGTCGCGGAACTGCTGGCCGTAGATGGTGGCGTTCCAGTGCCCGGCTCCGGGCTCGGCCGTGGCCGCGTTGGTGTAGGCCTTGGACTTGGAGACGGGACCGACGGTCTTGGACTCGCTGGCCAGGGTCCCGGCGGCGGCGTCCATGCCGCCCGTGCCGTCCGTGGCCTGGTTCATCTTGGCCTCCAGGGTCAGATGGTGCGCCACGAAAAGCCCGGTGCCGTCCTCCAGCAGCTCGCCCCACCTGTCGGACGGCAGGCGCAGGCCCGCCATCCGCAGGTGAAACGCCACTCGAGCGTCCGGATGCAGCTCCGCCGTGAAGGCGGGAAACGCTTCGCGGAATCCGACGACGTCCATGGGCTACTCCTGTCCGGCCTGGTACTTCGTCCAGGCGGCGGCAATCTGCTCGGCCTTGACGTCCTCGCCCAGCAGGGCCCCCACGGCCTTGACCGTCGGCACGCCGTCGGCCTTGTAGTCGCCTTCGACCAGCTTGGGGAACACGGCCAGCAGCTTGACCTCGGCATCCTCGGCGGCCGCCTCGGTGGCGGGTTCGGCGGTCTCGTTGGTTTCAGTGGCCGGTTCGGCGGCCTCGCCGGTCCCGGCGGCGGCCTCGGTGGCGGGCGTATCGGTCACCGGCTCGATGTCCTCGGTCTCGATGGAGGCGGAGGCTTCGGGCAGCAGGCGCACGCGGCCGGAGTCGAGGTGTCCCTGGATGTACCAGTGATCGAACTGCTCGTCGGTCAGCTCATGCTCGCCGGGCCGCAGGACGGTGCGCTGTTCGCCGTGCGCAAACCGAACCTTGAGATCCTCGCCTTTCGTTACTTCGATGGTGGGCATTGTCTTGTCCTCTTTGAACGGGCGGCCATGCGGCCGCCCGGTTGGTTGCAAATCGGCTACAGTCCGTCGGCGTAGGACACGGTCTCGGGGTAGACGAACTCCACGGAGCCGATGGTGCCGAAGTAGGTGGTCAGCTGGTGCAGGCCACGGAACTCGACGGGCGTCCGCTGCAGCGGCACCATGGGGAACCGCACATACGTCTTGTTCTTGGTGTAGGTGACGACGCGGTTCTTGCCGCTCGTGCCGCGCCCGACCAGCCACTTGAGCGGCAGGATCTGCAGCGGGCGGCCGTTGATGGAGTTGCAGAGGCAGTTCTCGGCCACGTATTTGAGGATGGAGATCGACCCGGCGTCGCTCACGGGCTGGGTCAACAGGCCGAGCTTGGTGGGCGGGATCAGCATGCGGTCGGGGCACAAGGTGTATCCGGACCGCGCGTAGGCCTGGGAGAGGATGTCGTTGACGTCGGAGAGCATCTGCTTGGCCGTGGTGGTCTCGTCCCACTCGGCGGCCAGCCCCTCGGGCGTGATGTTCGCATTGTTGACCAGGCCGGTCAGGCCAAGGTCTTCGTCGCCGATGTAGACCTGCTCGTCCACGTCCATGTTGTGCTTGAGGCGCAGCGCTTCCGTCTGCTGGGAGTCGATGGGCCGCCCCAGGATGCTGGCTTTGGCCAGCTCCTGGATGGTCCAGCCGAGCTGCATGGCCCACAGGTTCATGTTCTGCGCCGTCTTGTTCGTGTCGAGCGAGATCCCGGCAAGCGCGTTGGCCTTGGGGCCGACCCAGTTCTTGCCGCCGGGAGACAGGGAGCCCATGGCCGCCAGCGAGGTATTGGTGAAGGAGGACGCCTCGTCGGCGATGGTCACGTCCTCGCGCAGGTCGATGTCGCGGTTCCAGGTGACCTGGACCAGCGGCATGTGCAGCTGCTTGTCCAGCCGCTCCAGCTCGCCGACCAGGAATGCACCGGCGGAATCGACGGTTTTGGAGTCAAAGGTGATCATATGGACCTCCTAGATGTTGTAAGCGATTTCGACGACGCCGTCGGCGTCGGCCGCACCCATGAACGTGGCGTCGATGGCCACGGTCTCGTCGGCGACCAGGGCCGCCTCGATGTCGCCCACGCTGCCGGAGGCGGCGGAGATGCGGGCATAGACGAGGCCGCCCTTGCTGCCGGCCCCCACGGCCAGGGGCACGGCCATGTAGCCGGAGCGCAGCACGTCGACCACGGAACCGGCCGGAGCCACGTTGTCGGCGGTGGAGCCTGCGCCGCCCTGGGACGGGTAGCTGCGGGCCACGAAGCCGTAGATGTCGGCGGCGACGTCGCCCGCCTCCAGCGGAACGAGTTCGCCGTCCACGAGCTTGGCGGGAGCGCCGTGGGCCAGGTCGGTATCGCCGACCAGGCAAGGCTCCAGCACGGCCACGGCGGCGCGGGTGACGTCTCCGGCGAAGCCGGAAGGCATGCGGGTGTTGATGTGGGTCATGTTAGGCTCCCTTCTTGTAGAATGCTTCGTTCGCCCGGTTGATGTCGGCCGGAGTGACGGCCTTGCCGAAGTCGCGGACCGAGGTCTTGGTCAGGCCGTCGGCGGTCGCCTGGTTGTTGCGCACCTTGGCCACCTCGGTGGCGACCAGGAACGCGGCGTCCAGGGTCACGCAGTCGCACCCGTCCAGGGTGGCGCCGCGCAGCGCGCCGGTCACCGCCTTGGCGACGGACTCGTCCTTGGCCGAAGCCGCGCGCAGGGCGGACCGCTGCACGGCGCAAATCTTGTCGGAGTCCCGCACGGACATGCCGGGCACCAGGATCATGGCGCGCTGTTTGGTCTCGGCGTCCACGGTGCGGGCCAGGGCCGCGTCGCGGGCCTTGGGCTTTTCGTCGGGCACGTCGGGCTCGGCGGGCTGGTCCTCGTCGGTGGTCTCGGGCTCCTCGTCCTTGGGAGCCGCCAGGTTGCGCAGCTGGATTTCCAGCTCGTTGATCCGGGCCTCCAGGGCGGCCAGGCGATCCTCGCCCTCGTCGCTGGCCGGGGTTTCCGGTTCGGCGGGCGGGGTCGGCTGGTCGGTATCCTCGTCCAGCGCCTTGCGTACCTCGGGCTTTCTCAGGAAGCCCACCAAGGCATCCAGGACCGAGTTGGTCTTTTTCTTGGAGTTCATTTCGTCCTCGCTGTTGTCGTTGATCCGGCAGCGGGAGCCGCAACGGCCCCGTTGAACCAGGGCAATGTGATTGCCGCGAATGTTGCGCTGACGGCCCCGGCCCGGAGCGGTCTGCTCATAGTCCGCGTCATAGCCGCAGGAAACCTCCCGCAGCCCCCCGCGCACCAGTTTGATGGCCGCCTCGTCGGTGATGACCAGGTCGGCCAGCAGCAGGTCGCTTGCCTCTCCCTCCCCGCGACGCAGGCCTTGGGCATGGCCGCAGGCCAGTCCCTTCCAGGTCTCGGGGGTCACGTCTTCCGCAGGATGGTCCACGGTGGTCGGCTTGCCCTCGTACGAGGCCACGGCCTCGGGGGCGAAGACCTCGGCCTCGTCGCGCTCGATGCGGACCAGGCCATCCTCTCCGGGCTCAACGGGAACCTGGTCGGCGGCGTAGAGCATCTCGCCCGTGCGGGCGATGGGCACGTCGTAGCAGACGAGGAATCCCTCGCGGGTTTCGGCAATGTGTTCCGAAAGTTTTGTCGGGGTGTAAAAGCGCATGGGCCAGGGATAGCCCAAGGCGAGGACGGCATCCTCTAACGCAGGTTATAATATGAGATGGACCGGACGCATCATGTCCGGCCGGTGGCGGGGCGGCATCCGTCCTCGACGGATACCTGTTCAGGGGCGTTCATGAACGCCCTCAGGCGCGTTTTCCGGGAAAAGTCGATAGACGGCCCGCCGGGAGGGGCGAAGGCGGGCCTACGGCGATTTTGCTAAACCGGGGCGACCTGGTCGGGCGTGAGGGTGATGACATGGTAGGTGCCGGGATGGACCAGGACGTCGCCATCAAGCTCGGGCGGGATGATGGCGAACTCCACCTCCAGGGCCTCGCCGTGGCCGAAGACCTGGATGACGGTGCCCTCGGCTCCGGACGGAACGGCGTAGACAACGCCCTGGCCGTAGTTGCCGGGGCCTTCCTGCGCCGCCTTCAGGCGGATGGTGTCGAGTTCCTGATACATGGCTATCTCCCAACGAAACAGGTGACCAGCCGGGGCTTGGAGGACACGCTGCCATTACCCGCCTTGTATATCCAGGCGGTAGTTACGTCAACGGTGCGCCCGTTCGGCCCCGTCACGGGCACCAGCACGGTGAATCGCTCGCCGTGCTCGTCCGTCAAATCCCGCAGCGCCGGATAGTCGGCGATCCTGCTCATGATCTGTTGCCGCACCTCCTGGGCGTGGTCCTTGTTCATGCCGAGGGCGGCCTGCCATACCCGAGCCTTGTCCCGTCCGCTCGGATGGTCCAGGTCCATGGAGTATCGCGTCAGCTTGTCCAGGGCGAAGTCGGCCCGTTCCACATTGTGCAACGCCCTTCCCTCGGTGTGCGGTATCATGGGGTGCGATTCGACTCGCTCCCACTGGCTGCGCCGCTTGATCTCGCCGCTCGCCTTTTCCTGCTCCTGGGTCGGGAGCGGGCTGGGCACCGCCTTACGCGCCGCGCCCTCGTGGATCACCGGCTCGGGATAGCACCGGCAGTTCGGGGATTCGCCCGCGTGGCCGGTCATGCCGTCAAGGGTTGGCGGCGAGTCCCAGCGCACGAACTTGCCTTCCATCGCCGCGTGGCTGGCCCGCCGGTTGCCGTCCCGCGTGGTGCGCCAAATATAGCCCTCGCTGCCCACGGCCTCGGCGCGGGCCCGGGTCATGGCTGTGCCCGTCTTGCTGATTTCCGTGCGGGCGATGGTCTGCGCCCGGCTCATGGCCAGGTTGCCCTCGGCCGCGATCCGCTTGGCCAGGGTGTCCGCCCGCATGCCGGACTCCACGGCCTCCCTGGCCAGCGTCCCGACGGACTCGGCCGCCTGGAGCGGCAGCGAGGTGATGAGCTTGATGTTGTCCGCGATCTTGCTGCGGACCGCTGCGGAGATGTCGGAGGACAGAAGCCCCTTGAGGTTGATGCCCCAGCGCCCGGCCGCCGCGCGCCACCCCTGGTCCGAATGTCGCTTGCAGGTGCGGACCATGTTCTCGGCGGCCTCGGCCGCCCATGGCTTGAGCTTGTCCGCGTATCGCTGGAGCTGCCGCGCCGCCGTGGCCGGATCGGGGTGCGCCTCCAGGATGCGGCTTACTTCCCGCCCCACGCTGCGCAGCTGCTTGGCGTAGCGCCGCTCTGCGGCCCTGGACGGTTGCCACGCTTGGGCGGAGGCGCGCTGCTTTTGCACGTCCTGCCATGACCAGGCCTTGGACCAGGTCATGCCGGGACGTCCTCCGACACGTTGGAGGCCGGGACGAAACCGCGCCCGACGCGGCCCATGATCTGCTCCGCCTGGGAGCGGTCGAGCGGGAAGGCGGCCAGCAGCATTTCCACACCGCTTTCCCTGGGCAGGGTACCCATGGCCACGGAGGCAACGATCTCCATCATGGACGCGACCTGCGCGCCGTTCAGGCTGATTTCCTGCGGGGTGTGTCCGCTCTCCTCCACGGGGCCGTAGTCGCCGGGCTCGTCACCCAGGACCGGGGCCGGAGCGGCGGACGTCTCGGCGGCCTCGATGGACTCGTCCGTGATGCCGCCGAATCGTCCGGTCAGGCGACCGGAGTTGCGCAGCTCGGCTTTGCCCTCCGCCTCGGTGATGAGCCCGGCCGCGAACAGCCCGGCCACGGCCTGGGCGTCGTTGGTGGCGATGGTGGACTTGTCCACCTCGGTGGGCTGCCACAGGCTGCGGAACGCGAACTGGGTTCCCTCCGGCAGCGGATTGCCCCACAGCGACATGGCGCAGACCGGGAGCAGCTTCTCCAGGGCCGGACGGAGGTCGTCGTCCTGGTCCGTGGCGATGGTGTCGTAATAGGACCGCAGGTCGGACTCGCCGGTGGAGAATCCCTTCGGGCTCTGCCCCAGCAGCCGCACCAGCGGGATGCCCGTGGCTCCGGCGATCTGCTCCGCAAAGGCCTGCAGGGCGTCGTAGACCCCGGTGAAGGTCCAGCTGTGCGTGGTGAAGGTGTCCTTGGCGTCCAGCAGGGTCAGTCCCTCGTTGGTCTGCATCAGTCGGAGCATGTTGAACATCTTGAGCAGGGCCTTTTCGGCCGGGCCGCCTGCGGCGATGACCTCCCGTAATCCCTCGATGCCGATGGTGCGCAGGTAGGAGCGCATGATCAGATTCGCACTGCCGTGGGTGGCGCTGTCCAGAGCGACGATGCGCTCGTAGGCGCGCTCCACGACGCTGGCTCCCCAGCTCTGCTCCGCAATGCGCTCGTAGTACGGCAGCTCCACGCCCACAAACCGGATCACCCGCGAATGGTGGAAGCGCAGCCCGGCGCTGCCCTCCATGTCATAGACCGTGTAAAATTCCGGGTACCCCAGCATGGGTCCCAGCTCCAGCACCACCTCGGAGGACGGCGTGACCTGGTGGCGGTCCAGCACATGCAGGCCCTTGAAGGCGTCGCGGCAGATGGCGTCCAGGCGCAGGGGGCTCGACGGATCGGCCCCGTCGATGAGGATGACGGCGATGGCTCCGCCATACAGCCGGGACCATTTGATGGCGTCGGACAGGCGGGCGTTGACGCCCATGCGCTGCATGTAGCGCAGCAGCTCGTCCACGTCGCCGGGCGGCAGCTCGGATTGGATGTCGATGCCGCCGCGCACCATATCCTCGGCCACCACGTCCACCATGCGCCCGACCACCCAGGAGGTCCGGTACATCTCGTCCAGGACCGTGCGTTCGGCCGTCAGCTTGCGGCCGCGCGTGTATGTCCCTGCGGCCAGCGGGTTGGACTGGCCCATGCCCAGCTTGGCCACGAAGTTGTCAAAGCCGTCGGTTGTGGGGAAGTTCTTCCCGCCCGGCCGGTAATCCTTTCGTCTACCCATCGGCCAACGCCTCCCATATGCTCAACCCATGCGACTTCAAATGCCGCAGGGCCTGTGTCATGCTGTCAACTTGATCGTCATGTCCGCTTGCCGGAAAGCTCACGAGTTCGGCCACGAAATCGGGCACCCACGGAAAAGCGTCGTCTTCGGGGATGTGGACGTTCCCGCCCGCCCACAACGACGTGACCGCATGGGCGCGGGCGACCTTGGAGCCGTCCGGTTCGATAGGGATAAGCCCGGAAATATCTTCCTTGAGTGCGTCCATGACGGCCGGGCCGTTGGCCTTGTCCTCAATGAGAACCCCCGTGCTCTGCGGGAACTGGGCCGATACAATTTTCACCGCATCCTTGGACCGGGTGAACCCCATGCGGTCGCGCACCTGGTGCAACAGATAGTAATTAGTCCGCTTGCGGCCCCAGACCTGGCCGACGACGTAGTCCGAGCCGTCCGTGTCCTTGAACGTCATGTCCCAGGATTGGATTACCTCGTCGAAATGGTCGGGTAGCGTGGACTTGTTCCAGCGCTTGACCCAATCCTCCTGGAAGATGTTGCCGCCCTCGCGGACCGGACTCTGCATATACAGGGCGCTCCACTCGGCGGGCGTCAGCGAGGCCTTGGTTTCGAGCAGCTTGTCCAGGGGGTGCAGCTCAGGGACCAGTGCGTTCCCGTCCTGGTCGATGGCCGGGAATTTGAGGTGCCGCGCCTTGGGGTTCTTCTTGATCACCGTGGCGGAAAGGTCGTCCACGGCCCAGGACGTGGCCATAATGATATGGCCGCTCAACTTGGAAAGGCGCGTCAGGAAAACTGTGTTGTACCAGCTCAGGATCGCGCGCTTAATGGTGTCCGAGCGGGCCTCCTCCTGATTCTTGATCGGGTCGTCGATGACGCCGATGTCCACGGACTTGCCCGTGAGCGGACCGCCAACGCCGGTGCAGACGTAGTAGCCGCGATGTCCCAGAATATCGAACCGTTCGGCGTTGCGCAGGGCCTGCCCCTCAATCGTCACCGCTCTCCTGGGGTTCAGGGCTGAATCAGGAAACACCGCTTTGTAGGAGTCCTCCATCATGATCCGCTGGACGTCACGGTTCATGTCTCGGGCGAGGTCCGCTCCATAGGAGGCGGCGGCAAAGCGGAGGTTGGGATAGCGGCCAAAGGCGTATGGCGGGAACCGGCGCGAGACCAACTCCGACTTGCCGTGCTGCGGCGGGGCCTGGAGCACAAGGACCGGCCTCAATCCGGCAAAGACGTCCTCCAGGAAGACATCCAGCGCCACGCAGACGGGCAGGGAAAACGAGTTGTGAACGTAGTCCTCTTTGGTGAAGGAGACGAACGCCGCCATATTGCGCCGGGCCTGTTCGGCCCGGAGTGTCCGCAGTTCACGCTCCTTGAGCAGCGGAGCCAATTCCTTGTGGCGGGGCTTGCCCATGTCACTCCCCGGCCAGAGCGGCGATACGCTGGTCAAGCTCCTCGTCGCTGAGGCTCTTGAGGTCGGCGGCGGTGCCAAGGTCCGCCACTCTTTTGGCCATTTCCTCCCTGGCTTCGATCTGGGCCTTCACCTTGGCCTCGGCCATCCATTTTTTCTGCGATACCGTGGCCCGGCCCAGCTCGGCGATGGAACGGGTGATGCCCGTCATATTCACCTTGGCCGGGTCCACCTCCATGTCCATGAGCAGGGCGAAGAGCTTTTCCTGGGTCAGGCGCATGAGCGCGTCGTTAATAGCGTTGTCGTCATCCGGGTTGGCCTCGACGATGGCGCGGCTCTGCTCGGTGACCAGCTTGAGGGAGGCCAGGCGTTCCTCGAACTTCTGGCCGTAGCGGTGGACGGCGGACTTGGAAATCTCGTACCCGCGTCCCCTCAACTCGTCGGACAGGAGTTGATAGTCCGCAAAACCGTTGGCGGCCAGGGCGCGGTCCAGCCACTCCTTGACCTCCTTGGGCAGCGTATCGACGGCGGAGCGGCGAGGCATTACCAATACTTCTCGGGCCGGGCGATGCCGGGTTCGCAGTCCACGGTGTACTCGGCCACGTCTACGCCGTAGCGGTTCAGCTTGGCGATCCACCGGCCGTCGGGCCGTTTGTCCAGGTCCACCAGGGCGCGCTCGGCCAGGTAGTCCAGCTCGCGCTGCACCTCCAGCCGCGTGGCGTCGGGGTAGACGCCCTGGGCCGTTGCCAGGGCCGTGTCGTCATAGCATCCCAGGGGGCGGGCGTTGTTGAGCGTGAGGATGAGCACCCAACGCAGGTACTCGCGGCGTACACGGGCGTGGTCAACAGGCATGTTTGCCTCCTTGATCTAGTTTGGCGGCCAGCGCGTCCAGCTTGGCCTCGATGACGGTCTGGTTGCGTATCCAGTCCTCGCGCCGGACGTACTCCAGGGGCAGCTCGGCGCGCAGACGTAAAAGGCTTTTCTCGTTTTCATCCGCCTTGGCGACGGCCTCAGCGGCCTGCCGCTTGATCTCGTCGGCGTTCTTGTCCCGCATCAGGGTGATGATCTTCCAAACCGAAAAGACAAACCCCAGAAAGGACAGGATCAGGGTCACCGACAGCACGAGCAGCTGCCAGACGGGAATGGTCACTCCGGGATTCATCGCGCGCCCTCCCCGAGTCCCTTGGCCCAGTCGATCAGCTCCCGCAGCTGGGCCTCTAGGCGCTGGCAGCGCGCGCCGTAGTCGCGGATATGGGCCAGGATGTCCTCGGGCGTCACCTGCCGTAGTACCCCGGCGTCAGCGGCCGGGGCGGCTCGGGTGGCGTTGTCAGCGCCGGGGGCGGCTGTGGGCACGGCGTCACCACCGTCACCGGCACCGGCTCCGATGGCCTGGTTGTACAGGCGCACCCACTCAGGGCCAAACAGGCAACCGCCAGCAACAGCAGTACGACTCGCATCAGCAATCCGCTCCTTGGTTATCTCGCGGCGCTGGGCCGCGATGGTCTTGGTGGCGGCCAGGTATCGGCCTTCGGCCACGGCCGCGCGGGCCACGGCGTCGGCCAGCCTGCGGCGCGCTTCGGCCTCGGCCTCGGCCAGGGCCTGGGCATGGGCGGCGCGGATGTCGCCCACCTCGGCCCGGCGCAGGGCGTCGGCCTTGTCGTATCCGGCGCGATAACCGCGCCAGGCCGCGACACCGGTCAGGATCAGGACGAGCAGCACGCCGCCCAGGCCGAGGGCGACGATCCGCCAGCGTGAGGTCACGGCGGACAGGGCCGACGCGGCCGTGGAGGCGATGGTGGTCAGGATGCTCACGGGCACACCCCCTCGCCCCACCCGGTGGCCTCGTAGAGAGGCTCCAGGGTCAGCAGTATGCGGCGCGGGTAGCCGCGATTCTCGCGGATCGCCCAGGCGGCGCGGCCCGCGTTGACGGTCTCCACATGGCCCCACCACCGGGCGGGGTCGAGACCGGAGGACGGGGCGATCCTCCGGTCTCGGTTGAGCCAGCCCAGGCCGCCGTTGTATGCGGACAGGGTCATGGCCCAGCGGTCGCACGGCGAGGCTGCGGAGATTTTGCCATGGAGCCAGTGGTCGTAGGCGACCAGGGCGCGCAGCGCCCAGCCCGGATTGAGCGGGGCTGGCTCCCCGGTCTGCGGGGCCACGGTGGGCAGCCAGCGGGCCGTGGCCGGGGTAAACTGCGCCAGACCGCTCGCGTAGGCGGAGCGGGCCTCGGGGTCCCAGAGCGATTCCTGGTGGATCTGGGCGGCCATGGTGGCCACGGGCGCGGCCAGGCCCCACTCGGCATGGGCGCAGCGGATGAGTGTGGCGCGGTATTGCTTGGCGCGGGCGGGGATGTCCTGAGGGCTGGCCAGCGTGGGCCTCAGCAACGCGGCCAGCGCGCCCAGCAGCAGGGCCAGCAGGCACAAGCGACGCGTCACAACCCCATCCCCACGGCGAGCATGGCGGCGGCGACGATGGCCGCGCGGCGGAGCTGGGCGGCCACGAACAGGCGCGACGGCCCGCAGCATCCGGTCTCGCAGGGGGCGTCCGGAGGCGGCAGGAAATGGTCGGGCCGGGCGTAGGGGAAAAGGGCGCGGTCCAGGATGTAACCGGCCACCCCGGCCAGGACGACCAGGGCGAGCTTGTAGACGATGACGGGCAGCTGCTGCGGGGCGAGGAGCGCCACGGCCACGGCCAGCAGCAGGGCCAGGGTCGTGGTCTTGGTCATACGGGGCAAGGACATGGGGCCTCCGGGGTTGTTTCGGGAGGCGGACCGGGTTGGGACTGGGCAGGCCCGGACCGCCTCCCCCAAGTTGGAGTGTTCGGCCAGACCCTAGCCCGCGCGCGGGGGTGTGTATTGTAACGGAGGTTACTAATTAGATGGATGTGGGCGGGTGGAAAAAATACGCAGTCTGCGTAAAATAGTTGTTGACGCACATACGCAGTATGCGTATGTTGGAGTCACAGAGGGCGGGGGAGACCGCCGGAGATAAAAACCAAAAGGAGCAAAAAATGTATATCCAAGCCATCAACCCCATCGACGCTGACCACCTCCGGGAAATCATCAACACCATGCGCGGAATGGGCGCTCCCGAAATCCGCGTCTACCACACCGGCGAAATGTATCTGGCCCTGGAAGGCTCTCACCGCTTGGCCGCAGCCTGGGAACTCGGGTTGACCCCCATCATTATCGAGATGGAGGAAGATGACGAGATGCCCGATCACGATGTCGAAACCTACGGAGCCGAAGGCAACACCGTCGGGACGATCCTTGAGTACGTCGGCGCAGGTGCCCAATATAACATGGACCTCTTTGACTGCCCCGAAGACCGGTAAACTAAACCGGGAGGAGACACGTAATGACCCAGGCCACCATCACCATCGAAGGCACCGAGTTTACCGCCGCTACCATGACCGCTCTGCGCCGCCAGCTCCGCGACTACTACGGCGACCGCCACTACCGCATCACCAGCGACGGCGAGATGCACTACTACGGCAATCCCGCCAATGAGTACGACCGCTCCCAGGACTACTGGCACTTTGGCGGACACATCGTCACCCGCTAAACCAGACACCAAACGGGGCGGCGAGTGCCGCGTTGTCCACAACGGCTAACAATCCATCAGCACAGGAGCAAATCCATGAGATTAACCACCAACCACAGCGCGTCCAGCTACGGCATCCCGGTCTTTGTGGACGAGGACGGCCAGGTCCTGGACTACAAGGACGGCGTGCGCCGACTGCGCCGGGAGCGCGGCTGGTCCACGGCCGACCTGGCCGAGCGGATCGGCACCTCGCCCCGCACCGTCGAGGGGTGGGAGCAGGGCCGCATGCCCAACCGGCCCGCGCTGATGATGATGCGCGCCCTGCTGGGCGGCACGGACGACTGACCACCAACCGGACAAACCACAAGCGGCCCGGCCGGGGAGATACCCCTGGCCGGGCCGCTTGTGGTTTGTCCAGTTGGTCTATTGGGTCAGACCAACCGTCGCCTTGGCCTCTAGCCAGCCGCCCAGTCGCTCCGGAGCGTGCTGGGCAAAAGTTGGCAGGAGCAGCAGCGCGCCGCAGATCAAGAGAGGTTTGGCCCATTTTATCCGGGATGGGTAGTGCAGCAGGATGACGTAGCCAGCAAAGAGACAGCCGACTCCGACCAACGCAACCAAAAAATAGGGGATAGTCATCTCCGGTCCGTGCGGCAGCAGGAAGGCTCCACCCAGAGCCATCAGGCTCCAGGTCACCCAATTGGGCAGCAAAAGGAGCGTGATGGCCAGCACTGCGGCAACGATCAACAACAATTTCATTTTCGCCTCCTTTATGTCCCCCCGGGAGCCTCATCTGGCGGCCCGCCAAGCCGCCTATTCCGCTTTCTTCAGAGCTTTGGTTTGTGATTGTGCCAGTAGAGCGCTCGTCGTTTCCAAGCTCCGTTTTCCCTCCTCCGGGCTGGCCCGGTAGTTGGCGACCAAGGCCGCCTCGCGGGAATTGAGTTCCGGCACTGGACCAGCCCCCAACAACAGCCAATTTGCATCAACCTGAAAAATTTCAACAAATCTAATCAAGAAATCTTCAGGGACGCGCTGCTTGCCGCACATAATCGCGTTAACGCGATGCGGCTTTTCATTTAGCAGCTCGGCTATTTCTGCTTGGGTCATTCCCTTTGTAACTTCCTTTATTCGCTCAACAATTGACAAAAGAAACCCCTTACGAATTATTTACGTTGACTTGTACGGAAATAATTCGTAGAAATTGGTTCACACGAAACGAAACCAGTTCACACAAACGGACACAAAAAAAGAAAATCCAAGGATTACGTTATGGTTCGCACCCCCGAGGAAGTTCGGAACGAGTTCAAGCGCAAAGGCATCTCCATTTCCCAATGGGCTGTTGCCAACGGGTTCCCCCCCAATCTTGTCTACGAAATCCTGGCCGACCGCCGCAATCCGACTCGCGGGCAGACGCATCGCATTGCCGTACAACTCGGCCTCAAGGACGGCGAGATCGTTTCCGAGAACGAGCTGGCGACGGCCATGAACGCCTAATCCATGGCCCAAGCTATACCCGCCACAGGACAGGGACGCAATGTCTAAGCGCCAAGCAAATCCAGACGGCCGGATGGTCCAATTGTACCTCCCTCTGTCCAGCCTGCCATCGCAGCGGCTGGAAAGCGGCGCACGGCGGACCACGGAGGCTGTCCAGGACGCCCTGACGGACGGGCTCAAGGCCTGCGGCCTCTCCCGCGAGGTGGTGGCCGAGGAGCTGTCCCGGCTGACCGGGCACGACATATCCGTGCACACCCTCAACAACTGGGCCGCCCCCTCCAAGGAGGACCGGCCCACGCCGCTGCAATTCCTGGCGGCGCTCATCGAGATCACCGGCAGCCCGGCCCTGGCCGAGGCGGCGCTGCGGGGCACCGGCTACAAGCTGCTGACGCCCGACCAGGTGCCGCTCTACGAGCTGGGCCGGATCACGGCCGAGGACAAGGCGCGGGCCAAGCGCAAGCGCGAACTTTGGGACCGGATCGGATGACCATCCAGACACAGGAGGCAGCCATGCCCATCAAGCCCATCACCGTCAAGGAGACCCTGGCCATGCAGCGCATGCGCAAGGCGCTGGAGATGATGCAGCACAACGTGATCACGTATGCGGACCTGCGGGCCGTGTGCCCGCGCGACGACGAGCGGGCCGACCTGGTGGCCCGGCTCCTGGCGGGCGGGTTTGTCTCCGCGACCCTGTACCCGGTCAACCCCGGATCGGAGGCCG
The DNA here is from genome assembly GCF_028692895.1 of Pseudodesulfovibrio sp. Taxonomy (GTDB): domain Bacteria; phylum Desulfobacterota; class Desulfovibrionia; order Desulfovibrionales; family Desulfovibrionaceae; genus Pseudodesulfovibrio. Next base: position 69,844 of record NZ_JAQUWN010000005.1, read on the forward strand.
CCCATGGCTGCTAAGTCCACCAGCCTCCGGCGCGGGCTGCGCATCCTCAAGTGCCTCAAGGGCAAGACCATGAGCGGCCTGGCCAACGGTGAGATCGCCAAGGCGCTCGACGAATCCGCCGTCAATATTTCCCGCGCCCTGGACGTCCTGGTGGAGGAGGGCTGGGTCTCCAAGCTGGAGACCGGCCGCTATGCCCTCTCCATCGCCGCGCTCCAAGTCGCCCAGGCCCACGCCGACGAGATGGCGCGGGCGCAGAACCGAATCATGGAAATCAACCAGCGCGTCCTGGCGGGCGCGCAAAACTAGGGAGGAGCGTCTCAATATGCACACCTTACCGGCCCCCATCCAAGACTTTATCGCAGCAAACTTCCCGGACCAAAACATCCGCGACGCCAAGACACAGGCCGCCCTGGACACCTACGCATGCCTTTGGGCCGACGAACGCGGCGACATGTACCCGGAGGACCTGGCCTCCGACGTCTGCCAGGCTCTGCTCAGCGATGGCGATGATATGGTGATCAAGCTCTCCGTGGCTGTCCGGGATTGCATCAACCGGGAGGACGACGCATTGAGCAGCCGTAGCGACGGAGCAACCCCTGAGCCCGCCCTCGTCCCCGAGATCAGCGCGGAGCGCGGCGCGGAGCTGGCGCACATGCAGAATGATGTCGCTCTGGCCGACAAGGCCGTGCTGGATGCCGAGGAGGTTCACAAGGCTCTTGGCCGGATCGAAGGGATGGAATTTCTTCGACGCGTCGGAGACGTTGCCATTGCCCAAGTTTTTGAGGATGTGCGCAAGTCAAAGAAATACAAGGGTCTTCCGTATCATGATGAATCGGGAAATCTTCGACACGTCGAAGATTTTGACGACTTCTGCAAGGTCAAACTCGGGAAGTCCTATACGCGGTGCTATGAGCTTTCCCGTAACCTCCACGTCCTCGGCTCCGACCTCTACGAGTCCGCCGAACGGATCGGATTTAGGTCCAAGGACTACCGGGCGTTGAACGCCCTGCCCGCAGACGATCAGGCCGTGGTCAAGCAGGCCCTGGCCAGCGAGAGCCGCGACGAGGTGCTCTCCATCCTGGAGGACCTGGCCTCCGACGTCTGCCAGGCTCTGCTCAGCGATGGCGATGATATGGTGATCAAGCTCTCCGTGGCTGTCCGGGATTGCATCAACCGGGAGGACGACGCATTGAGCAGCCGTAGCGACGGAGCAACCCCTGAGCCCGCCCTCGTCCCCGAGATCAGCGCGGAGCGCGGCGCGGAGCTGGCGCACATGCAGAATGATGTCGCTCTGGCCGACAAGGCCGTGCTGGATGCCGAGGAGGTTCACAAGGCTCTTGGCCGGATCGAAGGGATGGAATTTCTTCGACGCGTCGGAGACGTTGCCATTGCCCAAGTTTTTGAGGATGTGCGCAAGTCAAAGAAATACAAGGGTCTTCCGTATCATGATGAATCGGGAAATCTTCGACACGTCGAAGATTTTGACGACTTCTGCAAGGTCAAACTCGGGAAGTCCTATACGCGGTGCTATGAGCTTTCCCGTAACCTCCACGTCCTCGGCTCCGACCTCTACGAGTCCGCCGAACGGATCGGATTTAGGTCCAAGGACTACCGGGCGTTGAACGCCCTGCCCGCAGACGATCAGGCCGTGGTCAAGCAGGCCCTGGCCAGCGAGAGCCGCGACGAGGTGCTCTCCATCCTGGAGGACCTGGCCGCCAAGCATCAGGCCGAGCGCGAGGCCGCCAAGCGGGAAAAGGCCGACCTGGCCGCCGACCTGGAGGCGCGCGGCAAGCTGCTGGAGGACAAGGCCGCGCGGCTGGAGCGGACGGAAACGGAGTTGTACAAGCTCAAGAGCCTGCCGCCCGACGAGCAGACGGCCCTCCGACTGGCCCGCGAGGAGGAGGCGGTCAACCAACTCAACACCGGCTACATGGAGGCGCTGTCCAGGCTCAACGAGTACCTCCGGCGGACCGCCGTCGTGCTGGCCGCCGATGGGGTCAGCGAGCATACGACGCAGTATGCCGTGGGCCAGGTCCGCGCCCTGTGCGAGGAGATCAACGGCACGCTGCTGACCCTCGGCATCCCCGTGGACTTCGGCGAGATCATTTCGCCCGCGTGGCTGCGCGAGGCCGCCCAGGCCGACCTGGACGACGGGCGGATCGCCGAGCCCGGCGCGGCAGGGCGGAGCTGGTAGCCATGACCACCGACCTCGGCACCCTGGACACCCTGCGCAACCTGGCCGCCAGCCTGGACGGCACGGCCCACGGCGCGCGCAAGCCGCTGGTGGAGGACGCCGCCCGGCTGCTCAACTGCTCCGAGCAGACGGTGTACCGCTGGCTCAAGGATCAGGTGGGCTGGACCAGCGGACGCAAGCGGCGGTCCAACTCCGGACAGTCGAGCGTATCCGAGGAGACCTGCCTGGCCGTGGCTCACCTGACGCACAAGGGCACCCGCGCCAACGGCAAGCGGATCATGTCCCTGAGCGATGCGACCGCCATGGTGGCCGCATCCGGCTTTGCGGACGCCAACGTCTCGCCCTCGACCATCAGCCGGGCCATGCGGCAATACCGCTGCCACCCGGCGATGCTGGCGCAGGGCAAGCCGTATACCTCCATGCGCAGCCTGCACCCCAACCACGTCTGGCAGGTGGACCCCTCCATGTGCGTACTCTTCTACCTGCCCAAGGGCGGGCTGGCCGTGGCGGAGGAGTCCAAATTTTATAAAAATAAATTGGACAATTACCGCAAGGCCGAAAAGGGCCGGGTCTGGCGCTACGTCATAACGGACCACTACAGCGGCACGATCTACGTCCGGTACGTCCAGGCGGCGGGCGAGTCCGCCCAGGGCTTGATCGACGTGTTCCTGGACGCCATCAGCGACCGGGGCCGCCACGATCCCATGCACGGCGTACCGGACAGGCTCTACATGGACAAGGGCTCCGCCAACACCGCGCGCCTGTTCACCAACCTGCTCGACCGGCTTTCGGTCAAGTGGGACACCCACAAGGCGGGCAATCCGCGCGCCAAGGGGCAGGTGGAGTGCGGCAACAATATCGTGGAGACCAAGTTTGAGAGCCGCCTGACGTTCCTGCGTGTCGGCTCGGTGGAGGAGCTGCAAACCCAGGCCAACCGCTGGTGCCAGCACTACAACGCCTTCTCTAAGCACACCCGCACCGGCCGCACCCGCAATGAGGTGTGGCTGACCATCACCGAGGACCAGCTTCGGCTGGCCCCGCCGCTGGCGCTCTGCCGCGAGCTGGTCACCACCCAGCCCAAGGATGTCCAGATCAAGGGCGACATGACCATCAGCCATGCCGTCAAGGGCTACGGCCGCCACCGCTACGACCTGCGCACGTTGCCCGGCCTGGTGCCGCAGATGCACGTGGACGTGGTGGTCAACCCCTACCGCGCCCCGGCCATTGACGTGGTCGTGCACGATCCCTCCCTGCCCGAGGACCTGGTGTGGACCGTGGAGCCGATTGTCACCAACGAGGTCGGGTTCCGCACGGACGCCCCGGTGTGGGGGCAGGAGTACCAGGCGCAGCCCGATACCCTGGCGGACAAGCGGGTCAAGGCCATCGACGAGGCGGCCGGGGTCGACGCCAAGCACCCCAACGCCCCGGCAGGCGTGGACGTCATGGCCGACATCCGGCCCGCGCCCGAGTACCTGCCCCGGCGCGGCCGCGACCTGGGCCTGGACGCCTCCAGGCGGGAGCTGGCTCCCTACAAGACCGTGGAGGCCGCCATGCAGCTCAAGGGCCGCCTGGGCGACCAGTGGACCGGCGAGGCCTACGCCTGGCTGATGCAGCGCTATCCGGAGGGCGTCCCGGTGGAGGATTTGGACAAGATCGTGGAGCGGTTCCAGGGCCGCAAGGCCCCGGCTCCGCTCAAGCTCGTGGTCAATGGAGAGTAGGACATGACCAACAGATTCAAGGTGTTGCTCGACGAGTGCGGGCTTTCCCAGCGCGACCTGGCGCGGGGCCTGGGGCTCTCCCCGGCCAGCGTCAACGACATCGTCAACCGCGACGCATGGCCCAAGACCCTGGACCGCCCGACGCTTGAGGCGTCCATCCGCAAACAACTGCGCACGGCCGGTGCCGACGAGGGCAAGGTCCGGCACCTGTTCCGGCCGTCGCGCGCAAAGACAACCACGGCGGACACCGCCGAACCCAAGGAGGAGTTTATGCTGTTAGGCAAGCAAGAGTTGTTTCCCGAGTCCAAGCGCCATTTCGGACTGCACGTCAATCCGTTCGGCGAGGTGGCCGGACCCGAGGACGTGTTCCTTTCGGCGGACATCCGCTACGTGCGTGAGGCCATGTTCCACACGGCCCGCAACGGCGGATTCGTCGCGGTCATCGGCGAGTCCGGGTCCGGCAAGTCCACCCTGCGCAAGGAGCTGGTAGACCGCATCAACCGCGAGGGCCAGTCGGTCCACATCATCGAGCCCTACGTCCTCGCCATGGAGGACGACGACCGCAAGGGCAAGACCCTAAAGGCGCTGCACATCGCCGAGGCGATCATGGGCACGGTGGCCCCGTCCGAGCCGATCAAGTCCAGCCCGGAGGCGCGGTTCCAGCAGTTGCACCGTGTGCTGCGCGACTCCAGCCGCACGGGCTGCTCCCACTGCCTGGTCATCGAGGAGGCGCACGGGCTGCCCATCCCGACCATCAAGCACCTCAAGCGGTTCCTGGAGCTGGAGGACGGCTTCCGCAAGCTGCTCTCCATCATCCTGCTCGGCCAGCCCGAGCTCAAGCACAAGCTCTCCGAGAGCAACGCCCAGGTGCGCGAGGTGGTCCAGCGCTGCGAAAAGATCGAGTTGCGCCCCATGAACGGCAGCCTGCCGGACTACGTCAAGTTTCGGTTCGGCCGCGTGGGGGCGGACGCGGCGAAGATCATCACCGACGACGCCATCGAGGCGTTGCGCGCCAAGCTGACCGGCCCGTCCTCGCGCTCGGGCGCGGGCGACTCCGTGTCCCTGGTCTATCCCCTGGCCGTGGGCAACGTGCTCGTGGCCGCCCTCAACCTGGCCGCCAACATCGGCGCGCCCCTGGTCACGCCCGAGATCGTGGCCCAGGTCTAACCCTCAACCGCAAGGAGAGCATCATGGAACTTATCCCTGAAACCAGTGGCACCGACACCCGTCGGCAGACCGGCAATCAGTCCTGGCCCGCGCCCGCACCCGAGCCCGCGCCGCAGAGCAGCGGCAAGATTCAACGCGCGATCCTGGACCTCAAGGGGCTGTTGCAGCGCGACATGCCCGCGCATTGCATCGAGCGCGCCAACGCCCTGTGCAACATCATCCTGGCCGAGGTGGACGCCGTGCGCGGCCTGGAAACCACCGCGATCATCGGAGGGAGCAATGGCTAGCTACTTCATTTCGTACACGTGGGCAAAGAACGGCAAGTGCGGGAGCGGATGTACATCCGTCGAGGTCGATGGCTGCATCCGTGGGTTCGCCGACATCAAGGAGATCATAGACACCATAGAGGACGACTACCCCGACCTTGGCCAGGTAGCCGTCCTCAACTGGCGACGCTTCGAGGACGAGGACCAGGAGGGCGAAAGTAATGGCTAGGAGCAAGCCGCAGGCCACCGTCGTGGCCAATGAGCCGCAGGCCACGGCCGCCATGCTGGAACTGGCCGGGCTGGCGCGCGACATCAAGCGCATCGAGCTGGACGCAAAGGAGACCATCGACCAGGTCAAAGCCAACGCCATCGACGAAAAGGAGCCGCTGCTGGCCCGGACCAAAGAGCTGGGTGCGGCCCTGTGCTCGTTCGCCACGGTCAATCGGGACCAGTTGTTCGGCAAGCGCAAGAGCCTGTCCACGCCGTTCGGCAGTTACGGCTGGCGCAAAGCCACCACCCTCAAGATGTTGGCCAAAATCAAGGTCGCCGACGTGCTCGCCAAGCTCCGCGAACTGGATTTGGTCAGCGCGATAAGGACCAAGGAGGAGGTGGACAAGACCGCCATGGCGGACTGGACCGACTCCAAGCTCAAGAGCGTGGGCATGCGGCGCGTCTCCAAGGACGAGTTTTTCGTCGACGTCAAGGACATCGAGGAGGTCGAGTGATGCAGTGCTACCAGTGCAAGGCCCTCCGGGCCGCAGAGGCGCAGGTCATGCGCAACGGCAAGCTCGTCGGCGAGCTCGTCAAGCTGCTCAAGTCCGTGCGTGAGGACGGCGGCCTGACCTCGGCCCAGGCCGAGCACCTGGACCGGCTTGCGCTCCGGGCCGACGCCGTCTCGACCGGGCGCGACCACAGCGAGGACCACACGGCCCTCCTGCGGGAGGTGGCCATCGCCCTCGGGCCGATGCCCGTAGCCGATCGCAATCAGTGCCCCCCCGAATCGACGCTGGTGACTTTTATCCCGTTCGGGTTGTGGTGCCGGGTTGCGGCTGAGTTTGACGAGCCCGAGGCGCGGACCGTGGCCACGGAGGTGGAGCGTGTCTGACGATCTGTACCCGTACACGGTTGTCGTCCTCGCCACCTCCGCCAAGGGGGTCAAGGTCAAAATCCCCGTGGTGGGCGTCGAGACCTGGCTGCCGCGCTCGCGGGTCGAAATCCCGGCGGACGTGCGGAGCCGCGACGAGCTGGAGCTGATGATCCCCAACTGGATAATCCACAACGCCCTCGGCGAGCCGGACTACTAGCATGCAACTGCACCGCTGCACCAAACTCCATGCGTCCATCACGCTCAAGCATTGCGAGGCCATGCGGTCGCGGTCGGGCTGGACCGCCTCCGGGACTCTCAGTCGGCCCCCGCAATGCGCGGACTGCACGGAATGGATGCAGTGGGACGACAGCAACACCGTCAACCTCAAACCAACCAAGGAGGAGCAAATGCCCAAGCAACAGATTGTCATCACCCAGGATGCCAGAGCCCAGTACGATGCGGCCCTGGAGCGGATCAAGGATGTGACCGGCTGCAAGACCCAGGTCCAGCTGGCCGAATATCTGGACATCAGACAGTCGTCCATCTCCGACTCCAAGCGCCGGGCCTCGATCCCGCCCGAGTGGCTCATTAGGATTTGGCGCAAGACCACGGTCTCGCCCGACTGGATAATATACGGCGACGAGGCCGGGCAGCGCTACGCCGTGCCTTCCGACGTCACCGGCCAGGCCGTCAACGCCGTCGTCCTGCGCGAGCGCATCAAGAACGAGATCCGCGCGGAGCTGGACAACCTGCACCTTGAGGACCTGATTGACCGCATCCGCGCCATGCAGCCGGACGTGCAGATCACGTACCCGGCGCAAGTGGGAGGTGGCAAGTGATCGATACCAAGAGGATCAGGCGGATAACCCGCCGGGTGGAGCTGCTCATGCTCTGCATGGGCGCGGACGACGTCGTGGCTGTGGACGAGGAGCGCCTGCGGCTCTACCTGCTGGCCGACGTCCGTTTTCTGCTGGGCGTCGTGCGGAGGCTCGTCACGGATGTCGGCATCCTCAACGCGGACGTGGCGAACCTGCGGCGTGACCTCGATGTTTGCGAGGCCGTCAGGGACGACCTGCGCGGCGAGATCGAGGCCATCAAATCCGGCAAGACGGCCCTGGCCTATCCCAGTCTGGGAGTGATGTGGGTGCAGTGCCCGTGCTGCTCCGGGCATTTTATGCTCGGCAATATGGCCGTTGAGCATGAGCTGCTGACGCACGTCCGCACCTTGCTCGACAGGGCCAAATCGCCGCTTTGGTCTTTCGACCCCGAGGGGACGGACGCCTTGATCGGCCAGGTGCGCCAGGACCTCGCCGTGCTCGACGGCGAGGGGAGGTGAGCATGGGTACGACCAGCGCCATCTCCATCCGCCAGCCCTGGGCCGGACTTGTAGTCCTCGGCCTCAAGGACGTCGAAAACCGGACCTGGCAACTCCCGAGGCGGCGGGTCGGCTGGCGCGTCATGGTCCACGCCGGTCAGGAGGTGGACGGGAGCGCCATGCGCTCCGCCCGCCAGCCGATCACCCAGGCCGCCGCCGACCTGGCCTCGGCCAGGGGCATCAATCCCGAGGCGTTCTGGCGGCTGGCCCGGCGCTGGCCCCAGGCATTCGGCCTCGGGGCCCTGGTCGGCAGCGTGGTTCTCCTGGGCTGCGTCACCAACAGCGCCTCGCCGTGGGCCAACCCCACGCCCGGCGTCTACCACTGGCGGCTGACCTCCGCGCTCCCCCTGGACAAGACTGTGCCCTGCAAGGGCCAACTCGGCTTTTTCGCCCCGGACAGACCCGCCCGGCCGCAGGAGCGGCAGGGCGGATTGATATAACCTCAGGAGATAACAAGATGGACCGATTCGATTTTCACCCCGACGAGGACGGCACCGAGGCGCACATGGCCCAGGCAAAGGATGGCGAATACGTCCGCTACAGCGAGATAGCCCAGGCGACGGAATGGATACTCAACCCCGCCAATTGCGGGAAGATTTGCGCCAACAGTGCGGGGCATTGCGGGGCATGCGTTGAGGGCAGCGAGTTCCGGCCGCCGTGGCACTAGGCCGCACTATCAGCAGGAGGTGGACCAATGAAATTCAGACCGAACCAATGCCCAAAATGCGCGCACAACGTGAACGGAGAGGGTCGCTTGTGCCGCCTCCCGAGACGGTTCCAACGTTGGGACTCCAGGGATGGCAGGCTCTACACATACCGCGAGGACCATGTTTCCCGCCGCCTTGAACATCTGCGTGGGGATGAACCGTACCCGAAGGCGTGCGCCAAGTTCCGACCGCTCCAGGCCAACGCATATGGCGTCGATATGGACGGCCACCTGGAATAACCGACTATCCGCAATACCAGGAGTAAAGCATGTCGATGAAATTGGCAGCCGTTGAAATTTTCAAACTGGATTGGTCGGAGTATGGCCGCGTCTGGTTCGGCGGGTGCAACGTGGCCCAGGTCGGCCTGACCCTGCGCACGTACTCTGTGTGGCTCTTGGGTGTCAGCGTCGAGATCACGTTTGAGGTGTCCGAGGCCAGCGGACGGCGTTGGCTCAAAAAAGAGATCAACAAATAGTCCCATCTCGGAGAAAGCCGATGAGTAACGGAATCGTTTCGTCAAGGCGCAAGGTCTATGAAGACGGCCAGCCATGCAGCCATCCCGGTTGCAAGCAACATGTTCACCACGCCTGTGAAGGATGTGGGCGTTATGGCGCGAAAGGCGAAGTGTGGGAATCTCCGCTTAAGCGTTGGTACTACTTCCCGAAAAATTAACCTTATCCGCAATACTCACGGAGGAATCATGAAAACGTACAAGACTGAGATCAGCAATACAATCACGCGACATTACGAGCTTACCGTGCCGGACGAGGTTCATCAGGATCACGTCGAGGAATGGCTCGCACAGCATTGCGACGAGGTGTTCCAGGAGCGTGGTGAAACATCGTGGGATTTGGATGACCAGATGGATGGGGCCATCACCGAGGCTGGCCCTGTCAATATCAAGATCAAGCTGGTGGCTGATGACAACGAGTACGAGGTCGAGGACTTCGGCGTCAAAGAATAGGGAAATCATCATGGCAACCATCGAAATCGAGGGGCACAAGTACAAGGTGCTCGACTCGCTCGGGTACGTCCACGACGTTTCTGCCTACGTCAAAGAGGTGGAGACGGAGGACGGCCCGAAGAAAGCGGTCAAGCCTGCTGGGAGAGGCTTCTCTTGGCGTTTCTGGACGGCCAAAGACCGGGCAGCCCCCCTGCTTCGGCACCTGGAGGCCCAACGCCAAAGGCGCAAGGCAATCGTTGCGGCACAGTGGGATCACGGCTTTCGTGGGTACACATCCCACGTCTAGACGAAGAACTCAGCAATCAACGGCAAAGAAGCATGAGCGACCATTATAGATGTAAGATATGCGGGCGGTCATTGATCTATGACTCTCCCTGCGACTGCGAGGAAGACATGACCAATAAGAGCCAATGGCGGACAAACCTGACACGCAAGGCCCGGACCGTACAAAAGGTCCTCGGCATGACCGACGATGATTACCATGCGATGCTTGGGGATCGGTACGGCAAGTCCTCCACCAGGGACCTCAGCATCCCCGAGCTCAAGGACCTGTGCGCCCACCTGGACTATCTGTCCGGTACACCCGCCAAGGATGGCAAGCGCCCCCCCAACGTGGACGGCCAGGCCCGCAAAATATGGGTGCTCTGGCAGGACCTCCACCGGCTCGGAGCTGTACGGGACCCCAGCGCCGGTGCGCTCAATACGTTCATCAAGACCAGGTGCCGGATCAAGGTTGACTCATACGCCTGGCTCAACACCTATCAGGCCAATGACGTCATCGAGATAATCAAGAAATGGATTCAGCGTGTAGAGGATCAAGCGTCTACTCAAGCCCATGGATAGAGATATGAGCAACGATACGCGCAAGCCAGCCACCGCGCTCCTGGAGGACCTGGCCGACCACCTGACAGCCAAGGCCCACCAGGACCTCGGCATCCCCCGCCCCCAAGCCAAGGAGTTCAGCGAGGCCGCAGCCTGCTACATCGCCGATCTCTGGGGCGGTCAGTTGATCTACGTCCCCAAGGACATGGCCAGTCGCATCAACTCCCGCGACTCCAAAATTTATGGGGAATTCGTCGGCGACAACCAGGCCGAGCTGGCCAGGAAGTTCGGGTTGTCGTTCCAGCACATCTGCCGTATCATAAAAAAAGAGCGGGCGAAGCGCAGCGTCAAGCAGCACAATCTCCCGCTCTAATTCGACCGTTTCAAATACTGTAAGATCGTTTCCGTTCTGACCGTCCCGGTATATCCCGGATGGTCCCGGATAGTCCCGATTATCTCACACCACTAACTAAGTTATAACGTCGGGGTTCACCCTCTTCCCCTTCCCCCGGCCGCCGGAGGCATCAAAAAAAAGAACCCCCCGGTCCGCGTTGGTGCGGGCCGGGGGGTTGATTGTTCGGCTGGTGTGCCTGGGGGCTTAGTACATGCCGCCCATGCCGCCCATGCCGCCCATTCCGCCGGGCATGGCCGGGGCGGCGGGGGTCTTTTCGGGCTTGTCGGCGATGGCGCACTCGGTGGTCAGGAGCAGGCCAGCGACGGACGCGGCGTTCTGCAGGGCGGTGCGGGTGACCTTTTTCGGGTCGATGACACCGGCCTTGAGCAGGTCCTCGTATTCGCAGGTGGCGGCGTTGAAGCCGAAGCCGCCCTTGCCTTCCTTGACCTTCTCCACGACGATGGAGCCTTCCAGACCGGCGTTTCCGGCGATCTGGCGCAGGGGCTCTTCCACGGCGCGGGCGATGATGTTGATACCGGCCAGCTCGTCGTCATCGGCGGCCTTGACCTTGGAGGCGACCTTGCCAGCACGGGCCAGGACGACGCCGCCGCCGGGCACGATGCCTTCCTCGACAGCGGCGCGGGTGGCGTTCAGGGCGTCTTCCACGCGGGCCTTCTTTTCCTTCATCTCGGTCTCGGTAGCGGCGCCGACGTTGATGACGGCCACGCCGCCCACGATCTTGGCCAGGCGTTCCTGGAGCTTCTCGCGGTCGTAGTCGGAGGAGGAATCGGCGATTTCGGCGCGGATGGTCTGGATGCGGGCCTTGATTTCGGCGGGCTTGCCTGCGCCGTCGACGATGGTGGTGTTTTCCTTGTCGATGACGATGCGCTTGCAGGAGCCGAGGTCGCCCACGGTCATGTTTTCCATCTTGATGCCGAGGTCCTCGCAGACGACCTGGCCGCCGGTGAGGATGGCGATGTCTTTCAGCATGGCCTTGCGGCGCTCACCGAAGCCCGGGGCCTTGACGGCGACCACGTTCAGGGTGCCGCGCAGCTTGTTGACCACGAGGGTGGCCAGGGCCTCGCCCTCGATGTCCTCGGCGATGATGAGCAGGGGCTTGGACATCTTAGCGCACTGTTCCAGGACGGGGAGCAGCTCCTTCATGTTGGAGATCTTGGTCTCCTTGAGGAGGATGAACGGCTCTTCCATCTCGCAGGTCATGCGCTCGGTGTTGGTGACGAAGTAGGGGGAGAGGTAGCCGCGGTCGAACTGCATGCCCTCGACGACTTCGAGGGTGGTGTCCAACCCCTTGGCTTCCTCGACGGTGATGACGCCTTCCTTGCCGACCTTGTTCATGGCCTCGGCGATGATGTTGCCGATGGTGGCGTCGTTGTTGGCGGAGATAGTGCCGACCTGGGCGATCTCCTTCTGGTCGCGGGTGGGCTTGGCGACCTTGCCGAGCTCCTCGACGATGGCTTCGACGGCCTTGTCGATACCGCGCTTGATGGACATGGGGGAGCGACCGGCGGCCACGAGCTTCACGCCTTCGGTGAAGATGGCCTGGGCCAGGACCGTGGCGGTGGTGGTGCCGTCACCGGCGACGTCGGAGGTCTTGGAAGCGACTTCCTTGACCATCTGGGCGCCCATGTTCTCGAACTTGTCTTCCAGCTCGATCTCCTTGGCCACGGACACGCCGTCCTTGGTGATGACCGGGGAGCCGTAGGACTTCTCGATCACGACGTTGCGGCCCTTGGGTCCCAGGGTGACCTTGACGGCGTTGGCCAGCTTGTCCACGCCGGCCTTCAGTTTCTCGCGGGCTTTGGCATCGAAGAGAATTTCTTTAGCCATGGTATATCTCCTTCAAAAATTGGGTGTAATGAAAGGGCAGGAAGCCTAGTCGACGATGGCGAGGATGTCGTCCTCGCGCATGACCAGGTGCTCTTCCCCGTCGATCTTGATCTCGCTGCCGGCGTACTTGGCGAACAGGACGGTGTCGCCCGCCTTGACGGCCATCTTGACGCGCTTGCCGTCTTCATCGAGCTTGCCGGGGCCCACGGCGACGACTTCGCCTTTCATGGGCTTTTCCTTGGCGGAATCCGGGATGTAGATGCCGCCGGCGGTCTTTTCTTCCATTTCCAACCGCTTGACCAGAACGCGATCATTCAACGGTTTCAGCTTCATTTCCTTTATACCTCCGATAAGTAATTGTTCCGTTGACGGGGTGTGCGGACGGTCGTCGCCGCCCTTTTCGCCCCTTGGCCCGTCGGCCTTTTGGCGGGGGTCCGTCAGGCTGGGTCATAGATAAACACCACCGTGTTCCTGTCAAGCGCGGGGGGCAAAAAAAATGGGCTCCCGCCGGGGCGGCGGGCGCAGGACGTGCGCGGCGGGGGCGGGCGTGGCCTTACGCCTTGTTTCCCTTCTGGAATTCGCCGAATTGCCTGTCCAGGGTCAGGATGTGCTCCCGGTACCAGTCGTGCATGAAGTTGCGCACCTTGATGGGCGGGATGGTCAGCCCGTTGAGCAGGTCGCCCTCCATGCGGATGACGTCGGTGATGAACCGGTTGTGGGCCTTTTTCTGTTCGCCGAGGCCGGGGTAGCCCGCCTCCTTCATGTAGCCCTCCTCGGTGCGGAAGTGGAGCAGGGCGTATTCGCGCAGCTCGGCCACGACGTCCACCAGCGCGTCCACGTCCTCCTCCGCCAGGGGGCGGTAGAGGTCGGGCGCGACTTCGGCGATGCGGTCGAGCATGGTGAAGAAGTTTTCGTGCTGCTCATCGAGCTCGGGTATGCCGATGAGGTATTCACGGGAGAAGCCGGCGAGGTTGAGGTTGAGGGCCATGCGTGCTCCTGTACGCGGTTGGCGGTTTTGTCGAGGTTCGGTTTGCTTCCGTATATATGGATTTTTTTGCCGTGTCACCACCCCGGCCGGGTCGGGGGCAAGGAAAAACGGATGTTTCGCGGAAAAGGGATCGGGGGTGGCAACCGTTCGGGCTCCAGGAAAAGGAGGTCCCATGTCCGGTATGCGCCAACCCGTGCCCGAAGTACCGTCTTCCGCCAACGCCACAACCGAGCCCGTGCCGCACGCCATCGATCCCGAGGACGTGGCCCTGTTCGCCGACCACGCCTTCCGGGAGGAACGGACGGCGGGCTGCTCTGCGCCGATCTGGCGGAGCGCTCCCTGCGCCCGCCCGTGCCCGGCGGCCACTGGCGCATCCGGGTGGAGGGCGTGGCCCACATTAGCCCGTCCCGGCCCGGAGACCAGCCCGGCGCGGCGTCACGAATTGTCCGGGCAACCGTCACCGGCCGGTAGCAATCGTCACCGGAGGAGGGGGGAAGCGCGCCCGGTTTGTCCGTAGCATCCGTCAAACCTGCTGAGGAGGCATGTATGGACGGCCTGACGGATGGACCCCTGCTCGATCTTTCTTCCCCCTTTGGCGACCCGGTGCGCCACGCCCTGTTCTCCCTGGTCAAGAAACCGCTCTCCAAGATTCTGCGCCTGGACACGCTCAACTCGCTCTATGCCCGGCTGAAGGCGGCCGGGGGCGAGGGGCGGTTCGCGGAGCGCGTCCTGGAGCTGCTCGGCGTGCAGTTCAAGGTGGACGGCCAGCCCGTGCAGCGCATCCCCCGGACCGGCCCGCTGGTGGCCGTGTGCAACCACCCCTTCGGCGTGCTGGAGGGGCTGCTCCTGGTCAACATCCTGCGCGACGTGCGGCCCGACATCCGGATCATGGCCAATTTCATGCTCGGCATGATCCCGGAGCTGGATGAGCTGCTCATCGAGGTGGACCCCTTCGGCAAGGCGGAATCCGCCAAGAAGAACATCGCCGGGCTCAAGTCGGCCATGCGCTGGCTGAAGGACGGCGGCATGTTGGTGGTCTTCCCGGCGGGCGAGGTCTCCTCCCTCAAGGTCAAGAAGGGCATGGTGGCCGACCCCCAGTGGAGCCCCATGGTCGGCCGGATTATCCGAAAGACCGGGGCCAGCGCCCTTCCCGTATTTTTCGACGGCCGCAACAGCGGCCTTTTTCAGGCCCTGGGCCTGGTCCATCCACGGCTGCGCACCGTGCTCCTCCCGCACGAGAACCTGCGGCTCGCGTCCAGGGGGGCCATCCGCGTGGCCTTCGGCTCCATCATCGCCAGCCAGCGGCTCGCGGCCTTCCAGACCGACGGCGACATGATGGACTACCTGCGCTTCCGCACCTACCTGCTGCGCCGCGACGCCAAGGACAAGGCGGAGCCCGGCCGCCCCGCCGCGTCGGCCAGGGCCATGGCCCCCATCGCCAACTCGCGCGGGCGGCACATCCTGGCCAGCGAGGTGGCCGCGCTGCCGGACCAAAACATCCTCATCGAGACCCCCGAATTCACCGTGTTCCAGGCCGGGGCCTTTCGCATCCCGCGCCTGCTGCGCGAGATCGGCATCCGGCGCGAGGAGACCTTCCGCCAGGTGGGCGAGGGCACCGGCCGCCCCCTGGACATCGACGCCTTCGACGACACCTATCGCCACCTGGTCCTCTGGAACAAGGACGAGCGCGAGGTGGCCGGGGCCTACCGCTTCGGCCTGACCGACGAAATCCTGGCGGCGCGGGGCGTGGACGGGCTCTACACCTCCACCCTGTTCAATTACCGGCCCGGCCTGATGGAGAACATGGGCCCGGCCCTGGAGATGGGCCGCTCGTTCATCACCCCGAAATACCAGAAAAATTACCAGCCGCTGCTCCTGCTGTGGCGCGGCGTGGCCCAGTTCGTGGTGGACAACCCGAAATATTCCAAGCTGTTCGGCTGCGTCTCCATCTCCGGCGAATACTCGGGCGTGTCGCGCGAGCTGATTACCGGGTTCATGGAGCGGCACTGCTTCCTGCCCGAGCTGGCCCCGCTGGCGCGGCCCAAGCGCCCGCCCAGAAGCAAGGCCCTGCGCCGTCTGGACTTCAACCTGCCCGAGTCCGCCTTCGGCGACCCGGAGGACGTGGCCGACCTGGTCAGCGACGTGGAGTCGGGCAAGTCCATCCCGGTGCTGCTGCGGCAGTACCTCAAGCTGGGCGGCAAGATCATCGGCTTCAACGTGGACCCGGACTTCGGCAACTGCCTGGACGGGCTGATCCTGGTGGACCTGCTGGCCACGGACCCCAAGGTCCTGTCGCGCTTCATGGGGCGTGAGGGCGTGGCGTCCTTCCGGGCGGCCAACGGGAGCGGCCCGGCCATGCGGGTGGTCCGGCCCGATTCCGCGGCGGCCTGACCGGGCGGGCGCGGCCCGGGGCTTTTCTTCGGGGCGGGAAGGGTATACCATCCGGCGCATGCGAACGATCCGCCTCTCCCTGACCCTGGCCCTGTTGGCGTCGCTCTGCCTGGCCGTCCCGGCCGGCGCCGGGAGCGACGCGCCCGCCAAGCCGGACGGCTGCGCCCCGGAATTCCGCGCCCTCTACGACCACGCCGTGGTCGGGTTCACGGGCACTGGCGACCGCGACATCGTGGTGGTCACCGACCCCCTGTGCTGGCATTGCCGCCTGGGCCACAAGCTGCTGGGGGAATACCCGGAGCTCTACCGCAACGTCCGACTCGCCTTTTTCCCGCGCCGCTCCTTCATCGGTTCGGACATGGCGGCCTGGATTCTGGAGGATTCGGTCAGGCGGCCGGACCTCAAGAAGCTTATCGACTACGCCTATACGGACCTCAAGCAGCCCAGGACCGACGACCTGACGGACGCGCGCATGATCGTGCTCATGCAGTTCACGGACGCCTTTCCCGAGCTGCTCCAGGGGACCACGCTGCCCGAGCTCTACGCCCGGCTCCAGGTGGCCCACGAGCCGCACGTCCAGGAGGAGGCCCAACTGGCGCGGGCCGTCGAGCTCCCGGGCACGCCCGTGCTCATCGCGGGCGACGCCGTCCTCCTGGGCTACGCCCCGGACCCCTGGATCAAGGCGCTCAAGGAGAGCGCGGTCTGCAAGTAACGGGCTCCAGGCCCGGAACCCCACGGAGCCCAGGACGGCCGGGGCGATCCCTTGCTTTCCCCGATGGTCGGCGACGTGACGCCGTCGCGCCTCTCGCCGTCCTGCGCCAGCCTGCGGACAGCTTCCGGGTGCGAGTGGACAGTCCAAAAATCTCACCGCTCGGCCGCTCATCCCACAACTTTCCGGTGAAGCCTCGCGTTATCGGACCGGTTCGATGCGGGCCATATTCACCCTGAAATCGAAAAGGGAAATCCTTTCAATTCCGGGGGAAATTTGGCATAGAGGTTCCCTGTGCAACGCATGAATGCAATTAATTCAAAGGATTTGATATGACTATATTGGGAACGGCAAAGACTGCATCGGCCAAGAAAATGATGCTTCTCGGTGGCGGCGAACTTGGCAAGGAAGTTGTGATTGAAGCACAGCGTCTCGGCATTGAGGTCGTTGTGGTTGATCGCTATGCGGACACCCCCGCCATGCAGGTGGCGCACCGCTCTTATGTCATGTCCATGTTGGATGGCGACGCGCTTCGTCGAGTTGTCACGGAAGAGAAGCCCGACTATATCGTGCCCGAGATTGAGGCCATCGCCACGTCCACTTTGGTCGAGCTTGAAAAAGAGGGATTCAACGTCGTCCCTACCGCCAATGCGACGAAGCTGACAATGGACCGTGAAGGCATTCGGCGTCTTGCCGCCGAGAAGGTCGGCCTGACCACGTCGTCTTACCGCTTCGCCGATACGGAAGAAGAATACCGGGCGGCAGTGGCCGAAATCGGTATTCCATGCGTGGTCAAGCCCGTCATGAGTTCTTCCGGAAAAGGGCAATCCATCGTGAAAAGCGAGGCTGATATCCAAAAGGCCTGGGATTATTCCCAGTCTGGCGGCCGTACCGGCCAAGGGCGCGTCATTGTCGAAAAATTCGTGCCTTTTGATTATGAGATCACCCTGTTGACCGTGCGTCACGTTGACGGGACGACGTTTTGCGAGCCGATTGGGCACCGGCAGGAGAATGGGGATTACCGCGAGTCCTGGCAGCCGCAACCCATGAGCGAGGCGGCCCTTGCGAAAGCTCGGGAATATGCGCGCAGGATCACGGACGCCCTGGGCGGGCGCGGCATTTTTGGGGTCGAACTTTTTGTTAAGGACGATGACGTCATCTTCAGCGAAGTCTCCCCTCGGCCGCACGATACGGGATTGGTGACTGTCATCTCTCAGGATTTAAGTGAATTCGCCCTGCACGTAAGAGCTGTTTTGGGCCTGCCGATTCCGGGTATTCGTCAATACGGACCCGCCGCTTCGTGCGTGATCCTGTCCAATGGCGCGTCGGACAAGCCCGCCTTTGATGGCGTTGATGTTGCGCTGCGCGAGGCGGATACAAAGATTTTGATTTTCGGAAAAGGCGAGTGCGCCGGAGTCCGCCGTCTCGGCGTCGCCCTGGCCCTCGCTGACGACGTTGAGGGCGCCGTGGAGAAGGCGAAACGAGTTTCTTCCGCTGTAACTGTTTTGTATTAGGAGCACCTTGAGCCGGTTTTACGGCTGATGAGCGCCTGTGGATCGAGAGATTGGCGCTCGTTTCCCTTTTCGGATGGGACCGGGCGCTTGAGGCGAAAAATCTAGGGGCTGACATGGTATCCATGTCAGCCCCTCAATTATTGTCAGCAGGGCCCGCCCGTTCGGGCGGAATGATGGGCGGGAATGTGCCGGTTACAGCCCCTTTTTCTTCTCGATCCACTTGTCCACGTGGGGCGGGTCGTAGGTGGCGAACCGGTCCAGGAGGTCGGCCGGGTCCGAGGAGGTCAGGACCATGCGGCGGTGCTCCGGGACCAGGAAGCCCTCGCTGACCATGCGGTCCATGTGGTCGGACAGGCAGGCGTAGTAGCCCTTGACGTCCAGCAGGCCGCAGGGCTTGGCGTGGTAGCCGAGCTGATTCCAGGTCAGGGCCTCGAAGAACTCCTCCAGGGTGCCGACGCCGCCGGGCAGGGCGATGAAGCCGTCCGAGAGGTCGGCCATTTTCTGCTTGCGCTCGTGCATGCTTCTGACCACGAAGCTCTGGGTCAGGCCCGTGTGGGCCACTTCCTTTTCCACCAGCCGCTCGGGGATGACGCCGATGACCTCGCCGCCCGCCCCCAGGCAGGTGTTGGCGAGCAGGCCCATCAGCCCGACGTCGGAGCCGCCGTAGACAAGGCCGAGGCCCCGGCTGACCAGCTCCCCGGCCAGGCGACGGGTGGTCTCGGCATAGGCCGGGTCGAAGCCGGGGTTGGACCCGAGGTAGACGCAGATGCGGTTCATCGCGCCTCCCGGACGGCCTTCTCGATGTCGGCCACGAACTCGTCCACTTCCGCCTTGGTGGTGGCCCAGGAGGTCATCCAGCGCACGGTCTGGGCGTGGGCGTCCCAGATGTAGAAGTAGTATTTTTCGAGCAGCTTCTCGGTGGCGCGCATGGGCAGGTGGGCGAAAATGGCGTTGCACTCCACCGGGCCCCGGATATCCACGCCCTCGACGGCTCCGGCCTTGTCGGCCAGCCGCCTGGCCATGGCGTTGGCGTTGCGCGCGTTCCTCAGCCACAGGTCGTCCTTCAGGTATTCCTCCAACTGGGCGGAGACGAAGCGCATCTTGGAGACCAGTTGCATGGCCTGCTTGCGCAGGAAGGGGAAGCCCTTGCCGACCTTGGGGTTCAGGAAGACCACGGCCTCGCCCATGAGGCAGCCGTTCTTGGTGCCGCCGAAGGAGAGCAGGTCCACGTCCAGGGCGGTGGTCAGGTCGAAGAAGGAGCAGTCGAGCGCGGCGCAGGCGTTGGCGATGCGCGCGCCGTCCATGTGCACCAGCAGGTCGCGGTCGTGGGCGAACTCCACCAGCTCCTCGATCTCCTTGATGGAATAGAGGCGGCCCAGCTCCGTGGGCTGGGTGATGGAGATGACCCTCGGCTGGGAGGCGTGGACGAAGCCGACCACATGGCCCAGGTAGGGGGCGATGGCGCCGGGGGTGAGCTTGCCGTCCCTCGACGGGATGGGCACCAGCTTGATGCCGCCGAAGGCCTCGGGCGCGCCGCATTCGTCGTTGTTGATGTGCGCCTGCTCCGCGCAGATGACGGAGTTGTAGGTGTGGGTCACGGCGCGCAGGCCGAGCGTGTTGGCGGCCGTGCCCGTGGTCACGTAGTGGATGCGCGCCTGGGAGCCGAAGAACTCCTTGAAAACGTCGTCGGTGTGGATGGAGATTTCGTCGTCGCCGTAGGACTTCATGTGCCCGCGGTTGGCGCGGACGACGGCTTCCATGATGGCCGGGTGCGCCCCGGAGTTGTTGTCGCTGGCGAAGGACTTGAATTCGCTCACCGCTGCGCCTCCACAAGGCCGAAGAAGGCGCGCAGGGCCGGGGCGGCGAGCAGGTGCCGGGCCATGGCCGCGTAGCCGGGGGCCGCGGGATGCACGTCGTCGTTGTCGGCCAGGGACTGGGTGAAGACCGGGTCGGCCATCAGCACGTCCAGCAGGGGGATGAAGGGCGCGCCGAGCTTCCTGCACAGCCCGCCGACGGCCGGGGAGAGGTAGGCGATGCGGGAGCACAGCGCCTCGTCCAGCACCGGGGTGGGACCGACCACGAGCACGTCGCCCATGGCCTTGGCCTCGGTCAGCATGGCCTCGGCCGCCACCAGCGTCTCGGTCTCGGAGACCTTGTTGACCTGGTCGGCCACGCCGAAGTTGAACACGAGCTTGCAGGGCTCGCCGGGAATCCGGCGCAGGGCGGCCTCGGCCTTCCAGCGCGCGGCCATCTTGGGGGTGGTGTCGCGCCGCACGCCGAGGTTGTAGGAGGTGACGTCCGTCTCGCCGGTGCGCAGCGCGCCGGAGATGCGGCCCGGCCAGCCCAGCCCGGCGGGGTCGCCGTAGCCCAGGGTGAGGGAATCGCCGATATAGCAGATGATCATTGGTAACCTACTCCTTGACCCGTGCGGTCACGGATTCGATGTCTATGGCGTATACCGCCGTGATGGGCAGGACCTTCTCCTTGTAGGGGAGCATCCGGCCCAGGTGTTTCAGGGTGATGGCGTCCAGGCCGGTCGTCAGCTCGTCGCCCGCGAGGCGGCGGGGAGCCCCCCGGCCCATGACGGAGCGGAAATGGTAGCCCTGGTCGCAGGCGTCGTCGCCGCCGGCCCGCCGCCGCACGTCCACGGCGGTGGAGAAGGCCAGGGGCGCGCCGGACTCCAGGCAGTCGGCCTTGCGTCCCTTGAGCCCGGAGTGGATGTAGATGACATTCCCGGCCGCCGCGAAGTTGACGGGCACGCAGTAGGGCCCGTCGGCGTCGGCCAGGGCCAGCCAGAGCACCTCGGCCCGGTTCAGGATGTCCTCGATGACGGCGCTGTTGTCGGTCGTGTCCTTGCGCATGGTCGCCTCCTGGGGTTGCGGTCGATTCGGGATCAGAAATCCATCAGGCCCAGCGGGTCCAGCTCGCTCACCTCCTGGCGCTCGAAGCGGGCCACGTCGTGGAAGAGGTCGTTGCGGATCTCGGTCAGCCGCCAGTCCGTGCCGGTGCCGAACGAGTTCCACAGCTCGGTCTCGATGCCCTGGCGGACCTGGAATTCCAGGGCCTGCTGCTCGGGGTCCGCGCCGCCCAGGTGGGTTTGCATGAGCGGCACCAGGCCGCAGGTCACGTGCCGGACGTCGATGGTCTCGATGGTGTCTGTCGCTTCGGTCATGGTCATTTCCCTATGCAGAAGTTGTCGAAGATCGAATGGAGCACGTCCTCGGGCGCGATGTCGCCGGTGATGCCCGAAAGCGCCGTGGTGGCCGTTTCCAGCCGCACGCCCAGGAGGTCATAGGGCACCCCGGCCCCGGCGTCCAGCGCCAGGAGGCCCAGCTCTTCGGCCGCGTCGGCCAGGGCCGAGGCCTGGCGGGCGTTGGGGGCCAGCTCGTCCGGGTCGGGCTGGCCAGATCCGCCCAGGAGCCGCTCGCGCATCCGGGCGCAGAACCGGTCCAGTCCCGCGCCGCTGCGCGAGGACACGGCCAGGACCTCGAAGCCCAGGGCCGCGAGGGGCCCGCCGTTTTCGGGGGCGAAATCGTCGCGGTCCGCCTTGGTCAGCAGAACCAGGCCCTTTTCAGGGGCCAGGCCCGATGCCGCGTCCAGGGTGTCGGCGTCCGGCGGAGCGCAGCCGTCGGCCAGGAGCAGGACCAGGTCGGCCCGGTCCATGAGCTCGCGGCCCATGCGCAGCCCGGCGGCCTCGATCAGGTCGTCCGTGGCCCGTATGCCCGCCGTGTCGGCCAGGCGCACGGTCAGGCCGTCCAGGTTGAGGGATTCCTCCAGGTAGTCGCGTGTGGTGCCGGGCTGGTCGGTGACGATGGCCCGGTCGCGGCCGAGCAGCGCGTTCATCAGGCTCGACTTGCCCGCGTTGACCCGGCCGGCCAGCACGGCCAGCGGTCCTTCGCGCCAGGCCCGGGCGCGGTCCACCCCGGCCAGCAGGGTTTCGATGTCCGCGCGGACCGAGCCGCAGGTCCCGATCAATTCGTCCGGGGAGAGGCACTCCACCTCGTCCTCGGGAAAGTCCACGGCGATGACGAGCTTGGCCCGCAGCGCCTCCAGCCGGGCGCGCAGGGCCCGGATGCGCTCGCCCAGCAGGCCGGAGCGCTTGACCTGGGCCAGGTGGACGGCCGCCTTGGTGGGGGCGTGGATCAGCTCGGCCACGGCCTCGGCCTGGGTCAGGTCCATGCGGCCGTTCAGGAAGGCGCGGTAGGTGAACTCCCCGCGCTCGGCCAGCCGCGCGCCCCCGGCCAGGAGCTCGTCCAGCACGGCCGAGAGCACGGCCCGGCCGCCGTGGCAGTGCAGCTCGGCCACGTCCTCGCCGGTGAAGGAGCGGGGGCCGGGCATGAACGCGGCCAGGACGTCGTCCAGGACGCGGCCCTGGCGGTCGATCAGGTGGCCGTAGTGCAGGTGGTGGGGGATGAAATCGGCGAAGGACGGGCTCCTGGGCCGGAACAGGGCGCGGGCCAGGGCGCGGCTCTGCGGGCCGCTGATGCGGACGATGCCCACGCCGCCCTCGCCGGGCGGGGTGGCCACGGCCGCGATGGTGTCCTTTGCCTGTCTGGGGTCGAGCATGGCCGGGAGGATACGCCAAGCCTCCCCGGAAGGAAAGCGGGGCCGCCTTCCGGGGAGATGCGTCGTCTTAGGGCATCATCGGGGCCATCGGAATCCCTTCGTCGGGATCGAGGCCGCAGATGAGGTTGGCGTTCATCAACGCCTGGCCGGACGCGCCCCGGCAGAGGTTGTCGATGGCCGAGAGGATGATGAGCCGGTTCGTGCGCGGGTCCACCACCAGTCCGATGTCGCAGAAGACCGTGCCGCGCACGTTGCGGGTCTCGGGCAACTGCTTCTGGGGCAGGACGCGGACGAACGGCTTGTCGGCGTAGAATTCGGTGTACAGGGCGTGGACCTCGTCCAGGGTCGCCTCACGGGTCAGCCGGGTGTAGATGGTGGAGAGGATGCCCCGGTCGATGGGCAGCAGGTGGGTGTTGAAGGACAGGGTCACCGGGGTCCCGGCCAGCTTGGAGACCTCCTGCTCGATCTCCGGCGTGTGGCGGTGGGTGGGCAGACCGTAGGCCCGGAAATTGTCGTGCACCTCGCAGAACAGGAAGGGGACCTTGGCCCCCCGGCCCGCGCCCGTGGTGCCGGACTTGGCGTCCACCACGATGCCGTCGCTCTCCGCCAGCCCGGCGGAAACGGCCGGGGCCAGGCCGAGGATGGCCGAGGTGGGGTAGCAGCCGGGGTTGGCGATGAGCCGCGCGCCCATGATCTTGTCCAGGTAGAGCTCGGGCAGGCCGTAGACGGCCTCGGCGAGCAGCTCGGGGTGGGTGTGGGGCGTGGCGTACCACTGCTCGTAGGTGGCCTGATCGTTCAGGCGGAAGTCGGCCGAGAGGTCCACCACCTTGACGCCTTCGGCGAGCAGGGCGGCGGCGATCTCCATGGCGGTCTTGTGCGGCACGGCCAGGAAGACCACGTCGCACTCGCGGGCCAGCTCCGCCGGGTCGGGCCGGGTGATGACCAGGGAACCCAGGGGGAGGCGGTTGAGGAACGGGTAGATGTCCGCCAGGGTCTTGCCCGCCTCGGAGCGCGAGGTGGCGCAGACCAGCTCCATGGACGAGTGGTGGACCATGAGGCGCGCCAGCTCCATGCCGGTGTAGCCGGTGACGCCCACCAGCCCGGCCTTTATCATCTGGGACATTGTCGTCTCCCCGTTATTTCAGCTTGTTCACGTAGGCCATGCGCAGGTTGTACACGATCTCGCACAGCAGCTTCTTTTCGCTTTCGTCCAGTCCCTTGTCGAACTTGTCCTTGAGCATGCCGAGCACGTCGATGGTGTGCTTGGCCATCTCGGGCTGGAACTCGACCTTGCCCGTGCTCGGGTCCTCGGCCTCGCCCAGCGCCACCACGGCCGACGAGGACAGGGAATAGATGAAGGTGGTGAAATTGATGTCCAGCGGAATCCCCTTCATGGGGTTTTCCTTGCAGATTTTTTCGTCGGCCATGGCTCCTCCCGCGGTCCCGGATGGACGTTTTGGGGAAAAGTAAGGCGTCGGGGCCCCGCCGTCAACAATTTGAAGGGGTAAAGGGTTCAAGGGGGTTGTACATAATAGCGGGATATGTGTATTCTGAACAGGCGTTTGAGGGATTTTTGGACTGACCCCGCCAACCTGCCGAGTGTGCGTCATGCGTATCGTCATGCCTGTTTTTCAAATATTGTTCATGGTTTCTTTGTCCTGCGTCCTCCTGTCCGGCTGTTCGGACAAGGAGAAAAAACAGGCGCAGGCGGAGCCGCAGGGACCGAAACCGGTCAAGGTCGTCAAGGTCGAGACCAGGGACATGCCCTACTGGGCCGAGCTGATCGGCACCATCAGCGCCGTGGAGACCGTGGACGTGCGGGCGCGCGTGGCCGGATTCCTGCTCAAGAAGAATTTCAAGGAGGGCGCGCGCGTCAAGAAGGGCGACCTGCTCTTCGTCATCGACCCCAAGCCCTTCAACGAGGACCTCAAGCAGGCCCAGTCCGGCCTGGAGTATAACCAGGCCCTGGTCGAGAAGGCGCGCAAGGACTTCATCCGCTTCAAGAAGCTCTACGAGGAGAACGTGGTCAGCCGGGACGAATACGAGAGCTACCAGACCCAGTTGGCCACCTACGAGGCCCAGGTGCGCGACAATGCCGCCAAGGTGGAGAACGCCAAGATCCAGCTCGGCTACACCTCCATTTATTCTCCGCTGGACGGCGACATCGGCCGCGTGCAGGTGGACGTGGGCAACCTGGTGGGCCAGGGCGAGAACACCCTGCTGGCCACCGTGTCCTCCGTGGACCCGGTCTACGTCTCCTTCAGCGTCACCGAGGCCGACTATCTGCGCGCCCGGCGCAGCCGCAAGGTGGACCACGCCGAGGAGAGCGAGCTCAAGCTGATCCTGGCCGACGGCGACGAATACGACCACAACGGCGTGTTCGACATGGTGGACCGGGCTGTGGACCCGCGCACCGGCACCCTGGGCGTGCGCGTCAAGTTTCCCAACCCCGAGGGGCTGCTCCGGCCCGGCCAGTACGCCAAGGTCCGGCTGCTGGTGGAAAACGTGAAGAACGCCATGGTCGTGCCCGTGCGCGCCGTCATGGACACGCAGGGCATGAAGTCCATCTTCAAGGTCGAGGAGGACGGCAAGGTGGTCAACCAGCCGTTGACCCTCGGCTTCGAGCGCAACTCGCTGGTGGTGATCCGCGAGGGCCTGAAGCCCGGCGACATGATC
>NZ_JAQUWN010000051.1 GCF_028692895.1 Pseudodesulfovibrio sp.
CCCCCAACCCATCCCCCTCCAAAACTTTTTGGTTACGCATTCGCGTGGGCGTTCGGGGGCGGGAGGGGAGAGGAATGGGTGGAAAATGGGTGCGGGGCGGGAGGGGAGAGGGAAGAAAAGAGAAGAGGGGGGAGTTAGTATTCTCCGGAGGTGTCGGGGGGGCGGCGCTGGCGCTTGCGGTCGGCGGTGTGGCGCTTGCGCTCCAGGCGGCGGCGCTTGGCGCTCCTCGGCACGGCGGTCTCCCGGCGCTCCGTCACCGGGGTCAGGGCCCAGCGCATCAGCTCCACAAACCGCTCGATGGCCGAGTCCTTGTTGGACTTCTGCGAGCGGAAGACCTGGGAGGAGACCTGGAGCACGCCGCGCTTGTCCATGCGGCGGCGCAGCTTGCCCTTGACCACCATCTTCTGGAGCTGGGTCAGGCTCGGGCTGTTCTCCACGTCGAAGAGCAGGGTGACGCGCGAGTCCGTGGTGTTGACGTGCTGGCCGCCCGGCCCGGAACTGCGCGAGGTGGTGAAGCCGAGCTCCTCGTAGGGGATGACGACGGTTTCGGTGATGCGGATCATGCGGCGCAGGGTGCCATGGACGGGCTTTCGGGGCAAGCCCCTGGCCGATTGACACGGCGGCCGCTTTCTATACAATCCGCCCGACAAACCCCGAGGGAGGATATCCGTCATGACCAAGCCTTGTCCCTGCGGTTCCGGCAAGGAACACGCAGAGTGCTGCGAACCCATTATTTCCGGGGCCAAACCCGCCCCCACCGCCGAGGCGCTCATGCGCTCGCGCTACACCGCCTATGTGGACAAGCGGATCGAGTACCTGGGCGAGTCCCTGGCCCCCGAGACGCGCAAGGACCACGATGAGAAGAGCGTCCGCGAATGGGCCGACACGGCCGAGTGGCTCGGCCTGGAGATCACCGACACCGAGGCGGGCGGCGAGGGCGACGACGAGGGCGTGGTCGAGTTCGCCGCCAAATACGCCGTGGACGGCCAGGAGCTGACCCACCGCGAGCGCTCCCGCTTCCGCCGCGTGGACGGCCTGTGGCGCTACGTGGACGGCGAGATGGTCTCCCCGCCCAACGTGCGCAAGGGCCCCAGGGTGGGACGCAACGACCCCTGCCCCTGCGGCTCGGGCAAGAAGTACAAGAAGTGCTGCGGCCGCTAGCCGTCGCCGAAACAGAGACATGCCAGCCCCCGTGCGAGACCCGCGCGGGGGCTTTCTGTTGGGTTCGGGGCCGGGAGGCGTGGGCCCCGCTATTCCCGGTCCCCGGCGCGGCGCTGCCAGGCGTCGAAGTCGGGCTCGATCTCGAAGAGCTTGTCCCAGTGCTTGCCGGTGACGAAGAGGCGGCCGGTCTTCCGGTCGTAGGCGATGCCGTTGGCCACACCTGCCCCCGGCCCGACCAGGCGGCGCAGGGGCGAGAGGTCGATCCAGGCCGTGACCGCGCCGTCGGCCGGGTCGACGACCGCGATCCGGTCCTGCTTCCAGATGTTGGCCAGGACCAGATCCTCGGCGAACTCCAGTTCGTTGAGCTGGCGCACCGGATTGCCTCCGTCGTGCACGCGCACCTCGCCCATGGGCGAGAAGTCCTCGGGCTGGTGGAAGGTCAGGGCGTCGGTGCCGGAGCTGAGGATGAAGCGTGAGCCGTCGAAGGTCAGGCCCCAGCCCTCGGAGTGCCCGGTGGGGACGCGGTAGTCGAAGGCCCCCAGGGGCGAGAGGTCGTCCAGGGAGTGGATGGAGCCCTGGCCCGAGCGCCAGGTCAGCAGGTGGAGCCCGCCGTTCGCGGCGGCCAGTCCCTCGGCGAAGCGTTTCGCGTCCACGTCGCGGGAGTGGAGGCGTTCGCCCGTGGCCGGGTCCACCTCGGCTAGGTAGGAAACGCCCCAGCCGCCGGACGATTCGTACATCCGGCCGTTTTCGATGCACAGCCCTTCGGTGAAGGACCGCGCGTCGTGGGGAAAGGCCGCCTTGACCCGGCAGGGCAGCACCGGGGCCCCGGCCAGGGCGCGCCGCGGGGCCGAAATCGCGGCCAGGGCGAGCAGGGCGGCCAGGACGAGCGCGCCCGTCAGGGGCGAAACCGGGTGGCGGCGGGACATGCGTTCCTCGGGGGGCGGTTGGGGGCAAAGACGCGGGTTGCCGGGGCCGTTCAGGGTCTTGGGGCCACCTTGGCCTTGACCGCCAGGAGTCCGCCAAGGGCGAAGGTGGTCACATGGTCCACCAGGGCGTCCATGTCCGTGGGCGCGGGGCGGCTGGGCGTGAGCCGGTCCTGGATGGGCTGGGTCAGCAGGTGGTCGAGCATGAGCGCCCAGATGTTGGTGCTGCTCATCGCCAGTGCGCTGTCCGGCGCGTCCGGCCCAAGGATTTCGGCCACGATGGCCCGCAGGTCGTCGGTCAGCGGCTGGATCTGGCGACGGATGAGGAAATCGAGGTTGCGGCTCGGCTTGGCCATTTCGCGCAGGAAGATGGCCCAGCGCTGGGCGATGATCTCGTTGCCGCGCTCGTATATCTCCCCGGCCAGGTCGCGCAGGAAGATGCGCAGCCGCTCTTCGGGCGGCAGGGAGGCGTCGCTCCCGGGCTCCCGCTCCTCCTTGGGAAAGACTTCCTCCAGCACTGCCGCGTACAGGGCTTCCTTGCCGCCGTAATGGTAGTTGACGGCGGCCACGTTGGCCTCGGCCAGGCTACAGATGTCGCGGACCGTGGCCGCATCGAACCCCTTGTCCGCAAAGACGCGGATGGCCGCGGTCAGCAGCGCCTCTTTGGTGTTGACGTCGGGCTTTCTGTTCATGATGATGGACCGGGCGCCGCTGCGCCATTTTGTTTTAAACAAGCGTGTAGAACACTCGCCAACATGGCGATCCCCGTCAAGTTTTTTCTCGGCGGGCGTGGTTCGCCCGCACGGGACAAGGAGCATGTCGTGGAAGTGAGACTCGCCGAGACCGCCGGATTCTGCATGGGCGTGGACATGGCCCTCAAGCGGCTGGACAAGCTGGTGGAGGAGGCCGGGGACCGGCCCATCCACATCCTGGGTCCGATCATACACAACCCGCAGGTGCTGGAGAGCTACGCCGCCAAGGGCGTGGTCACCGTGGATACCCCGGACCAGGTGCCGGACGGGGCCTGCGTGGTCATCCGGGCCCATGGCGTCCCCCGGCAGGTGGAGGAGGAACTGGTCGGCCGCGACGTCCTGGTCAAGGACGCCACCTGCCCGCGCGTCAAGAAGGCGCAACTGCTCATCGCCCGCCACACGGCCGACGGCAGCGTCCTGCTTCTCTACGGCGAGGAGGATCACCCCGAGGTCAAGGGGCTGGTCAGCTACGCGGGCGACGGGCACTTCGTCTTCGACGACCCGGCGGCGCTGGCTGCCTACCCCTTCGACTCCGGCGGGTCCTACGTCCTGGCGGCCCAGACCACCCAGGACCGCGCCCTGTTCGAGGAGATGGCGGCCGGGCTGGAATCGGACCCGTCCGTGAACGTGACCGTGCTGCGCACCATCTGCGACGCCACGCGCCTGCGCCAGCAGGAGGCCAGCGAACTGGCGGCCGAGGTGGACTTCATGGTGGTGGTGGGCGGCTACAACAGCGGCAACACCCGCCGCCTGGCCCAGGTGGTCACCGAGCGCGGCACGCCCTGCGTGCACGTGGAGACCGCCGCCGAACTCGATCCCGCGCAGTTGGCGGGCTGCACACGCGTGGGCGTCACGGCCGGGGCGTCCACCCCGCACCATCTCATTCACAAGGTGCTCGCGCTTCTGGAAGGACTGTAGCCGGGGCCGGTTTTCTCGAAGGACAAAAAGGCGGGGCCAGGGAGTTCCGGGTTAGGATCGGTGCTTCCGGATGCATCCCTGGCCCCTTGCAGGACGTCCGCCTCCTGTCGCATTTACGCCGCCTGGAGGTGTCGCTGCCGGGCCCTGACAGTGGAGGGCGTCGGCCCGGCGGTCAGGCGGCGTTGCCTGGCCTGGTTGGCGACTCGGCGGACAGCAACCGTGATGAGGAGTGCCGGTTGACTGGGTGCCATTTGCAGATACCATAACACGTTTTCCCGGCGACGACATTATAATGTTGCGCGGTCCTGTTTTCTCCCCCCGCGCGGCCGCGCGGCGGTGCTGGATTCCGGGGCAGAGGGAGGGGGTTGCCTGCGGGCCGGGACGTGCTTATGTAGGTCAGACAACCAAGGAAAAACCAGGAGGTTCATGTGGACATCAACAAGGCCATCGCCGATCTCAAGAGCGAGCCCGGCTTCGCCGACAATGTGGGCATGATCCTCGTGCACAACGGCGTGGTGCGCGGCTGGTCCCGCTCCTCGGACCATGCCGCGGTCACGGGCATCGAGATCGCGGCCGACCTGGACAAGGTCGAGGAGATCCGCAAGGAGATCGAGGCCCGCGAGGGCGTCTGGCGGGCCGTGGCCCAGGCCAACTCGGGCCGGATGAAGCCCGGAGACGACGTGCTCCTGCTTATCGTGGCGGGCGACATCCGCGAAAACGTCAAACCAGCGCTGGCCGACTTTCTCGACCGGGTCAAGGCCGAGGCCTTCACCAAGCGGGAAATCCTGGCCTGATCCCATGCGCTCCATCCTTGAGGACAGCCATGGCCGCAAGGCCAGCTACATGCGCGTCAGCGTGACGGACCGCTGCAACCTGCGCTGCGTCTATTGCGCCGGCGCGGGAGATTTCATCCCCCATCCGAACATCCTGCGCTACGAGGAGATTCTCGACCTCATGGACCTGGCCCTGCGCCTGTCCATCGAGAAGGTCCGGTTCACCGGCGGCGAGCCCTTCGTGCGCAAGGGGTTCGCCGATTTCCTGGTGGCGGCGGCGGCCCGCTTCCCGGCCCTGGAGCTGTGCGTGACCACCAACGCCACCCTGCTGGGCGACCAGGTGGAGCGGCTGGCGAAGGCCGGGGTGAAGCGCATCAACATTTCCCTGGACACCCTGGACCCGGCCAAGTTCGCCCGCGTCACCGGGCGCGACCTCTACTCCCGCGTCCGCGAGAGCGTCGACCGCTGCCTGGCCGCCGGGGTCTGTCTCAAGATCAACGCCGTGGCCATGCGGGGCGTCAACGACGACGAGGTGGCCGGTTTCGTGGAGCTGGCCCGCACCCATCCCATGGACGTGCGCTTCATCGAGTTCATGCCCGTGGGGCTGGAGAACGGCTGGAAGGACAGCGCGGTCTGGAAGGCCGAGGACATCCTGGCGGAAGCTGCCCGCTACGCGGACCTGACCCCGGTGGACACGGCCTGCATCAAGACGCGCGGCCCGGCCCGCATGTACGCCATCGAGGGCGGCCTGGGGCGGCTCGGCGTCATCTCCGCCTATTCCAACCACTTTTGCGACACCTGCAACCGGCTCCGCCTGACCTCGGACGGCAAGCTCAGGACCTGCCTCTTCTCGGACAAGGTCTACCGGCTGCGCCAGGCCCTGCGCCATCCCAAGCTCGGCATCGACGCCGTGGAGCGGATTATCCGCAAGGCCGGGCGGCACAAGCCCCTGGGCCACGAGCTCCTGGAGCGCACCCCCAAGGATCACGGCGTCTGCCGGACCCGCATGGCCTCCATAGGAGGGTGACCGCCGGAGAACCGGACGGGTCGATGACTGTGAACAGGATCGGCCCCTCGCGCCTGGCGCGGGGGGCCGTTTTTTCATCCGTCGCGGCGGGCCGGGCGGTTACTTGATGCCCAGGTCCGCCCGGTGCAGGGGGACGCCGACCTTGCCCTTGCGGTCCTTGCGCCTGTCCAGGAGGAAGACCCGCTCGGTCAGGGCCGGGACCTTGGTGATGACGTAGTCCTTGACCGCCCTGGCCCTGGCCATGGAGAGCTCCTCCAGGTCCGCGTCCGTGACCTGGATGTGGTCCATGATGTACTTCTCCATGACGTCCACGGGCTGGCGATCCACCACGAACAGGGTGGTGGGCCGCAATCCCTCCGGGTCGTCCTCGTCCCGGTAGGCGTCGAAGAGGTATTCCTCGTACTCCCCGGGCGCGACCCGGACCTGGTCCACGGTGGTGGCGGCGCGTTCCTTGCGCGGCAGGTCGTCGTACTTCTGCTGGCGGACCTTGCGCTCGAAGATGGCCTTGACCAGACCCTTGCGGTCGGCGTCGGGGTCGAACACCCCGTCCACCTCCAGCTTGAGCTTCGCCCGCGCAGTCAGGGCCTTGATGACGGTGTCGAGCTTTTCCCGCGCCTTGTCGCCCAGGTTGCTGTAGCCGGGCTCGAAGACCACGAAGTCCATGTTGCCGCCGTCGCCCCCGCCGAAGATGGAGCCGATGAGCGAGAACGGCGAGGCCAGCGCCTTGAAGAACAGGTTGACGATGGCCTTGAACACGATGGCCCCGATGCGGAAGTCAGGGTCGTCCAGACGCCCCCGGACGGGCAGGTCGAGCTGCATGTCGCCGTTTCCGTCCTGGAGCAGGGAGAGGCCGAACTGCACGGGCACGTTGGGCGCGCCGGGCCGCCTGTCCTTGGGCCCGAGCACCAGTTGCTCGATGAAGAACTTGTTGTCCGCCTTCAGCTCCCACTGGTCGGTCTTGAATTTGACGTCGGCGTAGAGCCGTCCCTTTTCCACCGGATAGGCCAGGTAGGAGAGGGTGTACGGGGTAAGGGGAACCATCTCCATGCCGTTGACCGAGATGGCCAGGTCGATGTGGGGCGGGCTGACCAGCGGGTTGCAGGTGCCGACCACGGTGACGGGCGTGGGGCCGAACTTGCCCTTGAAGTCGAGCTTGGGCTTGGCGTCCGGCGTCTGGCGCAGGTCCGTGGCCGCGAGTTGCATCTCGGAGATGACCGAGGTGTAGGCGGGCTTGACGCTGGCGTCGCGGAAGCGGACCGTACCGCCGGTCATGGACACCCGGCCGATGGAGATGACGTTCTCCCCGGCCTGGTCGGCCTGTTCCGCGGCCGGTTCCGGCTTGGCGGCGGCTTGGGGGGCGGCGGGCTTGGCGGCCTTGGTCTTTTCGGCCTTGGCCGCGGCCTGGTCCGGGGTCTCGGGCTCGGCTTGGGGGATGCGCAGGGCGTGGCGGAAGTTGGAGTCGCCCTTTTCGTCGATGTCCACGGCCAGGCGGGGCTCGTGCAGGTTGATGGCCCCCACGCGCACCCGGTAGGGCTCGCCGGTCAGGCTGATGCCGCGCAGCTCCAGGGCCTTGGCCCCGGCGAACTCGCCGGTGCCCCGGTTGTCCCGCAACTGGACGTCGCTGACCGTGGCGTCGCCCGTGACGGAGAGCCGGGCCGGTTCACCGGCCGCGTAGTCGTACGTGAGGTTCGCGCCCAGCGCGCCGCCCGCAAAGAGCAGCTCCGCATATTCGGCCAGGTAGCCGTCCAGCCGGCGCAGCCCCAGGCTTTTCAGGGAGAGGTCGCCCGAGACCTTGAGCGGGTCGAGCACGGCCTTGCCCCTGGCCTCGATCCGTCCCCTGCGGCCC
Organism: Pseudodesulfovibrio sp.; assembly: GCF_028692895.1. Lineage (GTDB taxonomy): Bacteria > Desulfobacterota > Desulfovibrionia > Desulfovibrionales > Desulfovibrionaceae > Pseudodesulfovibrio. The sequence continues at coordinate 7,401 of NZ_JAQUWN010000051.1, forward strand.
CAGTCGGCCCGGAGGTGGAAGGGGATGTTGGCCCCGGCGCGGGTGGTCACGTCGTCCAGGTCCACCGCGAGGTCGCTTACGGCCAGGGTGGCCGGGTTGGCGATGGAGAGATCGCGCAGGGCCACGTTGCCGCCGGTGACGCGCACGGCCTTGATCCGCCCGGTCCAGCCCGGTTCGGCGGCCTCGCCCGCGTTGTCCGCCCCGGCGTGCTTGGCGCGTCGGGCGTGTCCCGCCACCCCGGGCGCGGCCTCGTCCTTCCCGGACCCGGCGGCCAGGACGCGCGCCAGGTCGATGTCGCCGGACTTCTCGCGCACCAGCTTCACGCCCGGGCCCTTGAGCCAGAGCCGGTCCACGGCCACGTCGCGCCCCTTGAGGTCCACGGTGGTGCCGGACACGGCCAACTCGTCCAGGGTCAGGCTCGGCTCCTTGGCGTCCGGCTTGCGCAGGGCCAGGCCGGTCAGGGAGAGGTCGCCCGCCACCACGTCCACGTCGGTGCCGCCCTTTTCGGGCCGGAAGGTCACGGTGGCGGAGAATCCGGCCTGCCCGGCGTCCAGCGAAAGCGGCAGGGCCGAGGCGTAGTAGGGCGCGAACACAGGCAGGCTGATCTTCTTGCCGGTCAGGGTGGCGTTGCCCTCGGGCGAGGGCGTTATGGCCAGCGAGCCCTTGAGCGAGAACTGCTCCTCGCGCCCTATGGAGCCGCTGAAGGAGCCCGCCTTGCCGTCGCGGGTGGAAAGGTTGTCGCAACTGACGGCCAGGTCGCGGAAGACGCGTGTGAACCCGCCGGGCACGGCCCGGTCCCGCCAGTCCAGCTCGCCGCCCCGGACCGTCAGCTTCCGGACGTCCAGGGTGAACGAGCCGCCGGTCCTGGCGTCGTCGCGGGGGGCTTCGGCCCTCGTGGCGTTGGTCGCGGCCAGGGTGGCGTTGGCCGAGGCCGTGACGGCCTGGGCCGGAGCCGGGGTGTCCTGTGACGGGAAGTAGCCCGCCCAGTTGACGGCGTCGTTGGCGGACCGGATCACCTTGCAGTAGGGGTGCTCCAGGGTCACGTTCTTGAGGGAGAGATGGTTGTCGCCCAGGGAGTACTTGTCGAGCTCGAAGGAGACCTTGTCCAGGGAGAGGACCGTGCCCTCGGCCTTGTCGCGCAGCTTGAGGTCGGCCAGGCTGCCGCCGCCGCCCAGGAAGAGGTTGAGCCGCTCGGCGTCCGGCCGTTCGAAGAGCAGGGATATCTCCGAAGTGAAGCGCCCGCTTTCCAGGGCCAGCGGGGTGTCCACCGGCAGGTAGCCCCAGTACTGGCGCAGGTCCACGTTGACCGCGCCGAGCTTGAACTCGGTGCGCAGGGTGTTGTCGAAGGGCAGGGTGCGGCCCGTGAGTTCGATGGGGTCGCCGTTGACCACGGCCGAGAACTTGGGCTCGGTGAATTCCTTGCGCAGGCTGGTGAAGCTGGAGGTGAAGGGAACCACCAGGTCCAGCGAGGAGACGACGTGCCGCTTCTCGTGCGGCCGGTCGTCGAAGACGATGGTGGCGTTGCTCATCTCGAACCCGTACAGGGCGAAGGGAAAGACTGCCGTGCTCTTGTCCTCCTCCGCCGGGGGCTGCTTGGCCTCGTCGCGCGCGCCGATCAGGTCGGAGATCGAGTATCGGCCGTCGCCGAAAAAGGTGATGTCCAGGCTGGGGCCGACCAACTGGAGGTGGGAGATGACCGGGGCGAACCGCCACAGGGTGGCCAGCCCGGCCGAGGCGTCGATCTTCTCCACGGCCAGGAGGTTGCCTTCGCCTTCGCGCTTGGCCACGGCCAGGCGGTCGATCTCGAGCCGGAGCGTCAGGGGGTTGAAGGCCACGCGCTCCACCGTGCCCGTGCGGTGCAGGGCGGTGCGGCACTGGTCGACGATGACGGATTTGAGCACCGGCGGCACCACCAGGAAGCCGACCAGGACGTAGGTGACGAAGGCCGTGAGCAGCCAGAAGAGGATGCGCCGCAGGAGCGGGGTTCCGAGGGGGATCTTGTCGAGAAAAGCCAACATGCGCGACCTCGCCGGTAAAGTGTTCGACCACGTATCAGTCTAGCGTATTTCATTGCGGCCCGCCAGTTTTGATATCTGTTATTCTTTGTTCGCGCCGTTATATTCGTCGCGTCGTTCGAACGGAACCGTGGGGAACCCTTTGCAATCTTCCAAAGGGGATGCTACCCGTAAAGCGGGATAGACGCGTGTCCGTGAGGGATGCGCCCCGGCCCTCGCCGGGACGCATGGATGGCGCAAGCCCGGGAGAACGCCGTGTCCGAAGCCCCGTATTATCAGGGTCTTGCCAAAAGCATGATGTTCACCATCGCGCTGGTCTCGCTTGCGCCTCTGCTCGGCTACGCCCTGCTTTCCGGCTATCAGTACACCACAGCCTACAAGGAGAAGGTCGAGGCCCACCTGCGCGAGCTGGTGCTCAAGCACGACCAGTCCGTGGACTCCTACCTGCGCGAGAAGGTGGCCGAGGTCCAGGTCCTGGGCGAGGTGGTGGGCGGCGACCGGCTCAAGGCCGAGGCCGAGATAACCTCCCTGCACAACGCCCTGGTCCGCAGCCACGGCTCGGACTTCGTGGACCTGGGCATTGTCAACGCCGCGGGCGTCCAGGTGGCCTACGCCGGTCCCTATCCCCTCCAGGGCGCGGACTACTCCAATGCGGAGTGGTTCCAGGCCGTCAAGCGCCGCCGCGTCTTCGTCTCCGACGTCATCTTCGGCCTGCGGGGCGTCCCCCACTTCATCATCGCCCTGCTCGTGGACGTGGGCGGCGAGCAGTGGGTGCTCAAGGCCACCCTCGACTTCATGGCCATCAACGACCTGGTGGAGGACATCCGCATCGGCGAGACCGGGCTGGCCTTCATCACCAACAGGGCGGCCCAGTTCCAGACCACGCCCCGCCGGGACATGACCGGCGAGGTCAAGCTGCTGCACAACATCCTCGCGCGCGGGGGCGAGGACTCCATCCTGGGGCGAGGCCGGGCGGCCATCACCGTGGTGGACGATCCCGTGACCGGGCGCGAGGTCCTCTTCGTCACCAGCCCGCTCAAGGACGGCGAGTGGTTCATGGTCTACCAGCAGGACACCGCCGACGCCTTCGCCGCCCTCTACCGCATCCGCAACGTGGGGGTGGCCGTGCTCCTGCTCGGCACCGTGTGCATCCTGGCCATGGCCTTCCTGCTCTCCCGGCGCATGGCGCGCAAGGTCGAGGTGGCGGACCAGGAAAAGGACATGATGAACGACCAGGTGGTGGAGGCGGGCAAGCTGGCCAGCGTGGGCGAGCTGGCCGCGGGCATCGCCCACGAGATCAACAATCCCGTGGCCATCATGGTGGAGGAGGCGGGCTGGGTCCAGGACCTCCTGGAGGAGGGGCTGCAAAAGGACGACAACGAGCGCGAGGTCCAGCGCGCCCTGACCCAGATCCGAAGCCAGGGGGCGCGCTGCCGCGAGATCACCCACAAGCTCCTCAGCTTCGCCCGCAAGATCGACCCCACGGTGGAGCGGATGTGCGTCAACGACCTGATCCGCGAGATGGCCCAGTTCTGCGAGCAGCGGGCCAAGTACGCCAACGTGCGCATCGAGACCAGCCTGGAGGACGGGGTGCCCCAGGTGGAGGCCAGCCAGTCCGAGATGCAGCAGGTCCTGCTCAATCTCATCAACAACGCCATCGACGCCATGGACCCGGGCGGAGGCGAGCTGGACATCATGAGCAGGGCCGAAGGCGGCGATGTCTTCATCTCCATCTCGGACACCGGCTGCGGCATCCCCAAGGCGAACCTGCAACGGATTTTCGACCCCTTCTTCACCACCAAGCCCGTGGGCAAGGGCACCGGGCTCGGCCTGTCCATCATCTATGGCATCATCAACAAGATGGGCGGCGACATCTCGGTGAAGTCCGTGGTCAACAAGGGAACGGCTTTCACCATCCGCCTGCCCGCCTCCAAGGAGGGCATGCGGTGTGCGGCGGGGAACGGCGCGGCCGGGGAACAACCTCCGGCCGACGGAGGAAGATCAGAGGAAACAGGAGGTTGATATGCCTGCAAGCATTCTGCTCGTGGACGATGAAAAGGGATTTGTGGACACCATGGCCAAACGGCTGGGCAAGCGAGGGCTTTCCGTGCGCACGGCCAATTCCGGGCAGGAAGGGCTCGACGCCCTGGCCGGGCCCGGCAACGTGGACGTGGTCATCCTGGACGTGAAGATGCCCGGCATGGACGGCATCGAGACCCTGAAGGCCATCCGGGCCGCGCATCCGCTGGTGGAGGTCATCATGCTCACCGGCCACGCCACGGTGGAGAACGCCATCGAGGGCATGAAGCTCGGGGCCTACGACTACATGATGAAGCCGTGCGAGATGGACGAACTGCTGGCCAAGGTGGACGAGGCCTACACCAAGAAGCAGGCCCAGGAAACGCGCATCCTGGAGGCTCGCGCCCGCCACATCGAGCTTCGCCGGGGAGACTAGGAGCATGGCCGACCAACCCCTGCGCCTGTTGCTGGTGGACGACGAGACCGGGTTTCTCTACGTTCTGGGCAAGCGGCTGGCCAAGCGCGGCTTCCGGGTGGAGACGGCCCCCAGCGGGGCGGACGCCATCAGGGTCCTGCGCGGGCAGGACTTCGATGTGGCCGTCCTCGACCTCAAGCTGGGCGACATGGACGGCATCGAAGTGCTCGACGTGTTCAAGAAGATGGTGCCGGACCTGCCGGTGATCATGCTCACGGGCCACGGCTCGGAACAGGCCGCCTGCGACGGCATCGGCCACGGCGCCTTCGACTATCTGCTCAAACCCTGCGACCTCGACGACCTGCTGGCCAAGATCCGGGAGGCCGTGGGCCGGGAGGAAAACGCATGAGCGATTCCATTCGCCTGCTGCTGGTGGACGACGAGACGGACTTCACCGCCACCCTGGGGCGGCGGCTGGTCAGGCGCGGCCTGACCGTGGAGACGGCGGACTGCGGCGAGGCCGGGCTGAGCAAGCTGGAAACGTTTCCGGCGGACGTGGTCCTGCTCGACGTGCGCATGCCCGGCATGGACGGGCTGAGCGTGCTGCACCGCATCAAGGAGCTTTATCCCCTGACCGAGGTGGTCATGCTGACGGGCCACGCCTCCATGGAGGTCGCCATCCGGGGCATGGAGCTGGGGGCCTTCGACTATCTGATGAAACCGGTGGCCTTCGAGGAACTGTTCTACAAGGTGGAGGACGCGGCCGCGCGCAAGCGGCTGCAGGAGGGGCGCATCGAGGGCAGGCGGCGGGGCTGATGACGCCTCGCCGTCCGGTCCCGGTCCGCCCTCGGGCGTGGTGAACCAAGGATTTCCGGCGACGCAATGTGGAAGAACGTCTTGGGCGCCCTGCGGCGTCCGTTCAAGGGCATGTTCGGGCGGCAGGAGCTGACCCGCGAGGAGCGGGCCGAGATCCGCAAGGCCTTTTCCGCCCGCTACAACCATTTCCGGCTGCTCATCCAGGCCAACACCCGGGCGCATGACGCCATGGGCGAGCTGGAGGAGGCGCTCCGGGGCTACCAGCCCTACAGCATGCAGTACGTGCGCGCCCTGTGCACGCGCATCTCGACCCTGATCTTCCAGATGATCCGCCACCTGGACAGCCTGCACCCCGAGGCCTACACCCGGCTTTTCGAGGTCTTCCAGGACATCCAGGAGCGCATCCATCCGCACATCGAGCCCGCGCCGCCCGCCGATACCGGGCAGCCCTCGGTCCTGGACCTGCGCGAGGTGGGGAGGGAGGATGTGGACGCCTGCGGGCCCAAGGTGGCCATGCTCGGCGAGGCGGGCAACCGGCTCGGCCTGCGCATCCCCGAGGGATTCGTCGTGACCACGGCGGCCTACGGCCGGGTCATGCGCGCGGGCGACCTGGGCGACGAGATCAACCGCCTGGTCCAGATGACCGACCCCGAGGACCGCGAGGCCGTGTACCAGCTCTCCTCGCGCATCATGCAACTGATCATGTCCACACCCCTGCCCGACGAACTGGTGCGCGACATCCTGGCCGCCTACGACGCGCTCGCCGCCCGGCTCGGGCGCGAGCCCAAGCTGGCCGTGCGCTCCAGCGCCCTGGGCGAGGACGTGGAGGGGGCCACCTTCGCCGGGCAGTACCGCTCGGTGCTCAACGTGGGCCGCACCGGGCTCATCGACGCCTACCGCGAGGTCCTGGCCTCCAAGTATTCGGTCCAGGCCATGGCCTACCGCATGAACCGGGGCCTGCGGGACGAGGACGTGGCCATGAGCGTGGGCTGCATGGCCATGGTGCCCGCCCTGTCAGGGGGCGTGGCCTACTCGCGCTCCCCGGTGAACATCCGGGACGACCGCGTCTCCATTCATTCCGTGTGGGGGCTGCCCCGCGCGGTGGTGGACGGCACGGCGGCCACGGACATCTTCGTGGTGGACCGGCACGAGCCCATGCACATGAGCGAGCGCGTCGTGGCCGAGAAGAACGAGAAGTACGTCTGCCACGCGCTGGAGGGCGTCTGCCGGGGCGACATGCTGGACGAGGAGCGGACCGCGCCCTCCCTCACCGACGAGCAGGCCGTCAAGGTCGCCCGGCGGACCGTGTCCATCGAGGAATATTTCGGCGCGCCCCAGGATATCGAGTGGGCTGTCACGCCCGACGGCCGATTCCACCTGCTCCAGTGCCGTCCGCTGATGCTGGTCAAGAACGCGGCCGGGCCGGTCCATCGCCCGGCGGGCCTTCCCGAGCCCCTGCTGGCCATGGGCCGCACCGCCAGCCCCGGCGTGGGCGTCGGGCCGGTGCATGTGGTGCTCAAGAGCGCGGACGCCCTGACCTTCCCGGACGGCGGGGTGCTGGTCCTGCGCCAGGCCAGACCCAGCCGAGCCGCGCTGCTCGACCGGTGCAGCGCCGTGGTCTCGGAGCAGGGGGGCATCGCCGGGCACCTGGCCAACGTGGCCCGCGAGTTCGGCGTCCCGGCCCTGTTCGGCGTGGAGGGAGCGGTCAAGGCCGTGCAAAACGGCCGGATCGTCACCGTGGACGCGGACGGACGGGCGGTCTATGCGGGAGCCGTGGAGCCCTTGCTCTCCGAGAAGCCCAGGGAGCGGATCATGCGCGGCAGCCCGGTCCAGGGGGCCCTGCGCAAGGCCGCGCGCCACATCGTCCGCCTCAACCTGACCGACCCGGACTCGCCCAAGTTCCGCCCCTCCCAGTGCCGCACCCTGCACGACATCATGCGCTTCTGCCACGAGATGGCCGTGCGCGAGATGTTCGAGTACGGCACCCACGACGACGTGGTCCAGGCCGCCTCGCGCCAGCTCATCTGCGACGTGCCCAAGCAGTTCTGGGTGCTCAACCTGGACGACGGCTTCACCGACGAAGGCGCGGCCCGGACCGACCGCTGCATCCGCCTGGAGGAGATCGACTCCTTTCCGTTGCAGATGCTCTGGAAGGGCATGCACGCCGTGACCTGGCAGGGACCGCCGCCGGTGCATACCGGCGGGCTCATGTCCGTGATGTTCGAGGCCACCATGAACCCGAACCTGACCGTGGGCGGGGGCACCAAGTACACCCAGAAGAACTACTTCATGGTCTCCAGAAACTATTGCAGCCTGCAGTCGCGCTTCGGGTTCCACTTCTGCGGGGTGGAGTCCCTGGTGGGCGACCGCATCAGCGAGAACTACTGCAGCTTCCAGTTCAAGGGCGGGGCCGCCAACCTGGAGCGGCGCATCCGGCGCGCCCGGTTCGTGGGCGAGTTTCTGGAGGGGTTCGACTTCCGGGCCCGCGTGCGCGAGGACAACCTCTTCGCCCGGGTGGAGGGGCTGGACCGCAAGACCATGGGCCACCGGCTCAAGGTGGTGGGCTACCTCATCACCCACACCCGCCAGCTCGACATGATAATGACCAGCAGCGCCGAGGTGGAGAAGCAGCGGCAGCAGTTCCTGGAGGACATCGCCAAGTTCGACGATCCGGCCTGAGCCGGGCCGCTGGCTCTGGCGTCCGCGGTTTTGCCCGGCCGGGGCGAACGGACCGGAGCGCGCGGCCCCGGCCCGTCCGCAAAGGCGGGGTTCTAAAAGACCTTTTCCGGCGTGTAGGGATGCGTTCCCTCGATGACGTCGATGCCCGCCTTGACCTGGATCTTGGTGATCACATCGTCCACGTAGGGACAGTGGTCGGACAGGCAGGGGCCGACGTGGATCTTGGTGGGCAGCTCGCCGAGCGGCATGTTCCACAGCTTGAGCTGGGCCAGCCGCTGCACGATGCTGCTGCCGGGGCAGCCGCCGCAGCTCAGGATGCCCAGGAGCTGCGCGTCCGTGTCCTTGTACTGGGCGAAAACGCCCTCGCGCCGGTTGAAGGCGACCATGCACCGCGAACAGCCGATGCACACGTCGTCCATGGTGTTCTTGCACCCGATGATGAGAATCTTTTCCATCGCGTCCTCCACTGGGTTGATGACCAGCTTCCCACTATAGCCTCTTGTTTGGGCCGGTCAATTTCCATACTCCGGAAAGAGGCAATGGGCGGGCCGGATGGCGTCCTCATATAATAAGGAAAATGGGGGAGGGGGTCAGCGGTCCAGGGCCCGGCGGATAGTCTCCTCCAGCAGCTCCAGGGCCACGGGCTTGAACAGGAACTCGAAGGCCCCGGCCTCATGGGCGCGCAGGGCCTCTTGCACCGAGCCGTGGCCCGTGAGGATGATGACGGCCAGGCCCGGCCGCTCCCGGTGCAGCGCCTTGCAAAGCTGCACCCCGTCCACGCCGGGCATGAGCAGGTCCACCACCGCCGCGTCGAACTGTACGGATTGCACCAGTTCCAGGGCCTCGCCCCCGTCCCTGGCCGTGGCCACGAACAGGCCGCGCCGGGCCAGCCGCTTGGCCAGCACGTCGGCGAAGCCCGGCTCGTCGTCCACCAGCAGGATATTCAGTGGTTCGTTCATGCCCATTCTCCTTACAAGGCACATGCCACCACGCGGCATAGGGCTGATACTTTTTTTCTCACCACTCGGTTTATTCGTAATGGCAAGCAATTGTTGATGCTTTAAACGCGCTCTTTCAAAAAGTCGATACCGCGTCGGTTCCGCCGGGGCCATTGGCCCCGGTGGTCGAAAAGGCGTATGGTACAAAATGTATCGCTCGGTTCCGGCCCAAAGGGCGGAGACCCCGCTGAGAGGGCGTTTGCCCTCTTGGCGAAAGCTGGTACATATTGTATCAATGGGGCAAAATGTATCGATTGATGGTCCAGCGGCCGGCAATTTTCGTGGACAGAGGCGGCTGAGGGCGCGCTTTTCGGCGGGGCGAAGAGGAGCTGACTTTTTAAAAGTGTAAGTATTCAAGGTGATTGTTGTCTCGCCTCTCTGCCGGGTCGGTTGGAGGCGGGCTGGTGGAATGGCACACGCCTTGCTCAATGGGGTCCGAAGCCCCGTCGGGCGAGTTGATGCAAACAGAGAGGAAGCGGCGTGCATCCCGATCAGAAGTCCACCTACGACAAGTTGTCCCGCAACATAGCGCTGGTCGTCATCACGGTGTCCATCGCGCCGCTCATTCTCGTCGGCGGGCTCATCTTCGACCAGTTCCGCTCCATCTACCGCGCCAAGACCTATTCCCACCTGGCCGAGGTGGTGGACAAGCACAAGGACATCATCGACACCTTCCTGCGCGAGAAACTGCACGAAATTCAGTACCTGGACCGCGCCTACACCCATGAGCAGCTCACCGACAACGCCTTCCTCGCCAAGATCCTGCGCGGTATGCAGCAGCAGTTCGGCCGCATCTTCGTGGACCTGGGGGTCATCGACGAGAGCGGTCGGCAGATCGCCTACGCCGGTCCCTTCGACCTGCTCGGCGCGGACTATTCCGAGGCCGAGTGGTACCTGGACGCGCGCAACAGGCCCGCGTCCATCAGCGACGTGTTCCTCGGGCTGAGGCAGTCGCCCCATTTCATCATCACCGTGAACAACGGCTCGGGCGAGTCCGAGTGGACGCTTCGGGCCACCATCGATTTCCTGGCCTTCAGCCACCTGGTGGAGAACATCCGCATCGGCGAGACCGGCTCGGCCTACATCCTCAACGGCAAGGGCGTGTTCCAGACCCGGCCCCAGGAGGAGTGCGGGCCCATGGCCCTGACCCCGGTCAGCACCGTTCACTATCCCGCGCTCAAGGATGTGACCATCGGCTTTTCCCGCGACGATCAGGGCGAGGAATACCTCATCGTCTCGGCCCAGCTCAAGGGCGGCGACTGGAAGCTGGTATACCGCCAGCGCTCCTCGGACGCCTTCTCGGCCATGACCCGCACCGAATACGTCACCCTGGCCATCTTCCTGCTCGGCGGCCTGGCCATCGTGGTCATGGCCGTGCTCGTGTCGCGCAAGCTGGTGGTCCGTTTCCGGTCCATCGACCGCGAGTCCGAGATGCTGACCCGGCAGATGGCCGAGACCGGCAAGCTGGCCGCCATCGGCGAGCTTGCCGCGGGCATCGCCCACGAGATCAACAACCCGGTGGCCATCATGATCGAGGAGGCCGGGTGGGTGCGCGACCTGATGGAGGACGAGGGCAAGGAGCTGGCCTCCTACGGCGAGATCGAGCGCGCCCTCAACCAGGTGAGCACCCAGGGCCGCCGCTGCAAGGACATCACCCACAAGTTGCTCAGCTTCGCCCGCCAGACCGATTCCCTGACCGGCGACGTCTCCCTGCCCTCCCTGATCCGCGAGGTGGTTGACATCTCCATGCAGCAGGCGCGCTACGCCCAGGTGGACTTCAACCTCGACCTGGACCATGAGCTGCGCCCGGTGCACGCCTCGGTCACCGAGCTGCACCAGGTCATCCTCAACCTTATCAACAACGCCATCCAGGCCATGGAGCCCCAGCAGGGCGGCGTCCTCACCCTCGCCTGTCGCGAGGAGGAAGGCCAGGCCGTCATCGAAGTGGGCGACAACGGGCCGGGCATCCCGGCCGCCAACCTGGGCCGGATTTTCGATCCCTTCTTCACCACCAAGCCTGTGGGCAAGGGGAGTGGGCTGGGATTGTCCATCTGTTTCGGCATCATCCACCAGATGGGTGGTGAAATAGACGTGGAAAGCGCGGTGGGCAAGGGAACCCGGTTCTTCATCCGGCTGCCCTTCGCCGCGACCGCCCCGAATGGGGAAAACGAAAAGGAGAAGGACCATGACTGATGCCCACGTGCTGATCGTGGACGATGAGGCGGGTTTCGTCGAAACCATGGCCAAGCGCCTGTCCAAGCGCAACATGACCGTGTTCAAGGCGTATGACGGGGCCGAGGCCCTCGCTCGCCTGGCGGAGCATCCCGAGATCCAGGTCGTGATCCTGGACATGAAGATGCCCGGCAAGGACGGCCTGGTCGTGCTCCAGGACATCAAGGAGCAGTTCCCGCTGGTCGAGGTCATCATGCTGACCGGCCACGCCACGGTGCCCACGGCCATCGAGGGCATCCAGCACGGGGCCTACGACTACCTGATGAAGCCGTGCGACTTCGGCATCCTGGTCAACAAGATCATGGAGGCCGTCGCCCTCAAGGCGGAACACGAGGAAGAGGCGGTCCTGGACCGCGTGGGCGACATCGCCGGCCGCATGGCCTAGGCGCGGGACTTCGGAGCCGGAATCATGGGCGAGAGGAAAGCGGTCAGACTGCTCATCGTGGACGACGAGATCGGGTTCGCCGACGTGCTGCGCAAGCGCATGTCCAGGCGCGGCGTTGACGCCACGCCCGTGACCAGCGGCGAGGAGGCGGTTCGTCTCCTGCGCGGCAGCGAGTTCGACGTGGCCATCGTGGACCTCAAGCTCGAAGGCATGGACGGACTGGAGATTCTCAAGGTGTTCAAACTCATGGCGCCGGACATGCCGGTCCTGATGCTTACGGGGCACGGCAGCGAGGAGGCGCGTGACGCGTGCATGCGCCAGGGGGCGGCCGGATATCTGTCGAAACCGATGGAATTCGACCAGCTCCTTGAAACGGCGCTGCGCGTGGCGGGCCGCCCGCGGGAGGCGTCATGATGGATATACGGGTGCTTCACGTTGACGACGAACCCGATTTCGCGTCGGCCGTGGGCAAGCGGCTGGCCCGGCGGGGCGTGCATCTGCGCACGGCCTCGGGGGGTGGTGAAGCGCTTAAGGCCCTCGCCTCGGAACCCTTTGACGTGGTCCTGCTCGACATCAAGATGCCGGGCATGGACGGGATCAAGGTCCTCGGCGAGATCAAGCGGCAGTATCCCCAGGTGGAGGTGATAATGTTCACGGCGCACGCCAACACGGACATCGTCATTTCGAGCCTGGCCATGGGAGCCTGCGATTATCTGCTCAAACCGGCGGCCATGGACGAGCTCTTGGAGAAGATCCAGGCCGCGGCTCGGCACGGGAGAGGAAACGGGGAAGCCGGTGCGTAAATGGTCGGGCGGGCTTCGGACAAACAGCAACATCTAGAAGGAAGCGAGGAGAGTATGCACTTCTTCAAGGATTGGGGGCGATTCATGATGGCGGGGGCCGGAGCGCTCGCCAACTGGGAAATCGAAAATGCCAAATCCATCGTCAGCAGCAAAAAGAAGCTGATGATCATCGGCCTGATGCTCATCCCGGTCATCCTGGGCGGCATCTGTTTCGCCGACGAACTGGGGCCGGTCCTGCCCACCCTGCTGGGCGGCAAAAAGGCCTACAGCCCGGCCTTCTACAGCCTGGGCATCTTCATGGTGTCCATCGCCATCGGCGTGGGCGCGGGGCTCATCACCGGCTGCATCGGCGCGGGCGGCGGCTTCATCATCGCCCCGGCGCTCATGAGCGCCGGCATCAAGGGCATCCTGGCGGTCGGCACCGACCTGTTCCACATTTTCGCCAAGGCGATCATGGGCAGCGTCATCCACCGCAAGCTCGGCAACGTCTCCGTGCCGCTGGCGGCCGTCTTTCTGATAGGCGCGGTGCTAGGGGCCACGGCGGGCGGCGTCATCAACCGGGTGCTCTACGAGATCAACCCGGTGCTCAGCGACGCCTTCATCACCACGGTCTACTCCCTGATGCTCGGGTTCCTGGGCTTCTACGCCCTGACCGACTTCCTGCGCTCGCGCAAGGCGGCGGGCGGCGGCGACGCCCACGGCGGCAGTGAAGGCGCCGACCTCGGCGCCCTGTCGCGCAACCTGCAGTCCGTAAAGTTCCCCCCCCTGATCAAGTTCGACCAGGACCTGGTCCCCGGCGGACGGCAGATCTCCTGGGTGTTCCTGGTCCTGTCCGGCGCGCTGGTCGGCCTGGCCGCGGGCATCATGGGCGTGGGCGGCGGCTTCCTGACCTTCCCCATCTTCGTCTACGTGCTCGGCGTCTCCTCCATGACCACGGTGGGCACCGACATCTTCCAGATCGTGTTCACGGCAGGCTTCGCATCCATCACCCAGTACGCCATCTACGGCTTCATCTTCTACACCCTGGCCATGGGCATGCTCATCGGCTCGCTGCTGGGCATCCAGATCGGCGCGCTGGTCACCAAGGTCGTGCCCGGCATCACCATCCGCGGCTTCTACGCCATGGCCGTGCTGGCCGGCTTCATGAACCGGATCTTCGCCCTGCCGAGCAAGCTGGCCGAAATGGAGGTCATCTCCATCTCGCCCGCCACCGGCTCATTGCTGAACAACATCGGCATCTGGGCGTTCTTCGTCGTCATCGGCGGGTTCTCGGTCTGGGTCATCGGCACGTTCCTGAAGAACATCAGAACGCTCAAGAAAGAGGAGGCGCACTAACATGATTGCCAACAAGAAGGAATTCGGAACCGGACTCGGCATGCTTGCCGTCTTCTTCGTGGTGCTGGTGGTCATGTTCCAGCCCATCTTCCACGGCCACAACGGCATGCAGTTCCTGGATCACCTGTACAACTCGATCTCCAAGGGCTCCGTGGACTACGCTCCCGCCATGAAGGCGGAAGCGGCCAAGCTCGATGACCGCACCGTGACCCTGAACATGCAATACAAGGACGAGAACGTGGCCGCGCAGTCCGCCGTCATGCTGACGGCCGCCGGGTCCAAGGTGGACGTGTCGGGAGCGGCCCTGACCGTCACCGGCTCCCTGGGCGCCATGCTCGGCGCGTGCCTGGACGACTCCAAGACCCTGTACGACAACGACGCCGCGTCCCTGAAGACCAAGTACGGCGTGGAGGGCCGCCGGGCCCTGTACAACTGGTGGATGACCCTCAACCAGATGGACAACTCGCTCAAGAAGCAGAAGGCCTTCGACGCGGCCAAGACCGTGCTGTCCGTCCAGAAGAAGGCCGTGGAAGCAGCCTACAACTACTACGGGATCGACGCCGAGCACATCTCGGAGCGGATGGGCCTGGTCTCCTTCTCCCTGATCTTCTACGTCCTGTATACCCTGTGGTACGGCTTCGCCATCCTCTTCCTCTTCGAGGGCTGGGGATTGCGCTTGAGTCACTAAACTATGGAATCAGCCTGAACGCCCCCAACCCTTGTACGGTCCGGCCGCCCGCAACGGCCGGGCCGTACCCCGGGGGCGGGGCGAAACGCCCCGGTTTCGGTTTACGCGCCGATATATTTCTCGTATTCACGGGCCCAGAGGTCGCTTTGATGAATCTCCAGAACTATTACGATACGGTCATGCAGCTCAGCCACGGCATCGTGGTCACCCTGGACCTCGAAGGCCGGGTGGTGCATGGCAACAGCGAGCTGGAGACCCTGACCGGGTATCCCATGAAGGACCTGGCGGGCCGGGACTGGTTCGACACCTTCATCCCGGAGCCCGAGCGGGAGGCGGCCCGCCGGGCCGTGCTGGAGCGCACGCACGGCCAGGGCGTCTCGGCCATGGCCGGGGTCATCAAGGACCGCGACGGAGACAAGGTCTACATCAACTGGAACCTCAAGCCGCTCGCCGACTCCGAAGGCAACATCATCTCCGTCCTGTGCGTGGGCCAGGACGTTACCGACCACACCCTGCGCGAAGACGGGCTGCTCCGGGAGCGCTCGTCGCTCATGGAGCGCAACCGCGAACTGAACTGCCTGTTCCAGATCAGCCAGATGGTCACCCGGGTGGACCACGAGCTGACCCCCATCTTCGAGGAACTCATGCCCATTCTGCCACCCGCCTTCCAGGACCCGGCCTCCACGTCCCTGCGCCTCACCGTGGACCGCGGCGTATGGGAAACGCCGGGCTACGCCGAGGTGGGCCAGTTGCTCAAGGAGCCGATCCTGGTCCTGGGCGAGAAGCGGGGCTCCCTGCGCGCCGTGCTGCGCAAGGGCGGGCTGGGCGGCGACCGGTTCACCCCGGACGAGCGCGACCTGCTGGCCGCCGTGGCCCAGCAGGTCTCGGTCATGGTGGCGCGCAAGGAGACGCGCTCGGCCAAGCGCGCCCTGGAGGCGCAGTTGAGGCGTGCGGACCGGCTGGCCAAGATCGGCCAGTTCTCGGCGGGCGTGGCCCACGAGATCAACGAGCCCCTGGCCAACATCCTGGGGTTCGCGGAGCTGGCCCTTCAGTCGGCCGGCCTGCCGGACCAGGTGGCCAGCGACCTGCGCTCCATCGTGGAGTCCTCGCTGCACGCGCGCGAGATCATCCGCAAGCTGATGTTCTTCGCCCGCCAGTTGCCGCCGCAGCTCCTGCCGGTGAACCTGAACGAGGTGGTGGAGCAAGGGCTCGGCATCACCCAGTCCGGGGCCAAGCGCGGGCAGGTGGACCTGGTGCGCGACTACGCCGAGGGCCTGCCGACCATCCTGGCCGATCCCCAGCACCTCAAGCAGGTGGTGGTCAACCTGGTCTCCAACGCCATCCAGGCCATGGAGCCGCAGGGGGGCGGCCGGGTGACCGTGACCACCATGTCCGACGGCGAGGACGCCTACCTCGTCGTGGAAGACACCGGGCCGGGCATGGATCGCGAGGCCCTCAAGCAGATTTTCACGCCGTTCTATACCACCAAGGACGTTGACCGGGGCACCGGCCTCGGCCTGTCCGTGGTCCACGGCATCGTCAAGGCGCACGGCGGCGTCATCCAGGTGCACAGCGCGCCCGGGCAGGGCACCCGGGTCGAGGTGGTCCTGCCCTGCCTATCCATCAGCAACACGGCGGAATCATGAGCCAACCCACGCGAATCCTCGCTGTCGACGACAGCCGCGCCACCCTGGAGGTCATCAAGCGCAACCTGGTCCCCGAGGGGTACGAGGTCTACACATGCGAACGGGTCAGCGAGGCCCTGCCTCTGCTTGAGGACTACGCCATCGACCTGGTCATCACCGACTACCGCATGCCCCAGTCCACCGGCATGGACCTGATCCGCCACGTCCGCGCCAACTACCCGGACACCGAGATCATGATGATCACCGGCTATCCGTCCATTCCGGGCGCGGTGGAGGCCATCAAGGACGGCGCGGGCGAATACCTGGCCAAGCCCTTCACCACGGAGGAGTTGCTCTCGGCCGTGCAGCGCATCGTGGAGCGGCTGATGCGCCGCCGGGTCCTCTCCTCGGGCGACACCCCGCCCGACAACTTCGGCATCATCGGCAGCTCGCAGGAGATGGAGCACGTTTTCCAGCGCATCGGCAAGGCCTCGTCCACGGACGCCAACGTGCTCATCAGCGGCGACTCCGGCACCGGCAAGGAACTGGTGGCCCGCGCCGTGCACTACAACAGCGCGCGCCGCGCCTCCTCCTTCGTGCCGGTCAATTGCACGGCCATCCCGGACAGCCTGGTGGAAAGCGAGCTTTTCGGCCACGTCAAGGGCGCGTTCACCGGGGCCAAGGACGGACGCGCGGGTTTTTTCGAGATCGCGAGCGGCGGGTCCATCTTCCTGGACGAGATCGGCGACGCCAGCCCGAACATGCAGGCCAAGCTGCTCAGGGTCATCCAGTCCAAGGAGTTCTCCAAGGTGGGATCGAGCCGGGTGCACAAGGTGGATACACGCATCCTGGCCGCCACCCACAAGGACCTCCGGCGCATGGTGGACGAGGGGACCTTCCGCGAGGACCTCTTCTACCGGATCAACGTCGTGGACATCAAGGTGCCCCCCCTGGCCGAGCGCGGGGACGACATCCTGGTCCTGGTCAACCACTTCCTGACCAAGTTCGCCAAGGCCATGCACCGGGAGGCGCCCCAGCTCACGGACGACGCCCTGGCCGTGCTGCGCGGCTATTCCTGGCCCGGCAACGTGCGCGAGCTGGAGAACCTGATCCAGCGGCTCGTGGTCATCGTGGACCACGACCTCATCGACGTCACGGACCTGCCGGACGCCATGCGCTTCTGCCTGCCGCGCGCCGGCGGGAGCAACCGCTCCCTTGCCGAGGTGGAGAGCGAGCACATCCAGCGCGTCCTGACCTCGGTGGGCGGCAACAAGACCCGCGCCGCCGAGATCCTGGGCATCAACCGCAAAACCCTGCGCGAGAAGCTGCGCCGCATCGACGGCGTGGAGGGCGAATAGGATTTCCGCCGGGCGCGGGAAACGTTCAAGGCCGAC
>NZ_JAQUWN010000121.1 GCF_028692895.1 Pseudodesulfovibrio sp.
CCCCATCCCCTCTCCCTTCCTAAACTTTTTAGTTCCGCTTCGCGGGGAAAGACAGATTCTTCCCCTGAAACAAAAAGACAAAGCGCGCGGGCAGCCCCTTGGGCCGCCCGCGCGCTTTGGTTTCACTGTGCCGAATACCCGCGATCCGCCCCGCGAAGCGGAGCCAAAAAGTTCTGGAGAGTCCAGAGAACCTCTTTCAAGAGGTTCTTTGGCCGTCGGAGACGCCCCGCCGGCGAGGCGTTCCCCGGCGGGCTGCCGCTGGCGACGTGCGCCTAGAATTTCAGGTCGTACATTTTGGACCCGGCCGGGGCGGGCTTGCGTCCGGTGCTGCGCACGGGCCTGCCCGCCCGGATGTCGCGCTCGGCCTGCTCGACGTCCAGGGCGCGCAAAAATCCCTTGGCCTCCTCCATGTCCGGATTCAGGGCCAGGGCGCGCTCCAGGTGGCGGCGGCAGTCGTCGAAACGCCCCTTGCCGTGATAGGCGCGGGCGATGTTGAAGTGCAGGTTCTCGTCGCTCTCGTTCACTTCGAGGGCCTTGGTGTAGTAGCGGATGGAGTCGTCGTAGCGGGACTGTTTGCGCAGGTCGATGCCGAACTCGTTGAAGCGGTGGCGCTCGGCCTCGCGAAACTCCTCGTCGGTGTTGAGCAGCCGCTCCACCATGTCGCGCAACCGGGTGAAATGGCGCTGGTCGGCGTAGACTTCGGCCAGTTCGTCCGCCTCGCCCGCCTCACGGTCCGGGGCCATGACCGCGTCGATGAAGGCGCGCTCCGCCTTGTCCAGCCGGTCGGCGTTGAACAGGCGGCGGCCCCCCCGGACCTTCTCCTGGAGGGAGAGCAGGCACGGCAGGGGATGCGTCTGGTAGTAGGAAAGTTCCGGTGTGTAATACTTGAGAAAATCGGCCTTGGGCACCAGCCGGACCACCCCGGAGGGGATGTGGTCGCCGTCCAGGGGGCGGACCTCGTACACCTCGTCGTCGCGCTTGCGCACGAACCAGAAAGTGCTGTTCAGGTAGCGGGAGCCCTCGTCCCCCGGCCGATATTCATATCTGGTGCTGTGGGAGTAGACTCCCATCACTTCGCATTCCCCGTTCACGGCTCCGCCTCCAAAGCCCCCGCCCCCGCCAGGAAGCGGGCCGATCAAGCTCCTTCCACCGCCGCTTCGGCCCCCTGGTCGAGGGCGTAGGCGAATTCGTATTCCCGGACCGTCCGGCCCGCCACCACGTCGTACTGGCTGCGGAAGACCAGGCCCTCCGCCAGCTCGTCGGCGATGAACAACCCCATGGCGTCGAAGCTGGTGCGCCGCACCTTGCCCCGGCGCCGCCCGTCCAGGACGTGGTCCCACTCCCCGCCCGGGCCGTGATGCATGACCAGGACCCGGAGGGTGCGCTCCTCCCAGTAGAGGTGGATGTGGACGTCCTCGCCCTCGCCCCGCTCCCGGATATTGCCCATGCAATAGTTGCAGACGCCCTCCACGCACGCCTGAAACCGGAGGCAATGCTTCCGCGCGAACCCGTTGGCCCGGAAAAAGGCCTCGATGCCCGCGTTGACGATGTTCACGCTCCCCCTGGCCGGGGGCATGGACCAACTGGCGATGAGGGACATGCGCATCTCCCGGTCAATCATGGATTATCTCTCCTTGGGGATACCCGAAAACAATGGCCGGGGCAATGGCTCCCCTTGGCTCCGGCCCCGGCTTGGTGCATACTGGCACCAAACCCTCAGCCAAGGCAGGTATTCCATGCAGCGAGCCGACATCGAGCGCATCTTCGAGGCCTTTTTCGAAAAATACAAGAAAACCGAAGGGGACGAGACCGCCTGGTCCGCCTACTGGACCGAGCTGACCCCGGCGGGCAAGTTCGAGATCAACCTGACCAAGTGCCCGTGCGGCACCATCTTCAAGGTGTTCGTGGACAACAAAAAAGTCCTGGAACTGAACGGCTGGGACGCCTTTTTCGAGGGCATGGCGGCCTTTGGCGAGGCCCATCCCGGCCTCTACGACCCGGACGTTTTTTTCGCCGATATGGAGGCTATGATCTAGGGGAATCCGGTATACAGGCACACATTTTTCCCTTGACGCGGGAGACGCGGCGGCGTAAGGCGAACTGACTAAAGTAGTCGGCGACGTCCACGGGGACGATACCGGTAACCGCCGGTCTGCGCTGGCGATCGGTGGGCAAATTGCAGTTTGAAAGGGAAGCTCGCGCGTTCGGTTCAATCCTCTTTGTTTCACCTGGGCGGGGCACCGCCAATTGTTACATCTTTTTTTAATTTCTGGAGTTTTTTTCGAAATGGCCAAGAACATCTATGTGGGCAACCTGCCCTGGAGTGCTACGGAAGAGGACATCCGCGCCGCGTTTGAAACCTACGGCGAAGTCTACTCTGTCAAACTGATCAACGATCGCGAAACCGGCCGTCCGCGCGGCTTCGGTTTCGTGGAAATGGAAGACCAGGGCGCGCTCGAAGCCATCGAGAACCTGGACGGCAGCAGCTTCGGCGGCCGCAACCTCAAGGTCAACGAGGCCCGCCCCCGTCCCGAACGTCCCCGCTGGTAGCGGAGACGTTTCCAGACAAGGCATAGTCGAGCCCGCCCGAAAGGGCGGGCTTTTCCCGTCTGCAAAACACAAGAGGAGTTTTCCCAGCTTATGGCAAAAGAAGAAGGAATTACCGTCCAGGGCACCGTCGAGGAAGCCCTGCCCAACGCCATGTTCCGCGTTGAACTCGAAAACGGGCACACCGTCCTGGCCCACATCTCCGGAAAGATGCGCAAGTTCCGCATCCGCGTCATGCCCGGCGACACCGTGACCGTCGAGCTGTCGCCCTACGACCTCACTCGCGGCCGCATCACCTTCCGCCCCCGCTAGACGTTATTTTTTCTCCCGTTCCGTTGCCGGATCGGGAGCCCGGTGCCATATACGAGGTTCCCGCGCCCCAGTGCGTGCGCGGGAACGGCTGTTTGCGTCCGCGCCCGTCCCGTCGCGCGTTCCCTTTTTACCACAAGGCTTTTCATGACTACCTTTCAGGATCTCGGCCTCTCCGCGCCGACCCTGGCCGCCCTTGACGCCAAGGGCTTCGCCAATCCCACGCCCATCCAGGAGCGGACCATCCCCCTGCTCCTCTCGGGCGCCATCGACATCGTGGGCCAGGCCCGCACCGGCACCGGCAAGACGGCGGCCTTCGCCCTGCCCATCGTGGAGGTCGCCAGCGAAAACTGCGGCCACGTCCAGGCCCTGGTCCTGGCCCCCACCCGCGAGCTGGCCATCCAGGTGGCCGAGGAAATCAACTCCCTCAAGGGGGAGAAACGCGTCCGCGTCCTGCCGGTCTACGGCGGCCAGGACATCCGCCAGCAGTTCGCCGCCCTCAAGCGCGGCGTGGACGTGGTGGTCGGCACCCCCGGCCGGATCATGGACCACCTGAGCCGGGGCACCCTGCGCCTCGACCGGCTGGATTTCGTGGTCCTCGACGAGGCGGACGAGATGTGCAACATGGGCTTCATCGACGACGTGCGCGAGATCCTCATGGCCGCCAACCCCGACCGCCGCACCCTGCTCTTCTCGGCCACCATGCCGCGCGAGGTCATGCGCATCGCCGCCGAATTCATGGGCGACTTCGAGACCGTGCGCGTGGAGGACGAGCGGGCCGACGCCCAACTGACCCGCCACGTCTTCCACGAGATCGACGACGCCGACCGGTTCGAGGCCCTGTGCCGGGTCATCGACGCCCAGCCCGAGTTCTACGGCCTGGTCTTCACCCGCACCCGGGCCGACGCGGACCAGGTGGCCGAAAAGCTGAACGAGCGCGGCTACCCGGCCGAGCCCATCCACGGCGACCTCTCCCAGCCCCGGCGCGAGGAGATCCTGGCCAAGTTTCGCTCCCGCCGGGCCACCATCCTGGTGGCCACGGACGTGGCCGCGCGCGGCATCGACGTCCCGGACCTGACCCACGTGGTCAACTACGCCCTGCCCCAGGACCCGGCCACCTTCGTCCACCGCACCGGCCGCACCGGCCGCGCGGGCAAGGAGGGCATGGCCGTCACTCTCATCGCCCCCGGCGAGTTCCGCAAGCTGATGTTCATCACGCGCGGCGCGGGCATCGACATCGCCAAGGCCCCGCTGCCGCGCATCCGGGACGTGATCTTCTCCAAGAAGCGGCGGATGATGGACAAGCTGGAAACGATCATGGCCGAGGAGTCCTTCGACGCCTACGACGACATGGCCCGCGAGCTGATGGCCGAGAAGGACCCGGTCGAGGTCGTGGCCGCCCTGCTGCGCAACGCCTTCGGCGACGAACTGGTGGAGTCGAGCTACCGCGAGATAAGCCCCGCGCCCAAGCCCGGCGCGGGCAACGGCCGGGCCGACCTTGTCTGCGCCCTGGGCCGCGTGGACGGCATGACCCCCCCGCAGTTCGTGGAGTTCGTGTGCCGCGCAGCGAAAATCAAGCCCTTCGCCATCCAGCACGTCAGGGTCCAGGGGACCCGAACCACCTTCACCGTGCCCATGGCCGACGCCGAGCGGGTCATGGAACGGGTCAGGGACCGCGACGGCAACCTGCTCGTCTCGCGCGGCAAGTTCGAAAAGAAGCCGCCCTTCCGCCACGAATTCCGCAAGTCCGGCCCGCCCAAGCGGGACGGCAAGCCCTTCCGCAAGCCGTACAAGCCGAGCAAGGGCTAATCCCCCGCCCGGTTCACGCAAAAAGAAGCCCCGGCCGCGCCAGCGACCGGGGCTTTTTCTCATAAGATTCAGCCTGGGCTACGCCCGGAACACCCTCGGGGCCCCGGCGGTGTCCTCCACCCGGTAGCCTGCGGCGGCCATGCGTTCGCGCAGCTCGTCGGACAGGGCGAAATCCTTGGCGTCGCGCGCCTTCTGGCGGTCGGCCACCATGCCCTGCACCTCCGGGGGCA
>NZ_JAQUWN010000052.1 GCF_028692895.1 Pseudodesulfovibrio sp.
CCTTCAAATCGGGCGCGCTGCGCGCCGACGCCCCGGCCATCGGCGTCACGGACGCCATCCGCGACAGCCTGCGAAAAAAACTCCGCGAGCACGGACTGTCGCCCTCGTCGCTGGACCGCTACCTGGCCTGCCCCAAACAGTTCTTCTACAGCTATCTCTCCGGCGTCCGGCCCCTGGCCAGGGTGGAGGAGGAAGGCGACCGGGGCGCGTTCGGCACCCTGGTCCACGACGCCCTGCACGATTACTTCGAGCCGCGCCTCGGCCTGCGCGTGGGCCCGGACATGGACCCGCTGCCCCTCCTGGACCTTTTCCGCGAGCGGCTGGAGGCGAGCGGGGATTTCCGCGCCCTGCCGCTCGACACCCGGCTGGCCCTGGCCGAATCCGGCCGACGCCGCCTGGCCCGCTTCGTGGAGGCCCAGGAACCGGCCACCCTCCTCGGGCTGGAGCGGGAGCTGGACGCGATCCTCGACGTCGACGGCCTGGCCATCCCCTTCAAGGGCAAGCTGGACCGCATCGAGCAGCGCGCGGAGGGCATCCTCGTCCTGGACTACAAGACCGGCGGCGCCCCCCTGCCCAAGGCGTCGCTCTGGCGCGACGACGACCTGTGGGCCCGGATGCGCGGCGACCCGGACGAGACCGGGGAACGCCTGCTGCTGCGCGACCTGCGCGACTCCCTGGGCTCCATCCAACTGCCCGCCTACCTGCATCTCTACGGCCTGTGCGGGCGGGACGTTCCGCGCGACGCCGGGCTGGTGCTCCTTGCCAAGGACGGGGAGACCAAGTACCTTTTCGGCGACGGGACGGACGACGGAGACCGGAAACGCGCCCTTGCGGCCAACATTCCCGACCTGATCGGCTTCCTGGTCGGCCGCCTGCTGGCGGCCCCCCGCTTCGAGCCGAACCCCGGACGCCACTGCCAATACTGCGACTTCAAGGCCCCCTGCGGGGCCTAAAGGGAATCATCATGCAATACAGCGAAGGAAGCATCGGCCGCGTCTTCACCCTGCGGCTGGAGACCGGCGAGCGCGTGCCGGACGCCATCGAGGAATTCGCCCGGCAAAAGGGCATAAAATCCGCCTTCTGCGCCCTGCTGGGCGGCATCGGCGGAGGCGACATCGTGGTCGGCCCCAGGGACGACGGCTCCCCGGTCATCGACCCCATCCTCCTTCCCATCACCGGGGCCCACGAGGCGGCCGCCGTGGGGACCATCTTTTCCGACGAATCGGGCGCGCCCGTGCTGCACATGCACGCCGCCCTGGGCCGCGAGGGCCGCACCCACGCCGGGTGCATCCGCCCCGGCCTGGACGTTTGGCTGGTGGGCGAGGTCGTCATCCTGGAAATCCTGGACTCCGGCATGCTGCGCCGGACCGACCCGGCGAGCGGCCTGGCCCTGCTCGCCAAGGAGTAGCTCATGTACAACGCCGAAATCGTCATCTGCGGCGCGGGCATCGTCGGCATGACCATCGCCCGAGAGCTGCTCGGCCGGGGCGCGAGGGACATCATCATCTTCGAGAAAGAAGACCGGCCCGGCCGCCATGCCTCGGGCCGCAACAGCGGCGTGCTCCATGCGGGAATCTATTATGATCCCGGCACCATGAAGGCCAAGATGTGCCTGAAGGGCAACAAGCGCATGCAGGCCTACTGCCAGGAGCGCGGCCTGCCCCTCTTCACCTCGGGCAAGGTCGTGGTGGCCCGCGACGAATCCGAGCTGCCGACCCTGGACGAGCTCAAGCGGCGGGCCGAGGCCAACGGGGCCGTGGTCCACATGCTCGACCAGCGGCAACTGGCCGAGCTCGAACCCAACGCGAAGACCGTGGAGCGCGCCCTGCACTCCCCGCTCACCGCCGTGGTCGATCCGAAGGCCATCCTGGCCGCCATGCGCGAGGAGCTGGAGACCTCGGGCAAGGTCCGCTTCTTCTTCAACACCCGGTTCCTTTCTGCCGGGCGGAACAAGGTGACGACCAGCCAGGGAGAGATCGGCTATTCCCTGTTCATCAACGCGGCCGGGGCCTACAGCGACCGCGTGGCCCAGGCCTTCGGCCTGGCCAAGGACTACCGGCTCCTGCCCTTCAAGGGCATCTACCACAAGCTCAAGAAACCGGCGGCCGACAAGATCAAGGGCTCCATCTACCCGGTGCCCAACATCCGCAACCCGTTCCTCGGCGTCCACTTCACCCGGTCCGTGCACGGCGACGTCTATGTCGGCCCCACGGCCATCCCGGCGCTGGGACGAGAGAACTACGGCATCCTGAAAGGCGTCGATTCCGAGTTCGCGGCCATCCTCCTGCGCGACGCCGAGCTCTTCATCCAAAACCCGAAATTCCGCGCCGTGGCCCTGGAGGAACCCCGCAAGTACCTCTTCAAATACTTCTACCGCGACGCGGAAAAACTGGTGCGCCACATCACCCCGAACGACTTCATCCCCTGCGACAAGGCGGGCATCCGCCCCCAACTGGTGGACATCCGCAACCATGAGCTGGTCATGGATTTCCTGGTCCAGAAGGAAGGCAACACCGTCCACGTCCTCAACTCCATCTCCCCGGCCTTCACCAGCTCCCTGGCCTTCGCCGAAATGGTGGTGGAAAAATAC
Source organism: Pseudodesulfovibrio sp. (assembly GCF_028692895.1). Taxonomy (GTDB): domain Bacteria; phylum Desulfobacterota; class Desulfovibrionia; order Desulfovibrionales; family Desulfovibrionaceae; genus Pseudodesulfovibrio. Next base: position 2,591 of record NZ_JAQUWN010000052.1, read on the forward strand.
GTCATATTGTCATGACGATACGTTAAAACCGCTGTTTGCCTTGACTTGGCCCCAAAAGGGGCGCAAAGGACTACTATTCTTTCCTGCACGAGGTATTGCAAAATGAAACTCCCCACCCTTTCCTTCGGTGACCTCACCGCCAGGCTGCCCATCATCCAGGGCGGCATGGGCGTGGGCATTTCCCTTTCCGGCCTGGCCAGCGCCGTGGCCAACGAGGGCGGCATCGGCGTCATCGCCACCTCCATGATCGGCATGCGCGACCCGCACCGGGCCAAGGACCCCGAGGGCGCGGACCGCCGCGGCCTCATCGAGGAGATCCGCAAGGCACGGGCCAAGATGACCGACGGCCTGCTCGGCGTGAACATCATGTGCGCACTGACCAACTACAGCGACATGGTCCGCACCTCCATCCGCGAGGGCGTGGACCTCATCATCTCCGGCGCGGGTCTGCCCCTGGACCTGCCGGGCTACCTGCGCGAGATGAAGACCGAGCTCGGGAAGGAGCTGCGCACCAAGCTGGTGCCCATCGTCTCCTCGGGCCGGGCCGCCTCCATCCTCTGCCGCAAGTGGACGGGCAAGTACGACTACCTGCCCGACGGCTTCGTGGTCGAAGGCCCCAAGGCGGGCGGGCACCTCGGCTTCAAGCCCGAGCAGCTCGACCAGCCGGAATACCAGCTTGAGCGCATCGTGGCCGACGTCATCGAAGCGGTGACCCCGTATCGCGAGAAGCACATCAAGGACATCCCGGTCATCGCGGCCGGCGGCGTCTACACCGGCGAGGACATCGCCCGCTTCCTGGAGCTGGGCGCGTCCGGCGTGCAGATGGGCACCCGTTTCGTGGCCACCGAGGAGTGCGACGCGGACGAGGCCTTCAAGCGCGCATACATCAACGCCACCAAGGACGACGTGACCATCATCAAGAGCCCGGTGGGCATGCCCGGCCGCGCGCTCAAGAACGCCTTCCTCGACGCCGTCTCCACCGGCCTGAAAAAGCCCAAGAAGTGCATCTACAAATGCCTGCATAGCTGCCAAGCCGAAAAATCGCCCTATTGCATCGCCCAGGCTCTGGTCAACGCCTACCGGGGCAAGCTCAAGAACGGCTTCGCCTTCGCCGGGGCCAACGCCTACCTGGTGGACAAGATCGTCACGGTCAAGGAACTGGTGAACTCCCTCAAGGACGAGTTCGAACGGTTCCGGGGAACCGACGAAAGCAAGTAAATGAAAAGGCCTCCATGCGGAGGCCTTTTTTTCGTCCTTGTTCCGCCGCCCTACTCGAAACGGCGGGCGGAGATGATGGAGACCGGGTCCACCGGCACGTCGTCGAAGCCCTGGTAGCTGCGGGTCTTGGACTTGCTGATCTTCAGCGCCACGTCCATGCCGTCCGCCACCTCGCCGAAGACGCAGTAGCCGAACTCCTCGTCGCTCTCGCCGGTGTGATCCAGGTCCGGGTTGTCGGCCACGTTGATGTAGAACTGGGCGGCCGCGCTGTGCGGATCGCCGGTGCGGGCCATGGCCACGCTCCCCTTGACGTTCTTCAGGCCGTTGCCCGCCTCGTTCCTGATGGGGTCGCGGTGGTCCTTCTCCTGCATGGAGAAGGTCAGGCCGCCGCACTGGATCATGAAGTCGCGGATGACCCGATGGAACAGGGTGCCGTCGTAGAATTCGTCGTCCACGTACTTGAGAAAGTTGGCGACGGTCTCCGGCGCCTTGTCCGGAAACAGTTCGATCAGAATCTCGCCCGCCGGGGTTTCCAGCAGGACCAGGGGATTTTCCATGGCTTGGCTCCGTGGGATGGGTTGTCAGGATTCCGGGTCCGCGTCGTCTTTGGACCTCGGGTGCGCCCGGTCGTATACCTGCATGAGGCGCTGCATGTCCAGATGCGTATAGCGCTGGGTCGTGGTCAGCCGCTCGTGGCCCAGGAGCTCCTGGACGCTGCGCAGGTCCGCCCCGGCCTCCAGCAGGTGGGTGGCGAAGCTGTGGCGCAGCATGTGCGGATGCACGTCCGTGGGCAGCCCGGCCAGCTTGGCCAGCCGCTCCACAATACGGTTGGCCTGCCGCCGGTTGAGGCGCGCGCCCGTGCGCGAGCCCAGGAACAGGGCCTGCTCCGAATAGTCGTCCCCCAGCAGGGCGTGGCGCTGCTCCATGTAGCGCCGCAGCCGCTTCACGGCCATGTCGCTGAGCGGCACGATGCGCTCCTTGCTCCCCTTGCCGGTGACCCGGATGAGGTCGGAGTCCACGTCGTTCAGGTCGAGGTCCAGGGCCTCGCTGATGCGCAGGCCCGAGCCGTAGAGGACCTCGGCCAGGGCGATGTCGCGCAGCCCCTCGGGATCGGGCTCCACGGCCGCCTCCATAAGGGACACGGCCTGGTCCACGTTGAGCGCCTGGGGGTTGCGCTTCTCCTGCTTGGGATTGTGCAGGCCGAACATGGGGTCCTTGGCCACGACCTTGTGCCGCATCAGGTACTTGAAAAAGGCGCGCAGACTGGAGAGCTTGCGGCCCATGGAAGTCTTGGACAGGGCCTGGCGGTGCATCTCGGCCATGAAGCCGCGCACGTGGTCGCGCGTGATCCGGCCCGGCTTCTCCAGGGAGCCCTTCACCCGCGCCAGGTATTCGTCGAACTGCTCCAGGTCCGTGCCGTAGGCCCGGACCGTGGCGTCGGAATACCCCTTCTCCACCGAAAGATGGGCCAGGAACCCCCGGACGTAGCCGCCGGATTCGTCACGCTTGCCGACGGTCGATGACATAACTGCTCTTGGGATTTTCCTTGGCCTTCTTCTTGAGGCCCATGGCGATGGACGAAACCTCGCCGTAGTGCCTGAGCCGCCCTTCGGTGTTGACCACCACGGCGATGGAGATGGCCATGAGCGGGAAGACCTTGGTGTTGCCCTCGCGGTCCACGGAGGTGATGTTCCCCCGCGCCCGGTCCTCGGGGTCGTAGAAATGGGGCACGATCTCGTCGAAGGCCTTGATGATGCGCTTGCACGCCTCCTCCACCGTGTCCGGCGGCAACATGAAGACGAAGTCGTCGCCGCCCACGTGGCCCACGAAGCTCAGCCCGCCCTGGTAACTGCGGATGGTGTTGACGATAATGCGGGCGGACATCATCAGCACCTCATCGCCGCGCGAGAACCCGTACTTGTCGTTGTAGGACTTGAAGTAGTCCAGGTCGCAGTAGGCCAGGGCGAAGTCCGCCCGGCTGTCCACGAGCTGCTGGATGCGCTGGATGATGGAGGTGTTGCCCGGCAGCTTGGAGAGCGGGTTGGCGTCCAGGGCGCGCATGGCCCGGCACAGGGTGAGGTTGATGCGGTCGCGCACCTCCGAGGGGTTGAAGGGACGCACAAGGAAGTCGTCGATCTCGACCTCGTTCCAGTTCCACGGGGTCTCCACGTCGATGGGATCGACGCACATGACCACCGGAAGCTGACGGTAGACGTTCTCGCTCTTGACCAGGTTGGCCACCTCGCGGCCCGAGATGTCCTTCAGCCGGTTGTCCACCAGCAGCAGGTCCGGGGGATCATTGAACAGATGCTCGATGGCCGTGACGCCGACCTCGAAGACCCGGAACTCGATGACCTCCGGCGGCCACAGCGACCGCAGCATCTCGGCGAAGGGCTTGTCCGGGGAGAGGAGGAACGCGGTCTGTTTGCGCTGGAACAGGGAGGGTGCGGGGGCCTGGCTCATGGACCACATCTAGCACCACCCGGCCGGGAGGTCAAAGCGGAACCCCCTCCGGACCGGATGGCCCGAAGGGGGTTTTATCGTCATTTCCGGCAGCGATCCCGGTGGGATCAGCCGCGATTCCCGCCGATGCGGGTGATGATCTGCTTGAGGTCTTCGGCCAGCCGGGCCACTTCCGCCACGGCGGTGGTGGACTCGGTCATGGCGCCGACGATGCCGTCGGAGACCACGTTGACCTCGTCCACGTTGTGGCTGAGCTGGCTGGTGGTGGCGGCCTGCTCCTCGGAGGCGGTGGCGATGTTGCGGATCTGGTCGTCGGCCACCCGGGCCATTTCCTGGATGTCCGTCAGGGCCTCGCCAGCCTGGGAGGCCAGGCGGGTGGATTCGTCAATGGCCTCGGTGGCGCTCTGGAAGGCCTCCAGGTTGCGGCGGGTGCCGTTCTGGACGCCCTGGATGGCGTCGCCCACCTCCTGGGTGGCGGCCATGGTCTTTTCGGCCAGCTTGCGCACCTCGTCGGCAACCACGGCGAAGCCCCGGCCCGCGTCGCCCGCACGGGCCGCCTCGATGGCCGCGTTCAGCGCCAGGAGGTTGGTCTGGTCGGCGATGTCAGTGATGACGGTCATGATGGCGCCGATGGCCTCCACCTCGCCGCCGAGCTTGCGGATGTTCTCGTCCACCTTCCGGGCGCGGCCGCGCAGGGTCTCGATGGAATCGACCACGGCCGAGACCACCTCGCCGCCCTTGCCCGCATTGCCGCGCATGAGCTCGGCGCTGTGGGCCGCCTCGGAGGCGTTGCGGGCGATCTCCACGATGGTGGCGTTCATCTGCTCCATGGCCGTGGCGGCCTCCTCGGTCATGACCTTCTGTTTTTGCGCGCCCGAGGAGGTCTCCCCCACCTGGGCGGTCAGTTCCTGGGACGCGGCGGAAAGCATGGTCGCCACCTGGTCCGCCTGGTCGGCCGTCTCCTGCATGCGCTTCTGGGCGCGGCGAATCTCGGTCTGGTCCATGACGACCTTCATGGCGCCGAGGACGTTGCCCTCGCTGTCGAGGAGCGGCATGCCGAAGTAGTCCATCTCCATCTCGCCCCCGCCGGGGTGGGCCTGGGTCCTGGAAAAGACCATCTCCTTGCCCCGCATGGCCTTCTCGCAGGCGCAGTTGCCGCCCTTGCAGTCGCCCGTGCGGAAATGGGCGGAGCAGGTGGTGTCCAGCAACGAGGCGGCGGCGACGTCGCCCGCCGCGGCCCCGGCCTTGTTGATGTAGCGGATGGTGTGCTCCGGGGAGATGGCCATGAGCGGCAACGGCAGCTCGTCGAGCAGGTTGACCAACCCGCCGAGCATGTAATTGGTATTCTCGATGAGCCGGGCGAACTCGCCCTCGCACCCATCGGCCCTGCCGCGCGCCAGCAGGTAGCCCTGCTCGATCTTGCCCGCCACCTCGGCGAAATCCTGTGTCAGGGCGCGGACCGTGCGCCGGATATTGATGAGGGCGCCCTGCAACCGTGCGATCTCGTCGCCGTCGCGGACCTCGTAGACCCGCTCAAGGTCGCCGCGCGCCGTCTCGTCGGCCATGGCCATGGTCCTGCGGATGGGCGTGAAGACGAAAACGCGCAGCATGAAAAGCAACAGGGCTATGACCACCACGATCAGGCCGCCGCCGATGATCTCCATCAACAGGGCCTGCTCCCTGGCCGTGGAGACGATGTCCTCGGCCACGACGCTCATGCAGACGGTCCAACCGGAAAACGGGTCCGTGGCGATGGCCATGAGCTTTTCCTGGCCGTTCCAGTCATACCGCACCTCGGTCTTTTTCTCGGCCAGGGCCTGGCTGATGAAATCCAGGCCTTCGGCGCTCTTGCCGAAAAGCTTTGCGTCGGGATGGTGGATGAAGCGGCCCTCGCGATCCAGGACGAAACCATAGCCGGTCCTGCCGATCTTGACGTGCTCGACGAACTGCCGGATGTAGGCGTCCCAGGAGGCGAAGAGAACGATGCCGCCCACCACGTCGCCGGACATGCTCTTGATGGGCACGCCGATGGCGAAGATGCGCGACTTGGCGTAGTCCGGCTTGTGCACGGAGGAATCGACGACCTTCTCGCCCTCGCCGGACAGGACCTTCTTCACGTACTCGTTGGCGCTGAAATCCATGCCCTTGAGCTCCGCGCCGTCAGCATTGGCCCCGGTCACCACCTTGCCGGTCTTGTCGAAGACCGCGAGACCCCAGAGGTTGGGATTGGCCTTGACGATCTTGCCGCAGGCCGCCTGGGCCATCCAGGGCGATCCCTTGACCGCGGACATCATGGACGGCTGCTGGGCCAGCACCTCGGCCATGACCACCTGATCCTGGATGAAAACGGCCAGTGCGCTGGCGCTGGAAACGGCCTGTCCCTTGGCCGTCTGCATGGCGCTGTCCCCGGCCTGGACAAGGGTGGAATCGGTCACCACCCAAACGAGCCCCCCGACGCCGGCCACAATCACCAGGCACAGCGGAACAAGCAGTTTTAAAGACAACCGCCTGCGAAAATAGGAAAACATAAAATCCCCTCTCTGAAAAAAGATAGTGATGCCGGTCGGTCGCCTGGATGCGAACGGAGGGAAAAGGCAAGGCGCACCGCCTGCCCCATTGACTGTTCCACCCCGGACGGATCAACGTGCTGGGTCTTTACACATCCTGACCGATATCGGCTGCAATATTGACAGTTCGCACAATAAACATGGCCGGTTGCCCAGTCAACCATTGAAAGAGGGCATCAATGGCGCGGAAAGGGGCCCGGCGCAATGGGGGACGCCGTTTCCGCCGGGCGTTGCACCGCCCCGGCTAGAAGGTCACGTCGGACACTTCGAGGAACTGGTCGGCCATTTCGTCCATGACCCGGTCCAGGTCGGACATCTTGAGCTTCAGTTCCATGAGCGCCTCCGGACGCAGATAGGACGTCTGGTCGTCCCCGGAGTTGCCGAACTCGAAGAGCCGCACCAGGAAATTGCCGATATGGACCACGCAGGACATGGGCTTGTAGAACTGGGCCAACTGCGGCGCATGATGGCGGGCCATGGCCTCGCGGATGTTGGGCGGCAGCCCCCAGTGCCGGGCGAGCCAGGCGTTGATGCGGTCGTGCCCGAAGCCCATGACGTCCTTCTCCGCCTGGAAGTAGGTCAGGTCCTTGGCCTTCACCGTCTCCAGCACGGTCCTGTGCAGGTCCGGCAACTGCACGGCCGTGACCACCTTGCCCAGGTCGTGGAGCAGCCCGGCCACGGCGTATTCCTCCGGGTCCTCGAACCCGGCCCGGCGGGCGATGATGTTGCAGGCCGTGGCGCAGCCCAGGCTGTGCTCCCACAGCCCCTTCATGTTCTGCTCCATCATGTCGAAGACCGAGGTGGAGATGATGATGCCCCGGATGACGTTGAAACCGAGGAGGACCAGGGCGTGCTGGATGGAGCTGATCCGGCCGGGGAACCCGTAGATGGGCGAGTTGACCATCTTGAGGACCTTGGCCGAAAGGACCTGGTCCGTGGCGATGACCTTGGCGATGGCGTCGCTGGAGGCGTCCGGGTCCTCAACGAGCTTGGTCACCTCCTCCAGGACGTGGGGCAACGTCGGCAGGTCCTTGACCGAGAGAATCTCTCCCTTGACGCTTGTTTTGAGATCTTCCGCCATGGCTATTGCCCATTCCCGCCGTTGGCGCCGTTCGCGCCGTCCCCGGGTTCGGCGTCCAAGGCCTCCATGGCCTTGCGCCGGGCCTCCTGGGCCGCCGCCTTGATCCGGAAATACTGGGCCATGCGGTCCTTGACCCGCATCATCCACTTGTCCCCCCCGTAACGGCGGAAGAGGTGGTCGAGCCGCTTGATGCGCTCGGCATAGACCGTGCCGGCCCCAGCGCCGCCCATGTCCACGGGATTGCCCTGCACCGTGATGCGGTCGACCTTCATGTTCTCCAGGCGCGAGATGAGGCTCTCGGTCAGTTCCATGCCCTCGGCCATGATGGTCATGCCGTTTTCCCTGGTCACGGCCCTGGCCAGTTTCATGCCCGGCCTGGCAAGATCAATGGGTATCTTCTGCATTCGTCCGCCGCCCGAAAAACGATTACGTCCGCCGCATTCTGTTCAAATAGGCAATCTACACACGTCCCGACGCGGGTTCAAGGTCATATCTTGTCAAAGAAGATAAGGCACCCCATGACCACAAAGGCCACGGCCGCCACCTTCTTGATGACGTCCGTGGGCACGTACTGGCAGATGAACTGGGCGAACATCACCCCGAGAAAGCTGACCAGCACCAGGGCCAGCGAGGACCCCAGGAACACCGTCCAGGGCTTCTGCGTCTTGGCCGTCATGAGCATACAGGCGAGCTGCGTCTTGTCGCCCAACTCGGCCACGAACAGCGTTCCAAAGGTGGTCGCCAACAATTTCCAATCCATGTCGTCTCCTTGCGATCAATCTTCCTTGGCCAGATACCACATGCCGGGCATCTGCTGGATAAGTCCACGCATTTCAAGCAATATCAAAATCCTGCTCACCCGGTGGGCGGGCCAGCCCAGCTCCCGGCCAAGGACGTCGATGTGCATCCTTTCGGCACCTTCGAGTAAATCCATTACCGCTCTTTCCTCCCCATCCAGGCTTGCGGCCTCACGCTCCAGCGCGGCCGACCGCTTCCGCCTGGACCGGACCGAGCCGGCGGGCCTCTCCGCCGGTTTCGCGGCCGGGACGGACGGCGCCTCGCGCTTTTCAGGCGCGGCTTCGGCCCCGAAAGCGTCCTCCGCCACGGGGTCGACGCCCGCCCCCGCCTCGATCTCCCCGTCCGGGACGGGATCGGGCACGCCCTCCAACTGGCGGGCGAAATCGTAACGCAGGATCTCCACGATGTCGGCCGCCGACTCCACCAGGGAGGCCCCCTGCTTGATGAGCCGGTGGCAGCCGGTGAAGGTCGGGCTGCCCAGGGGCCCAGGCAGGGCGAAGACGTCCCGGCCCTGCTCCCCGGCCAGTCGGGCGGTGATCAGGCTGCCGCTGTTGTGGGCGGCCTCGGCCACCAGCACGCCCAGGGAAAGCCCGCTGATGATCCGGTTGCGAAACGGGAAATGCTCGGCCCGGGGACCGACGCCCGGCCCGAACTCGGTGACCACCAGCCCCTTGCGTTCCAGGACGGCGCGGACGTCGCGGTTGCCCTGAGGATAGTCCGCGTCCAGCCCGCAGCCGAGGACGGCGATGGAGGAGCCCAATCCTGACAGTCCGCCAAGATGCGCCTGGCGATCAATGCCCAGGGCCAGGCCGGAAATGACCGTGATCCCGATGCGGGAGAGCTGGCCGCTGATCCGGCGGGCCGCGTCGAGCCCCATGGAGGTGCAGTCGCGCGCGCCGACCACGGCCAGCGAGGGGTTGTGCAGCAGGCTCAGGTCCCCCTGCACGTACAGCAGAAGCGGCGGGTCGTCCAGGTCGCGCAACGCGGCGGGATAGGCGGGGTCAAACCAGGTGACGACCGCCATGCCCGCCTCCCTGGCCTTGTGGTATTCGGCCTCGGCCTCCCCGCGCCACGCCTCCGCCCGGCACGCCGTGAGAATCCGCTTGAGGGAGCGGAACTCGATCTCCAGGCCGGGCCAGGACGCATATCCGCGCAACGCCTCATAGACACTGGGGAAATGGTCAACCAGACGTCGGCAGGACCGATGCCCGAGACCCGGCGTGTGCTTCAGGGCGAGGCAGGCGAAGTGTTCTTTCTGGAAATCCATGCTGCGGACCGGTCCGGCCGGGCTGGAAGCGCTGCGATTCCGGCCCGTCGGGGCTTGGCCGGGCTAACCGCCCAGCCGGGTCAGCTCCTTGCGGCCGAGAACGGCGGGGGTGGAGCCTGGGAAATCTTCAATCAGGGCCCGCAAGTAGAAAATGGCGTTGTCCTGGTCGCCCACGCGGTCGTAGGACATGCCGATCTTGAGCAGGGCCGCCGCAGCCTTGTCGTGCTTGGGGAAACGGCCGGTGACCTCCTTGAAGGCCAGGATGGCCTGGGGGTAATTCTTCTGAGAGTAATAGGTTTCGCCCTTCCAATAAAGGGCGTTGGGCACAAGGCTGCTCTTGGGATACTTGCCGAGGAACTGGTCGAAGGCCTTGCGCGCGCCCTCGAAGTCGTTCTTCTCGTACCGGGCGTAGGCGGCGTCGTACATGCCCTGCGGCCCGACGGCCTTGGCCGGGGCGGGCGCGGGCTTGGGAGCGGCTTTGGACGCGGGAGCGGGCTTCTCGCGCTCGACGACCTTGGGCTCCGGGATCACGGGCGGCGGGCCGGGCACCGTGGCCCAGGGTTTGGCCTCGCCGCTCTGGGCCACCGCCGGGACCGGGGCGGCCTGCGCCGGAGCCGGGGCGTTCCCGCCCTCGACCCAGCCGCCTTCGTCGGGCTTAAGGTCGCTGGTCCATTCCTTCCCCTGTACCGGGGCGGCGGCCATGTCGTCCGGAGCCGCCCCCGCGTCGCCTTTGAGGGCCTCGATGGACGCCTGCATATCGTCGAGCTTCTTCTGGACCGCCTGGTTTTCCTCGGCGGACTTGTCCGCCTGCCGCCGCTGCTCCTCGCGGAAGTTCAGGAAGCTCTCCTCCAGGCTCTGTATGCGCCACTCGATGCTGGCTTTGGCGGCGGAGTCCTGCTTGGCTGCCGTGCAGCCCATCACCAGGGCGGCGGTCACGGCGAGCAGGATGAGCTTCGAATATGACATGCGGCGAACTCCCATCTCGTATTGACGTGTTTCATGAGAGATAGGCGATTAGGGAATTTTTTGCAAGAAATCGTGTGCATCCGTGCTCCTTCTGCTGGAACCGGCACCTTGCGCGCGCCGCGTTTTTCAGGCAAATAACCCACGCGGAGGCCGTCAGGCCGCCGCCAATCCAATCCGGAGAACGCACGTCATGAACAGCCAGGAAACCTTGGCGCTTGCGGCCACGCTGCTGGCCCCCGCCTTTTTCAGCCTGCTCGGCATGGGCGCTTTCGGCAGCCCCGTCGTCGCGGTGCTCGGCGAGTTGGCCGCCAAATCGAAAAAACGCATCTTCTACGACAAATTCGGTCAGCAGGCCGGGGCCATGGGCCGCCTCCTGCTCGTCCTGCTCATCCTGGTCTGGGGCGCGTCCTGCGCCGTGGTCTACTTCCGCTTCCCCCAACTGGCCGAGCGGCTCATCGCGCCGGGCGCGGTATTCATCGAGGCGGCCGTGGCCTGCGCCGTCTTCCTGCTGGCCGGGCTGATCCATTTCTCCACCTGGAAGGCCATGCGCCAGGCCAAGGGAGCGCACATCGCGCTCGGGCTCCTGGCGGCCGTGGCCTCGGTGACCGCCCTGGCCCTGGCCGTCCCTGCCAAGCTGATGCTCAACCGTCCCGACGGCGCGGCGGACTCCCTCTTCGGCCACCCCATGGCCCTGCCCCTGGCGGTCATGTACGCCCTGCTCTCCGTGGCCTGCGCGGCCGGGCTGGCCGCCGCCTACCTGGTCCTGCGGCGCAACCGCGACGACTTCGGCCGCGACTATTACAATTTCTCCCTGCCCCTGGCCGCCCGCTGGGCGGTGATTCCCATGCTCGGTTTTCTGGTCTGCCAGGGCTGGCTCTTCGCCGTACTGCCCGAGACCTTCCGGACCATGACTCTTGGCACGCCGCTGTGCTGGGTCTGGCTGGGCGTCGCGGTCCTGGGCCTTGTCTGCGCCGCGCTCTGGCTCGTCGTGGCCCGGAGCAAGACCCCGCTCCGGCTCAAGGGGCTCTGTTTTCTGGCCCTGGCCCTGCTCTGGATCATGCACACCCTGAGCGTGACCCTGTTCGTCAACTTCATGTCCATGCTCTAACAGCCAAGAAATTCTGACAAAAAAAGGCCGGGAGGACATCCTCCCGGCCTTTTGCATTGTTGTTCCGCCAGCCTATTTTGAGCTGAGCGCGGGCTGGGAGGAAGGCTCCCTGCGGCCCAACTGGGTGGACAGGGCGTAAATCTCGTGCGGGTCCAGAATCAGGACCACAGAGCCGTCGCCCATGATGGTCGCACCGGAGAGCCCCTTGAGATTGAAGTTGTTCAGGTACTGGCCGAGCGGTTTGATGACGATCTCCTGGCGCTCCAGGAGGCGGTCCACCACCAGGCCAAGGCGGCGGTCGTTGTCCTGGATGACGACCATGGGCAGCACGTCGCGCTCGTCCATGGTCTGCTCCATGCCGAGGAGCTCGGAAAGCTCCACCACGCCCAGGACCTCGCCGCGCAGAGTGACGGCCTTGCGGTTGTTCACGTCCGAGAGCTTGTGGGTTTCGATCTTGGTGGTCTCGGATACCGCGTCCAGCGGGATGGCGTAGGTATCGCCGCCCACCTGGACCATGAGCGCATCGATGATGGCCAGGGTCAGAGGCAGGGTCAGGGTCAGCTTGGTGCCCTTGCCCACCTCGGACTGGGTGTTCACGCTGCCCTTGAGGTTCTTGATGTTGGTCTTGACCACGTCCATGCCCACGCCGCGTCCCGAAATGTCCGTGACCTTCTCGGCCGAGGAGAATCCCGGCGCGAAGATGAGGTCGAGGGCCTCGCGGTCGTCCATGGCGTTGGCCTCCTCGGGGGAGATGATGCCCTTGCGGATGGCCACCAGCTTGAGCTTTTCCGGGTCCATGCCCCGGCCGTCGTCCTCGACCTCAATGGCCACGGAGTTGCCCTTGTGGTAGGCGCGCAGCCAGACATGGCCCTTGGGCTTCTTGCCGGCGGCGATGCGCTCCTCCTCTTCCTCCAGGCCGTGGTCCACGGCGTTGCGCACCAGGTGCACCAGGGGATCGCCGATCTCCTCGACCACGGACTTGTCGAATTCCGTCTCCTCGCCTTCCAGGATCAGTTCGACCTGCTTGCCGCTCTTGCGGCTCAGGTCGCGCACCAGGCGCGGGAACCGGGAAAAGACCGTCTGGACCGGGACCATGCGGACTTTCATGATGGTGTCCTGCAGGTCGTCGGAGATGCGGGCCATGGCGTAGGTCGTCTCGGTCAGTTGCTGGGCGACCACATGGACTTCCTCGTGCCCTTCCTCAAGGGCGCGGGCGAGCATGGCGTAGCGGTTTCGGTTGATGATGAGCTCGCCGATGACGTTCATCAGGTGGTCGAGCTTGTGATGGTCCACGCGGATGGTGCTGGAGGCCTTGGGCTTCGCCGGCGCCTGGGCCGGAGCCCCGGCCGGAGCGGCCTTTGCGGGTGCTGCGTTCGACATGGGCGTCCTGGCCGCCGGTGCGGCGGGCTTGGGTGCGGGTTGGGGTGAAGGCTTGGGCGCGGCGGGAGCGGCGGCCGGTTTCGGGGCCGGGGCCGGGACCGCCGCCTTGGGCGCGGGAGCCGTTTTGGGCGTCACGGAGGCTGCCGGAGCGGGTTTGGCCGCCGGTTTTGGCGCGGCCGGGGCCGGTTTGGCCGCAGCCGGGGCCGCGTTCGGAATGGCCAGGTTCACGGTGGGGTCATCCAGGGGCTCGCCCGCGATCCCGACGATGGCTTCGAGCAGCATGTCCTTCAAAATGGCGAATTCCTGATCCAGGATGTCCAGCATCAGGCCGAAATCGATATCGCTCTTGCGGCCCTGGTCCACCAGGCCAACGGTCCGGCCCGCATACTGCTTGAGCTCTTCCAGGCCCATGTATCCGGCGGAATTCTGGATGGTCTGAAAGGCCCGGAACAGTCCGTCGATGATCTCGGGCTGTCCGGCGTCCTGGCGCAGCATGCCCAGGGCCACGGCCGCGCTTTCGAGCTGCTGCTTGATGGTCTGGACGAAGAGGGCCACATCCTCGGGGTCATACTCCGACGAGGGCGCAACGGCGGGCGCAGCCTCCCCGGCCGGGGCGGGCGTAGCGGGTTCGGCGGCGGACGCCCCTGCTCCCCTCTCGGAGGAGAGAAGGCCCTGCACGGCCGCGACATTGCCGTCCTCGGTGACCTTCTGGAGCAACTGGACCATGACGCTGGTGTCCACAGGAGTGACGCGGTTGGTCTCCAGGTCCACCTTGGAAATCAGGTCCTCGATGAGGTCCACGGCTCCCAGGAGCAGATCGATGAGGCCCTGGCTGCACTCCATGTCGCCCTTGCGCACGCGGTTGAGCAGGGTCTCGGCCTCATGGGTCAGGGAATTGAGTTCCTTGAACCCGATGATGCCGCTGTTGCCCTTGAGGTTGTGGAAATAGCGGAAGGTGTCGTTGATCAGCTCGTCCGAACCGTCCACCTCGCCCTCCAGGGCCAGCAGACAGCGGTTGAGGTTCTCGATGATCTCGTGGGCCTCCTCCAGGAAGTCGGCCAGGTGCCCTTCCCCGACCGTGGTCAGGACGTAGGGGGTGTCGTCGAAATCGGGGTCCGGAACCGGCTGGAACGCGGGGCTCATATCTGCACCTTCGGTCTCGTCCGCCTCGGCGGCGGGCTCGGGTTGTGAAGCGACAGGGGTCGGCTCGGGCTCCGGGACGGCGGCCGGCTCGGGCTCCGGTGCGGCGGCCGGCTGGGTGGAAAACGTGCCCGAGCCCTCGCCCGAGAGCTCGCCCGCCAGGGCCAGCTCGATCTGGGCGATGATGGGGGCGGTGTCCACGTCCCCTTCGGTTCCGCTGTTCTCCAGGTTCTCCACCATGACGCGCAGGGCGTCGGTGGCGGAAAGGATGAGGTCCATGATGGCGCCGGTCACGCGCATGGACCCCTGCCGGAGCTCGTCCAGGATGTTCTCTGCCTTATGGGCCAGGCCGTTGATCTTGTTCAGGCCGAGAAAACCCGATGCGCCCTTGAGGGAGTGCATGGGGCGGAAGATTTCGTTGAGCAGGCCGAGGTTGTCGGGGGCCTTCTCCAGTTCGAGCAGGTTGGGCTCGATGGTTTCCAGATGCTCCTTGGCCTCAACGAAAAAGTCGGACAATATTTCCGGATCGATAAAATCCTGATTCATCGACTACCTCGGGAATTCCACACCGCCCCGCCTCGCGCCGGGACGGAACATTTCGTTCTGTTACACGACATGGGCAACCGGCTAGCCGAGCAACATCTTGACGTTGCGGACCAGCTTCTCCGGCTGCGCCGGTTTGACCATGTACAAATTGGCGCCGACAGTCAAACCGGTTTGAATATCCTTGTCCTGCCCTTCCGTGGAAAGAACCACGATGGGAATGTCCTTGTACGCATCCTGCTCGCGCACGGTCTTGATGAAGGTCAGGCCGTCCATGCGGGGCATGTTGACGTCGGATACTATCAGGTCCACGGCCGCCGAGCTGTAGAATTTCTCCAGCCCGTCCAAGCCGTCTTCGGCCGTGGTCACCTTGAACCCTTCCTTCTTCATGATGAAGGCCACAAGGTTCCTTACCGTCTTTGAATCGTCTACGATTAGAATATGCTTAGCCATGTTACCCCCTGATTCCAGTTCTCGTGAACACGCGACTGCCGACATACCCTCCGGTCATTCCCGTGCGGGACCCGCGCCATCCCCGGACGCCGCCCCTGTTCAATACCGCCGATAGCAAAGACTCACTCTTCCTTCTTATAGATGATCGCCCCGGGGAAATGGATGGGCTTGAAGGCGCGCGTGATGTTGTGCAGCGACTCCGAATGCCCGATGATGAGGTATCCCCCCGGCAACAGATTGTCGTAGAATGCGTTGATGACCTGTTTTTTCATGGCGTCATCGAAATAGATGATGACGTTGCGGCAGAAGACGATCTGGGACCGCTCCACCCTCTTGAGCTGCATCTTGTCCTTGAGGTTGATCTGGCCGAAGTTGACGAGCTTCTTGACCTCGGGCTTGACCCTGTTCTGCCCCTCCTCCACGTCGAAGTAGCGGTCGACCACCTCCTTGGGCGTGCTGCGCAGGGTGTAGTCGTTGTAGACGCCCCGGCGCGCGGATTCCAGGACCCGCTCGGACAGGTCGTTGGCCGTGATCCGGATGTCCCAGGAGGCGATCTCCGCCTTGAGCATCTCGTGGATTATCATGGAAATGGTGTAGGGTTCCTCGCCGGTGGAGCATCCGGCGGACCAGATGCGCAGCTTCTTCCTGTCGCCGTTCTGGCGGACGACCTCGGACAGGACTTTCTCCTGGAAGACCTGCAACTGTGGCGGATTGCGATAAAAGCTCGTTTCGTTGGTCGTGATGACCTCGAAGAGCTTCTTCATCTCCTGGGCCTTGCCCGCGTCGTACCGGAGATAATTGTAGTATTCCTCGAAATCCTTGAGGTTGAGCTGCTTGAGCCGGTTGCCCAGCCGGTTTTCCAGCAGGTACTTCCTGTTGTCGGCAATATAGATGCCGCATTGCTCGTAGATGAAATCCCGCAGGTTGGCGAACTCCTGATCCGCGATCTTGAGTTCCTTGCCCAGGGATATGGTTTTTGAAAACAGGGAAGCCATGTAGTCCATCTACTCCTGAGACTCTTGAATGTTGGCGATGGCCTCTTCCGCGGCGCTCACCAATTCGTATTCATCGCTGTTGGTCACTTCCAGCAGCGCCCGGAAGGCGGCCGTGCCGCCGATGGCTCCCAGGGCCTCGATGGCCTTGATTACCAGGAACCGGTTGGGATTTTCGAGCAGTTCCACCAGGCGCGGGATCGCCTCCCTGCTCCGGCGCTCGCCCAGGGCGCCCACGGCGCGAATCTTGACCCAGTCGTCCTCGTCGCTCAGGGAGTCGATCAGGTGCGGCACGAAGTCGTCGCCAAAATACCTGCCCATGATCTCAATGACCGTCAGGCGGACGTCCTTGCTCTCGTCGTTGAGCTTGGAGAGCACCAGCGGCCGCCACTTGTCGGTTTCGCCGGACGCGGAGGCCAGGGCCTCCACCGCCACCTTGCGGATGTCCGGGATCTCGTCCTCCAGGGCCTGGGTCAGGATGTCCATGTTGCCCGCCGCGTCGAGTTTGCCCATCGCGTAGACGGCCATGAGCCGGTCCACCGGATCGTCGCTGGCCGACATGGCCACGAACCGTTCCCGCACCTCGTCTCCGCCGATGGCGATGCACGCCTCAAGGGCGGCCTCCTTGACGTCGTCGTACTGGTGGTGCAGCAGCGGAAAGATCTTCGGGGCCACCTCGGCCAGCCGCAGCTTTTCGCCCAGCAGGTAGACGGCGCTCTTGAGGACCGTGCCGTCGGTGTGTTCATCCAGGATCTTGATGAAAAAGTCCTTGCTCTCGATGTTCCCGCGCGAAGCGGCCACGCTGACGATCTGGCGCTGGATGGGCAGGGCCACCTGCCAGAAGGCGTCCATGAGCACCTCGCAGACCTCGTGCTCATGCTCGCACTGGGCTGGCGATATCTGCGAAAAGACCTGCACGGCCACACGCGCCCGGTCCGGATCGTCGCCGAGCAGCCCGGTCTTGAGGGCCTCGGTCACGCCGATCTGGGCCAGGTAGCCGATGATGACGCCGAGCCGTTCCTGGTCGCGGTCCTGGTCCAGCCGGCCCGCGATCCCCAGGATGCCCTCGGACGCCTTTTCACCGCCCACGTAGGCCAGCCCCTGGATGGCCGCGTCCTGGACCTCGTCGTCCTCGTCGCGCAGGGCCACCAGCAGGTACTGACGAAATTTCTCGCGCTCGTCCGGCTTGAGCAGGGTCAGGGACTTGCCGCCCAGGATCTTGACCACGGCGACCACGATCTTGTTGCGCAACGCCGTGGGCGAGTCGTCCATGCGCTTCAGCAGCATGGTCACGGCCTTGACGTTGCCCATCTCGCCCAGGGAGTCGATGATCATGGAGGCGACCAGGTCCGAGGCGGAATCCAGCGCCTTGACCAGGGCGTCCACCGAGCTGGAGTGGCCGATCTTGGTCAGGGCCTCGATGACCGAATACTGCACCCACTCCTCGTCGTTGATGGCCTTGTTCAGGCACGGCGAGGCCTCGGGCTTGCCGAGCTCGCCCAGGCTGACGGCGGCCTGGTAGCGGACGTTGACCTCCGGGTCCTTGAGCAGGGCGTCGCACAGGGGCTCCACGACGAGCACGTTGTCGGTGGAGCCCAGGATGTCGGCCGCGAAGATGCGGATGTCCGCGTCCTCGTCATGGATGAGGGCGATAAGCGACGGCAGGTCCTGGCAGCCGACCTCGCGCAGGATGTCCATGGCCAGGTTGCGGACCGGCGCCTCGTCGGAACGCAGGTACGGCAGCACGGCGCGCACGGTCTCCTTGCCTCCGATCTTGCGAAGCGAGCTGTCGGCCGCCTCCTGGATGCCCAGATGGTTGGTCTGGAGCAACCCGGCCAGCAGTTCGACCGCCTCGACGCAGTTGTGTTCACCCGCCTTGAAGGCGCCGTCCCGAACGATCTCGTTGTCGTCGCTCTTGAGCAACTCGATATATTTTTCGCATTCCGTCATACGCTCTGCTCCCCCTGTGCGAAACGGTGGCCAATCCCGGCTATTTATAGAGATTGGCGAGGATGGAATCGGCCATGTCGTCCAGATCGACGATCTCGTCGGCCAGGTTTTCGTCCACGATGGCCTTGGGCATGCCGTACACCACGCAGGTGGAGTCGCTCTGGGCCAGGGCCCGGCCGCCCCTCTCCTTGAGTTGGCGGATGCCCTCGCACCCGTCGCTGCCCATGCCGGTCAGGATGACCCCCAGGCCGCGCTTGCCCACGGCGGCGGCCACGGACCCGATGAGCACGTTGGCCGACGGCTTGTAAAGCGCATCCCTGGGTTCGTCGGTGACGACCACCTCGATGCGGCTGATCTTCTGGTCCAGGACGATGTGCCTGCCGCCCGGCGCGACAAAGGCGTGCCCCGGCTTGAGGATGTCCCCGCTCTCCGCTTCCTTGACCGAGATCCTGCTCACGGAATCGAGGCGCTTGGCGAAGGGACCGGTAAAGGCGGCCGGCATGTGCTGGGCGATGACGATGCCCGCCGGGAAGTCCTCGGGCAGGGACGACAGGATCTTCTGCACCACCGGCGGCCCGCCCGTGGACACGCCGATGGCGACCACGTCGTGCACGGGACGCCCCCCGACGGGCGGCATGCGCCTCGGGGCGGGACGCATCGCGGCCGGCCTTGGGGCGGCGGCCGGAGCGGCTGCGGCGCGGGCGCGAAAATGGCGCATGCGGCGGGTGGCCACGGTCTTGACCCGGTCGATGAGGTCCTTTTCGATCTTGATGATGTCGAGGGAGACCTTGGACAATTGCTTGGGAATGAAATCCACTGCCCCGAGCTCCATGGCCTTGAGGGTGGCCTCGGCCCCCTCGGTGGTCAGGGAGCTGACCATGATGACGGGCCTGGGCGACTCCATCATGATGTGCCTGAGGGCGGTCAGTCCGTCCATGCGGGGCATTTCGATATCCATGGTCACGACGTCGGGGTTGAGCGTGCGTACGAGCTCCAGCCCCTCCTGTCCGTCCCTGGCCATGCCGACGACCTTGATTTCCGGGTCCTTGTCGAGCATCGTGCTGATGGCCTTGCGCATGAAGGCCGAATCATCCACGACTAGAACATTTATCACGCATCCATCTCCTTAGGCATTCTCTGTGCGCAAACCGCGTGAGCCACGAGTCGGCGGACGAGCAGGCATCGCAATAATCCCGCAAGAGCGGGCGGAGCGTCCCGGAGTAATTATTAAAGTAAATTCGCCAATAAGTCATCCTAGGCAGATTCGGATAGTTTGTCTATCATCTTGCGAGGAAGATGATTTTTGCCTTGCCTTTTGAAATCCTCTGGGCTAAACACCCCTCTCACGCACACGGGATGTGGCTCAGTCTGGTAGAGCGCCGCGTTCGGGACGCAGAGATCGGAGGTTCAAATCCTCTCATCCCGACCAGAGATTACGGGCACTTACGGCAAAAGCTGTAAGTGCCCTTTTCTTTTATCCTACACTTTTATCCGACAAGCACGTCGGATATATCTCGATACGTACCATTCTTGGTCCACCACCATTTTTTCTTTTTCATTCCCTTTCCGGCCGAGATTACCCGAGTCCTCCACCAAGTCTTCCTCCCATGCCCCACGCCTCCCACCGCAACCTCCCGAAACCACAGAGAAGAGTCTAACCTCTTTTTTTGTTTCTTTTTCCTCGTTGACGCCTAACAGAATCGAGCTATGATTTTGATTCATGGCCGTTCTGGCCGGTAACCGCAAACGACGGGGGTTTGATGCGGATTCAAGACTTTTTAGAGGCGGAGATTGAACGGATTGCGGCAGAAGAGGATCGGCGGTCGCTGATTGCGGCGCTGCCGCAGGTGGACGATCTCGTCATCAGCGAGGTCCTTGTAGCTGTTCCGGGGGCTGTTTTCTACCATCTCCAGATTTCAAAGTTTCCTAGCGGTGGCCATGTTGGCCGGGTGTTCGCAGGATTCGACACACACGAGTCGCTGATGACGACTGACCCGCAAACGCCGTCTGAAATCGCGCTGTCGAGGGACGATGTGTTTGAAAGCCAGGATAGTCTCCTCGAATTCCTCGTCAGCAGGGAGTGCTAACTATGTGCGAAATAAGCAGGAAACACGTCGTTCTCGACGAGACGATCTTCTCCGAGCTGATAAGGTCCGGTGTCACCGCCAGGTATTCAATGTCCGAACTGTTTTCGGGGATTCGACTTTATCTCGAAGATAGCGGCGATGTCGTCGCCGAATTCCTCCCAGACGGCGGTTCCCTTCATTACGTCACTTTTCACGTCGGGAGATGGGAACCGACAGTCGATGCGCCGGCACATATTATTAAAGTGCACAACGATGCTGTTCAGCGTTCTGAAAAACGCGCCGTTGTTTTCGACATCTTCACAGGTGCGAGATTGTCATGGCGGACAAGGGAAAAGAAGCTCGGAGACACGCTCCGGACAGCAGTCGATGAAATGTAAGGAGAGGAAAATGGACAAAAAACTGATACGGAGATCACGCCGCCAAGGGTCGCTGGAGAACTGCGAAATCGACAAAAACGACGCGTTCCAACAAGAGATTCTCTGTTCGTGGCCGGAGCTATTCTCCATCCCCGATGACATGGCCGCAGAGATCAATCTCCGTGCTGGTTTCCTACAGATCTCAACCCCTGGGATGACGACAAACGAGTTTGGCAACAAGGTCAACGCCCTCAAACACCAAGGCCTGATCCCTGGTGGAATCCGGCCGCATCATTTGCTGTGGGACGGCCTGGACATCACCGACTTGATGAAAAAGCTCCGCATCCTCCAGTCATACGGCACAGTCCATCTCCACGACCTCCCAGGTTACGATCTCGGCCATCCGGCCGTACTGACGACCGACGCCTCTGCCACCTGCCTCCTCGACGACACCGTTCACGGTCGCCACATCGCTAAATATACCGGCCGCGTCGCATCGCTCGATTCTATCGAGCATTACGAGGCCATCGCGAAAAAATGTCTCCGTTCGCCGATCGTCAACCCAGCAACAGTCTACAAAGCCGGGTTTGAGATGACCGGCCAGGAAGCCATCCCGGATATTACGGAGG
>NZ_JAQUWN010000053.1:0-15836 GCF_028692895.1 Pseudodesulfovibrio sp.
GATGGCGTTCCGGTCAGCGGCACGTATTCCCGCCCGTTTTTCTCGGCCCCAGCCGTTAACCGGCAGGGCGGGGGCGAGCGGGCGGTCCGTCCCCGCGGGCGTGAGTCGCCTTATCAAGCTACGCCCCCGCGAAAGCGGAGAATGGATTCCAAAGGCTCGCCTTTGGCGGGTCCAGGGCAGCGCCCTGGCCTCCCCGGAGGGGCCGCCGGAGGCATTCCCCGCACGCTGTTCGGCGTCCGTGCTGGCTATTCTTCCTTGCCGTGGATGAGGGTATAGAGGGCGCCTTTTTTCTGGAGCAGCTCCTCGTAGGGGCCCTGCTCGACGATTTTGCCCGCCTTGAGGACGACGACCTTGTCGTAGAAGGGGAGCATATCGAGCCGGTGGATGACGGCGAGGACGGTGGAGACGCCTTTCATGTTGTTGGTGATGATGTTTTGGACGCGGGCCTGGGACTTGTTGTCCAGGGCGGCGGTGGCCTCGTCGAGGATGAGGATGGCGGGGGCCTTGAGGAAGGTTCGGGCGAGGGCGATTTTCTGGCGTTGTCCGCCGGAGAGGCGGTCGCCCATGGAGCCGACTTCGAAGGCCATGCCCATTTCGGCGACGGGTTCGAGAGCGCCTTGCATGATGAGGGCCTGCATGATGCGGTGGTTGATTTCCTCTTCGGCGCCGGGGGCGTCGGCCCGGACGCGTCCGAAGAGGATGTTGTCCTGGATGTTCAGGCTTTCGATGTATTTGTCCGGTTCGAAGAAGCTGAACGCGCCGGGGCATTTTTCGCAGGCCATGTTGATGAAGTCCTGGCGCGAGACGACGACGCGGTTGGCGAAGGCGGGGTCGAGGCCGACCTGGGTATGGACGCCCGCGACGTGTCCCAGGGCGAGTTTGAGGATGAGGTCCTTTTCCTCGCTGCTCAGGGGTTCGCCGGAATCCAGGCGGTTGGCGGTTTTTTGGTACTGGCCGTATTCCGCTTCGGGGATGGGGCAGTCCTTGAAGGCTTCGTGGGCGGGTTCTGGTCCCAGTTCGTCGGTGATGACGCGGGCGAGGCTTTCGCCGAGGACCACGAGGTGGGCCATGAGGTTGTGTTGTTCGAGGAAGGCGATGAAGCCGGGTTGTTTGTGCAGGTGTTCCTGGTCGTATTCCTCGGCCACGGCCGCGCCGAAGGCGATGTTTTCGGCCACGGAGAGGAAGCGGCAGTAGTGTTCCATGTCGAAGAATTCGATCTTGTCGGCGACGTCGGCGAACATGCCGGTTTCGCCTTCCTGGAACTCCCGGCGGGCGGCGACCACGGCGTCGCGCAGTTCGGGGTGTTCGCCGTTTTCCAGGCGCGAGCGCAGGGCGAAGGCCAGGACGTCGGTGAAGAGGCCGACCTGCTGGGTGATTTTGATGAGGCTGTCGAGGTCGGGCTCCTCGCCGCTTTCCGTGCACTTGCCGCCCTGCATGGCCAGGGCCTTGCAGGAGTAGAGCAGGTTTTCGCGCACGGTGCCGTCGAAGATGAAGGGGGCCTGGGCGACCATGCCCATGTTGTAGGAGATGTCGCGTTTGGTGAGGTCGGCGACTTCCTCGCCGCCCACGAGCACGCTGCCCGAGGAGTATTTGTAGAGCTGGGCAACGCACAGGGCGAGGGTGGACTTGCCCGAGCCGGAGAAGCCGACCAGGGCGACGTGTTCGCCGCCCTTGATGGAGACGGAGACGTTGTCGAGCAGTTTGATGTTGCCGCCGACCACGAAGGAGAGGTTGCGGATTTCGATGTCGTTGTCCAGGGCCAGGGGGGCGCGGCCTTCGATGAACTGGGCGTGTTCGGGCGCGTGGTCGAAGGCGCGCATGATCTGCTTGTAGCGCACGGAGCTGTCCTGGTATACCTGCCAGAACTCCATCAGTTCCTTCCACGGGTCGTAGAGCTTTTCGTAGGCCGAGAGGAAGGCGACGATGGCGCCCACGTCGAAGTGGCCCTGGATGGCGTAGTAGCCGCCGATGAGGAAGAGGACGAACGGCCCGAGGCTCATGAAGAAGTTGTTGATGAACTTGATGAAGAAGCGGAGCGCGTTCTGGAGGACGGTGGCCTTGTAGAGCTTTTCGAGGACGCGGGAGAAGCGGCCGAGCTCCAGGGGGATGGAGGCGTTGGAGTGGACCTCGTGCACGCCGGAGATGGCCTCGCCCACCAGGCCCGAAAGTTTCTGGGTGTGCTTGATGCGGCGGCGGTTGGCCCGGCGGAAGTACTTCTGGATCTGCGGCAGGACCAGGACTTCGATGGGGTACAGGGAGATGGAGATGAGCCCGATGGTCGGGTTGAGGTGGATCATGTACCAGGCCATGGCCAGGAAGGTCAGGATGTTGACCGCGGGCACGGCCACGGCCTGGCCGATGAAGGTGGCCACGGGGATGAATTCGGTGATGATGTAGGAAATGACGTTGCCGGGCGAGGTGCGGCGGTAGAACTGAATCGGCAGGGAGAGCAGGTGCTCGTAGAGTTTCTCGCGCACGACCTTGAGGGTTCGCTCGCCGATGTAGACCTGGAGCAGGTTGATGACGAACTTGAGCACTCCCGCCAGGGTCACCGCGCCGATGTACAGGGCGCAGTACCGGTACAGGGCCGGGAGGTCGCGCATGCCGATGGCCTCGTTGATGATGCGTTTTTGCATCTCGAGGGGGAACACGCGCATGGCCACCGTGACGAAGATGATGCCGATGACGATGAGCTGCAGGTGGAGGTTCCGGAAGAAAACCCACGAATAGAGTGTGGTTTTGGTGACTCGTTTCGTCTCGTTGGGGCTCGGCATGGCGCTTTCCAGGGTTGGAGTGGGGTGCTCCAACGCATATAAACGGAATGGAGCGGTTTTCCAAGTATTAATAAGCTGAAGCGGGGATGTGGACGATTCCCCGCGATTGTGGCAGAGCATGGATGGGGGACCCGACATGCGCATGCCCATCCGATTCAAGTTCTTCATCGTGCTCCTGGCTTTCAGCCTGGCGCCGATGTTCATTTCCCGGACGCTCATGGGGCGGACGGTCCTCAACATGGGGCACGGCCTGGCCAACACGACCCGGCAGGAGCTGCTGGAGATCGTCACCGCCGAGCTGGAGCACAACGCGGCCACCATGCTCGAAGGGCTGGAGGAGAGCAGCAAGACCATGATTCTGGGCGCGACCGTGCTGGCCAACAGGGCGAGCGAGGCGCTCGGGCGGCCGGGCGACCCGGCCGGGACCGTCCCGCGGCTCGGCGCCGGGCATCACACCGAGCTCCCGGCCGACGCCGCCCCGCGCGGCGACTACGTCAAGAAGACCATGATGGGCGGGGCCAGGCAGCTCCGCGTCAGCCTGGAGTCGGCCAGTTTCCGCAGCGTGGGCGAGGCCGTCCCGGCCGACCTGCGCCAGATGGCCCGGCTGGAATCCCTTTTGCCCACCTTCCGGCGCATCTACCAGATCCTGGCCGACGACTCGGTCTGGCTGAATATCGGCCTGGAGTCGGGCGTGTTCATGACCTATCCCGGCCACAACGACTTTCCCCGCCGCTACGACCATCGCGAGCAGGACTGGTACCGCCGCGCGCGCGACAGCGGGCGGGGCTACGTCTGGACCACCCCCTGGATCGATCCGGCCACCCGGCGGGCCGTGGCCACGGTCTCCTGCCCCATCCGGGACGCGAGCGGACGGTTCCTGGGCGCGGCGGCCGTCGACGTGCCCAACGCCAGCGTCCTCGACGACTCGGTGCTCAGCTCCCGCTGGAGCGAGCACATCCGCTCCTTCCTGGTGGCCCGCGCCCTCAATGCCGAGACCCTGCAGGAGGGGCTGCTGATCCTGGCGCAGCAGGCCTACGACAAGGGCGGGCACCGGCGCATGATGGAGGGCATCCAGGCCGAGTGGCTGGAGGGCGAGGTCCCGGCGATCGCCACCACGGTCATCAAGGCCATGGACAAGCAGCGGGTGGGGCACGTTCGCGTCGATTTCGAGGGTGAGCCCTCGGTGCTGGCCTGGGCCTCCAATCCGGATTTCAGCTTCCTGCTCCTCGCGCCCGAGAGCGTGGTCAACCGGCTGCCGGACCACATGGCCGGGCAGATGAACGCCACGTTCGTCCAGATGCGCCAGATTTCGGCGGGCGTGGCCGGGCTCATCCTCCTGGTCGTCGGGCTCATCGCCTGGTTCGGCTCGCGGGCCATCACCCGGCCGCTGCTGTCCATGGTCCACGTGGTCAAGCGGCTGGCGGCCGGAGACTTCTCCGCGCGCATGGAGCACCATCCCGGCGACGAGCGGGAGGCGTTGGTCGCGGCCTTCAACGAGATGGGCCCCAAACTCAGGGAGCGCATGGAGATGCGGCGCGACCTGGAATTGGCCCAGGAGGTGCAGAACCTCCTGCTGCCCCGGTCCGAGCCCGACCTGCCAGGCTGGGACATCGCCGGGGGCATCCATTTCTGCGACCAGACCGGCGGCGACTATTACGACTTCATTCCCGTGCCCGACGGCGAGGGGCCGGGCCTGGACGTTGTCCTGGGCGACGTGTCGGGCCATGGCGCGGCCTCGGCCCTGGTCATGGCCACCACGCGCGGTCAACTGCACTCCCTGGCCGGGGCGCCCCTCTCCCCGGAGGAGCGCATCCGCATCGTCAACGAGGTCCTGGCCCGCGACCTGGACGGCACCGGCCGGTTCCTGACCCTGTTCTACCTGCATCTGACCGGCGACAGCGGCCAGGCGCGCTGGGTGCGCGCCGGCCATGACCCGGCCGTGCGCTTCGACCCGTCCTCGGGAACCTTCGGCGAGCTGGGCGGCGAGGGGCTGGCCCTGGGCGTGCTGGAGGGATACCCGTACCAGGGGTATTCCGCGACCCTGGCTTCCGGCGAGGTGGTGGTCATGGCCACGGACGGCGTGTGGGAGGCCAGGGACGCGTCGGGCGGGATGTTCGGCAAGCAGAGAATGCTTGCCATCATTCGGGAGAGTGCGCATAAAAGTGCTCTGGACCTCCGCGAGGCGATCATGGATGCGGTCCACGCGTTCCAGGAGACCCAGCAGGACGACATCGCCGTGGTGGTGGTGAAGAGGATCCGGGGATGAGCATGGCGGACACGATCACATTCCAGATGAGCAACAAGATGAACTGCTTCCACCACTTTCAACCCAGGGTGGAGGAGTTCGGGGAGAAGCACGGCCTGCCCGTCAAGGTCGTCTTCCATCTCAACCTGGTTCTGGACGAACTGATCACCAACATCATCAGCTACGGGTACACGGATTTCGACGAGCACCCGATCAACGTCCGGGTCGGCATCGAGGACGACGTCATCACCATCCGCATCGAGGACGACGCCGAGCCCTTCAACATCCTGGAGGCCCCTGAGCCGGAGTTCGACGTGCCTCTGGAGGAACGCATCCGGCCCGTGGGGGGCATGGGCGTCCACCTGGTGAAGAGCATGGTCAACAACATCGACTACAAGCGGGAGGACGGCAAGAACGTGCTGGTCCTCACCAAGAATATCAGCAAACCATGCTGCCTTGTGAAAGGGTAGCTGGGAGGGAGGACTGACAGTGGCAATGAACGAACTCAAGGAAAACGGCATCACCATCCTCGCCGTGGACGGCAACCTCGACGCCGAGGGCACCCAGGCCATGGAGGAGAAGGTCCTGTCCCTGCTGGCGGGCGGCGAGACCTGCCTGCTCTTCGACTTTTCCGACCTGGACTACATCAACAGCTCCGGCCTGCGCGTGCTGGTGCTGGCCTACCAGCGGCTCAAGAAGGCCTCGGGCAAGATCGCCATCTGCGGGATCAAGGACTACATCCAGGAAGTGTTCGAGGTCTCGGGCTACGACAAGATCTTCCCCCTGTTCCCGAACCGGGGCGACGCCCTGACGGGCATGTAGGAACCGGCCTTCGCGGCCCGGCGGCTCGCGGCCGCCGGTGCGGTTTTTCCGAAAAGGGGCAGGCGCCTGACCGGCGCTTGCCTCTTTTCGCGCGTGAAGGGGGGCGGGAGGACTAGGGCTGGTCCACGATGCGCCGCCAGGCCGGGCCCAAGGTGTCCAGGGAGTTGGCCAGCAGGCGGATGAACCGCGTCTCCAGGTCGATCATCTCGGCGTCGCCCCGGCGGAGCCATTCCGACATCCAGGCGAAGCGCAGGCCGAGGACCATCTCGGGCAGCAGGGCGAACCCGTCCGGGTCCAGGGCGTCGCGGCCGCGCAGGGCGCGGAGCAGGGCCGGGGCCAGGCCGCCCACCAGGGCGCGCGGGTCCTCGATGCCCACGCAACCCAGGCAGTTGGCCGCGTCGAACAGGGCGGGCCGGAGCCCGGCGAATTCCCAGTCGATGACCGCAGCCACCTCCTGGCCGCGCCAGATGACGTTGAGGGGGTGGAAGTCCCCCTGGCACAGGGACTCGGGCAGCCCGGCCCAGGCGTCGAAGAGCGGGGCGAGCGCGGGCAGGGCCGGGGTCAGGGCGGCGTGAACCTCGGGCCGTCGGGGGCGCACGGCCTCCAGGAGCCCGTTGACGTATTCCTCCAGGAGGAAGCGGGGGACCTGGTCGAACTCGCGCACGCCGGTCGCGGCGTCCTTCAGGTCGGCCAGGAACGCGCCCAGGGCGGTCCCGCGCGGGCCGTGGTCCACGTAGTCGGGCCGGGGGAGCCGGTCGCCGTGCACAAAGGGCGAGACCTGCCAGCAGCCGCCGGGCCCGTCGGCGGTGAAGCGGCCGTCCGGTCCGGGGAGGTAGGCGGCCACTGGCAGCCCGGCCCGGTCCAGGGCGGCCAGGGCGCGGCCCAGCCGCTCGCGCCGGTCCCGCTGGCCGGGGGAGAGCCGCTCCGCCACCCATATCCGGCCCTCCGCGTCCTCCACGGCGACGCGCGCGGCGCTCCGTTCCGGACTGCCGGGCAGGGCGATGTCCGTCCGCTCCCGGCCGGGAGCGAGTCCGAAGAGGTCGATGGGCGCGGGCATGGCTACTCGGCGGGCATGCCCAGGGCGGAGCGCAATGCGGCCATGTGGCCGCGGACGATGGCCTGCTCGCCGGCCGGGACCATCTTGTCCACGTCGGCCCGGATGGCCTGGCACTGCCGGTCCATCTCGCCGCCCATGGTCTGCCGCATCATCTTCCGCTGGTCCTCGGGCATGTTCGCCAATTGCTTCTCCATCTCGCCCCTGGTCCGCTCCACCTGGTCCAGGCCGAGCATGGAGACGGCGTGGCCGTAAATGTAGGTGAACCGGTCCTCATCCCAGCCGCACGCCTTGATGGCGGACTTGACCTGGTCCGAGAGGACGCCGCCGGTGGCGGCGGTCTGGCTGTGGGCGGACAGGCCGGGCACCGAGGGCAGGTCGGCGAGGAATTTCTTGAACTCGGCCTCGGTGAACGGGCCGCTCACCGCCTGGGTCAGTGCCTTGTCGTCGGCGGACTGGGCGTCCTTCTTGGGCGCGTCGTCGCCGCAGGCGGCCGCCAGGGCTGCCAGGACGATCAGGGCGAGGAAGAAAATGCGTTTTTTCATGGCGTTCTCCTGTTGCGTCAAAGATTGCGGATGTCCACGACCTGGCCCCGATAGGCCTCGGGCCGGCCCAGCAGGAAGCGGACCAGCCCCCTGGCCGACGCCTCGGGCGAGAGCAGCAGCCCCTGGTCGCGAAAGGCGGCGAAGGCCTCGCGCAGGGGGGCGGACGCGCCGCCAGAGGCCTCCCGGGCCTCCTTCTGCATTCCGGTGTCGACCACGCCGGGCCGCCAGATGATGGTGGTCACGGGCGGGGCCTCGGCGGCCAGTTGGCGGGCCAGGTGCTCCTCGGCGGCCTTGGCCGCGCAGTAGGCCCCGATGCCGGGCTGGGCCCGTTCGGCCGCGCCGGAGCCGAAGAACACGGCCAGCCCCTCGCCCCGCCACAGCAGCCGGGGCGCGGCATGGCGGATGAGCTGGTGGGCGGCGGTCACCGAGGCGTCCATGACCTCCTTGAACCGCGTCTTGTTGAGCTCCCAGATGCTCGGGCCGGGAGCGAGGACGCCCGCCGCGTGGATGAACCCGTAGAAATTCCCCATCTCGTCGGCCACGGAGACCAGCTCCTGGGCCACGTTGGACGAGGACACGTCCCCGCCGATGTAGACCGCCCGGACGCCCCGCGCCCGGCACTGGTCGCGCACGGACCGGAGCCGCTCCTCCCCCCGCGCGCCGAGCACGAGGTTCACCCCGGCGTCCGCCAGCTCCAGGGCCAGGGCCCGGCCGATGCCCCTGGACGCTCCGGTGAGCACCAGGGTTTTGTTTTCCAGGGAAGTCATATATCCTTCTCCTTTCCCCGACCATACCATTTTACCGCAAAGAGAGATAGCCCCATGTCGCTCAAAGTGAGTCGCCGCCGGCCCCTGGTGGCCCAGTCGGAAATCCGCAACATGACCATCGAGTGCGCCCGCGTCGGCGGCATCAACCTGGCCCAGGGCGTCTGCGACCTGCCCGTGCCCTTGCCGGTCGTCCGGGGCGCGGCCGAGGCCATGGCCGCCGGGTACAACATCTATACCCGGTTCGACGGCCTGCCCGCCCTGCGCCAGGCCATCGCGGCCAAGCAGGAGCGGTTCACGGGCATGCGGGTCGACCCCGATGGCGAGGTAGTGGTCTCGGGCGGGGCCACCGGCGCGTTCTACGCCGCCTGCCTCGCCCTGCTCGACGAAGGGGACGAGGTGGTGGTCTTCGAGCCCTACTACGGCTACCACATCGTGACCATGGCCTCCCTGGGGATCAAGCCCGCCTTCGTCACCCTGGAGCCGCCCCACTGGCGGTTCACGGCCGAGGACCTGGAGCGGGCCGTGACCGCCCGGACGCGGGCCATAGTCCTGAACACGCCCTCCAACCCGGCGGGCAAGGTCTTCACCCGCGAGGAGCTGGCCCTGGTGGCCGACTTCGCCGCGAGCCACGACCTGTTCGTGTTCACCGACGAGATTTACGAGCATTTCGTCTTCGACGGCCGGGCGCACGTCTCCCCGGCCACACTGCCCGGCATGGCCCGGCGGACCATCACCATCTCCGGCTTCTCCAAGGTCTACGCGGTGACCGGCTGGCGGCTCGGCTACGCCATCTGCGACCCGGAGTGGGCCCTGCCCATAGGCCACTTCAACGACCTGGTCTACGTCTGTGGCCCGGCCCCGCTCCAGATGGGCTGCGCGCGCGGCCTGGCCGAGCTGGGCGACGACTACTACGCGGGCGTGTCCGCCGACCACCAGCATAAGCGCGACCTTTTCTGCGCCGCCCTGGCCGACGCCGGGCTGACGCCCCACGTCCCCGAGGGGGCGTACTACGCCCTGGCCGACGTCACCTCCCTGCCCGGAGCCACGGCCAAGGAGCGCGCCCTGCACCTGCTCGCCAAGACGGGCGTGGCCTGCGTGCCGGGCTCGGCCTTCTACCGGGGGCCGGTGGGCGAGACCCTGGCCCGCTTCTGCTTCGCCAAGGAGATGGACGTGCTCGAGGACGCCATGGCCCGGCTGCGCCGCCTGCGCTGACCGGGAGAGGGAGGCGGGATCAGACGCCGCCCGCGTCGTCGCCGCTCACGCCTCGGGTGATGATGCCGATCATCAGGCCGAACATGACGTAGCTGACCAGGCTCTGGAAGATCAGGATCAGCTTGCCGTCCCAGGTCACGGGCACGATGTCGCCGAAGCCGAGGGTGGTCATGGAGACAACGGTGTAATAGAGGGAGTTGAGGAACAGTTCGCCCTCGTCGTGGCCGAACCCGAAGGGGACCGAGCCGCCGAGCATCAGGTGGGTCGCCTCCAGGGAGGCGTTGACCAAAGTGAACCCGGCCAGCATGGTCAGGTAGATGCGGGCCAGCTCGGCCACGTCGCGCCAGGAGGCGCTGTTGCCGGGCCGCAGGACCCGGCCCGTGTGGCGGATGAAGAGGCGGACGTGCCCGACCAGGATGAGCAGCACCATCCCGGTCAAGGCCAGGATGCCCTCGCTCTGCAACCCGAAAAGGATGTCCAGGGAACCGGCCAGGAAGCCCACGCCCATGCGCTTGAGGAGCGTCCCCGGGCCTTGGTGGACGTTGGCCCGCCAGCCGGCGTTGCCCGCGCGGCGGTTGCGGAACAAGTGGAACGCGGCCATCGCCAGGGCCACGAACACGCCGTTGGCGAACCCGGCCAGGAAGTCGACCAAGTCGAGGCGGTTGTCGAGGAGCAGGTGCAGCTTGAGGGCCGGGATGGCGTCCTTGAACAGGAACAGGGAAATCACGCCCAGGAAGAAGCCGGGCACGAAGTGGGTGAAGGCCACCTGGCGGAAGGTCGGTTCGTTGACGTTGTCCATGTCGGCATCTCCCTATGCTCGGTGATTCCTTGCACAAACAGTCGGTTCGCGCAAGGCGGACCTCGCTCCCGCCATTGTTCCGCGCGCCGGTTTCTGGTAGTGATCCCGGAAATTTCAAGCAGGCAGCGAGCCCATGCGGGATGACGACGGCTTCGGACCCGGCGCCCGGCCGGGGAGAACCGCTCCCGGCATGAGGCCGCCCAGGCGCCGGTGGCGCACGGCTCGCCCTTCGCCCGCGACGGCCTGGACGGGTGGCCGGCGGAATGACGCGGGAGCGGTCCCTCTTGACTATCCGCCCCGTTTGGCTTAACAAACGTCCTCTTTGCCCGCGTTGGAAGGGTCTTCTGTGCGTGGACAAAGAATAAATTCAGGGAGATGGAACACTTGTTCGAGAGCCTGCAAGACAGACTGAGCGCGGCCTTCCAAAAATTCAAGGGCCAGAAGCAGCTCACCGAAGAAAACGTCAAGGAAGGATTGCGCGAGGTACGCCTGGCGCTGCTGGAGGCCGACGTCAACTTCAAGGTCGTCAAGCAGTTCGTCGACCAGGTGAAGGACCGCGCCCTGGGCGAGGAGGTCCTCAAGGGCCTGGAGCCCGGCCAGCAGGTGGTCAAGATCGTCAACGACGAACTGATCGAGCTGCTCGGCGGCGAACAGAAGGGCGTGGACCTCAAGGCCAAGCCCCTGAAGATGATGATGGTCGGCCTCCAGGGCTCGGGCAAGACGACCAGCTCGGGCAAGCTGGCGCTCTTCCTGCGCAAGAACCACGGCAAGAAGCCGTACCTGGTGCCGGCCGACGTCTACCGCCCGGCGGCCATCGACCAGTTGACCACGCTGGCCCGGCAGCTCGACGTCCCGGTCTACCCCTCCACCACGGACATGGACCCGGTGGAGATCTGCAAGGACGCCCTGGCCAAGGCCGGGGAGCTCGGCTGCGACCTCGTGCTCTTCGACACCGCGGGCCGTCTGCACATCGACGAGACGCTCATGGACGAGCTCGCGAACATCAAGGCCGCCTGCCAGCCGCAGGAAATCCTGTTCGTGGCGGACGCCATGACCGGCCAGGACGCCGTGACCGTGGCCGAGGCGTTCAACGAGAAGCTGGACATCACCGGCGTGGTCCTGACCAAGATGGACGGCGACGCGCGCGGCGGCGCGGCCCTGTCCATCAAGACCGTCACCGGCAAGTCGGTCAAGTTCGTGGGCGTGGGCGAAAAGCTCTCCGAGCTGGAGCTCTTCCACCCGGATCGCATCGCCTCGCGCATCCTGGGCATGGGCGATATGCTCACCCTCATCGAGAAGGCGCAGTCCGAGATCAATGAGGAAGAGGCCAAGGCCATGGCCGAGAAGATGGCCAAGGCCGAGTTCGACTTTGAAGATTTCCGCTCCCACATGCGCAAGCTGAAGAAGCTCGGGAGCATGGAAGGGCTGCTCAAGATGATCCCCGGCATGGGCAACGTCATGAAGCAGCTCGGCCAGGACGCCCTGCCCGAGGACGAGATGAAGCGCACCGAGGCGATCATCTCCTCCATGACCATGCAGGAGCGCCGTCAGCCGAAGCTCATCAACCAGAGCCGCAAGGAGCGCATCGCGCGCGGCTCGGGCGTCAAGGTCAAGGACGTGGACGGGCTCATCAAGAACTTCAAGCAGATGAGCACGGTCATGCAGGCCATGATGGGCGGCGGCGAGAAAAAGAGGAAGGGCCTCTTCGGCAAACTGCCCAAGCTGCCCGGCCTGGGCGGCGGCCTGCCGGACCTGAGCGCCCTCAAGGGCATGGAGGGCATGCCCGGCATGCCCCCCGGCATGGGCGGCGCGGAGGAGGAGGGCGGCAAGCGGCCGCTTTCCAAGAAGGCGCTCAAGGAACGCAACCGGAAGAAACTGAACAAGAAACTGAACAAAAAGAAAAAGAAGAAATAGGCTGAAAAGGCGACGGCGTCTTTGAAATATATTATTGCCATACACTCGGCAAAAACGTATTAATAGAATATTGGGAGAACAGTATCATGGCTATGAAAATCAGATTGACTCGCATGGGTTCCAAGAAGCGTCCCTTCTACCGCGTGGTGGCCCTGAACGGCACCACCCGCCGCGACGGACGTCCGGCCGAATTCCTCGGGCACTACAACCCGATGGTGGAGCCCGAAGACATTCAGCTCGACATGGAAAAGGTTGAGAAGTGGCTGGCCAACGGCGCCGAGCCCAGCGACACTGTGCGTTCCCTGCTGAAGAAGGCCGGCAAGTAGCTCGGGCAAAAGCTCCTGCGTCCGGATTCCATTTGGCAGCTCATGTTCACGGCGCGACCGCCGCGCCCACACGGAGGTAGACCTCATGCTGAAAGAGATGATTGAGTACATTGCCAAGTCCCTGGTGGACAATCCGGACGAAGTGCGCGTCTCGGAAGTCGAAGGCGAGCAGACCTCGGTTATCGAGCTGAAGGTGGCCAAGGAAGACCTGGGCAAGGTCATCGGCAAGCAGGGCCGCACGGCCCGCGCCATGCGCACCCTGCTCGGCGCCGCCTCCACCAAGGCCCGGAAGCGCTCCGTCCTCGAAATCCTCGAGTAGCCAGCCATGCCGCAGCGCCGCCCCAAGGGATTCGTCCCCCTGGGCGGTGTGGCCAAACCGCACGGAATTCGCGGGGAGTTCTGCATACGAAGCTATGCGGACTCCCCGTCGGTTTTCGGTCGCGTGCCCGCCCTGTACCTGCAGGAGGGCGGCCGCCCGCCCCGGCCCTACACCGTCCGCTCCTGGCGGGAGCACAAGGAGTTCGTCCTGCTCACGCTGGACGGCGTGACCGACCGCGACCAGGCCGAGGCGCTGCGCGGCCGGACCGTCCTCGTGCGCGAGGCGGACCTGCCCGAGCCCCAGGAAGGGGAGCACTACCTCTACCAGCTCATGGGCTGCCGCGTCGTGCTCGACGACGGCTCCGAGGTGGGCGTGCTGGAGGAGTTCTTCGAGACCGCCGCCCAGGACACCTGGGTCATCGTGGACGGGCAGGGGCGCGAGATCCTGCTCCCGGCCGTGCCCGAGTTCGTGGTCGACGTGGACCTGGAGAGCGAAATCATCGTCATCGACCCGCCCGAGGGGCTGCTGGACCTCTACCAGAACCCCGAGGCGCAGACGGGCGAGCCTGACGATGCGGACGGCGAGGCTTCGGCCGACGCCGCTTCATCCGACGCTGTCGCGCCCGAACTCCCGGCCAGATCCAAGCGTCCCGCCAGGGGCCCGAAGAACCGCCGCAAAACCCGCTCCCGGAAACGGTCATGAACTTCCACGTCGTCTCCATCTTTCCGCATTACTTCGAGTCCCCGCTCTCGTCGGGGCTCATGGGCAAGGCCGTGGAAAACGGACTGGTCGGGATCGACCACGTGGACGTGCGCCAGTTCGCGGGCGGGGTCTACAAGTCCGTGGACGACCGCCCCTTCGGCGGCGGGCCCGGAATGCTGCTCAAGCTCGACTCCATGGTGGCCGCGCTGAGGTCCATCGAGACCCCCGGCCGAATGCTCATGCTCTCGCCGCGCGGCAAGCCGCTGACCCAGGAGCGCGCCCGCGCCCTCTCGGCCGAGTCGGACATCACCCTGATTTGCGGCCGCTACGAGGGCATCGACGAGCGCGTCCTCGACCTCTTTCCCATCGAAATGGTCTCGGTGGGCGACTTCGTGCTCAACGGGGGCGAGGCCGGGGCCGTCTGCCTGATGGAGGCCGTGGCCCGGCTCGTGCCCGGCTTCATGGGCCACACCGAGTCCGGCGCCGAGGAGTCCTTCTCCGCCGGGCTGCTGGAATATCCGCACTACACCCGGCCCGAGGAGTTCGAGGGGCTGGCCGCGCCCGAGGTCCTGCGCTCCGGCGACCACGGCAGGATAGAGCGGTGGCGGCGCGAGGAGTCGCTCAAGCTCACCCTGGCCACCCGGCCCGACCTGCTGCCCACGGCCCGCCTGACCGTGGAGGACGTGGACTTCCTGCGCACCCTGCCGCGCACCCGGCCGGGCCGCAACCTCTTCCTGGCCCTGTGCCACTACCCGGTGGTCAACCGCCACGGCGAGAAGGTGGCCGTGTCCGTGACCAACCTGGACCTGCACGACATGGCCCGCGTGACCCGCAGCTACGGCCTGGGCGGATTCTACGCCACCACGCCGATCCGGGACCAGCAGACCCTGGCCCGCGACCTGCTCGCCCACTGGACCGACGGGGCCGGAGCAGAGGCGAACCCCGACCGGGCCGAGGCGTTTTCCACAGTCAAGATTTTTGACGACATCGAGGGGGCGGTCCTTGACATTCAGGCCCAAACAGGGCAATGTCCCCGCCTCGCGGCCACGTCAGCACGGCTGGATCGCCGCCTGCGCGCCGAGCCCGCCCTGAGCTACCCGGAAGTGCGGAAATGGCTTGAAATTTCGCCGGTTTTGCTCGTGTTCGGAACCGGCCATGGCCTGGCCGAGGAAGTCCTCTCCCAAGCGGAGGGAGTTCTGCGGCCGGTGCGATATTTGGATACATACAATCATCTGTCGGTCCGGAGCGCGATGGCGATAATCGTGGACCGGTTGGTGGCGGATGAATACTAGCGCGATTTTTTAGGAGCCAAGGAGAGTACCATGAACATCATCAAGAAGATCGAAGCCGAGCACCAGCGTCTCGACATCCCCGCTTTCAAGGCGGGCGACACCGTCAAGGTTCATTACCGCATCATCGAGGGCGAGAAGGAGCGCATCCAGGTCTTCCAGGGCGCCGTCCTGCGTCAGCATCGCGGCACCACCGGCGCCACCTTCACCGTGCGCAAGATTTCCGACGGCGTGGGCGTGGAGCGCATCTTCCCCATGAACTCCCCCTTCATCGACCGCGTGGAAGTGGTCAGCGAAGGCAAGGTCCGCCGCAGCCGCATTTACTACCTGCGCAATCTGCGCGGTAAGGCCGCCCGCATCAAGTCCAAGCAGATCTGGGAATAATTTCCGGATAAGCGGGCGTCCGCACCGCCGCTCGCGTGACCGGAAATCTCGCGTATTGCGATACGCTTCGATTCCCGGCCCCGCGCGCGTCGGCACAGCCACCCACTTCTCCGAAAATTATTGGTGCGACAGCGTGAGAATTCGGCCCGGAGCGTCCAGCGACGCTCCGGGCTTTCGCGCGTGCGGTGTCGGGCGGGAGAGGGCGAGGCGGCAGCAGGGGCTGGCGTCCGGCCTGATTGACCCTTGCCAAGCGGGCGTCCGCACCGCCGCTCGCGTGACCGGAAGTCTCGCGTATTGAGATACGCTTCGATTCCCGCTCCCGCTCGCGTCGGCGCAGCCACCCACTTCTCCGAAAATTATTGGTGCGACAGCGTGAGAATTCGGCCCGGAGCGTCCAGCGACGCTCCGGGCTTTCGCGCGTGCGGTGTCGGGTGGGAGAGGGCGAGGCGGCAGCAGGGGCTGGCGTCCGGCCTGATTGACCCTTGCCAAGCGGGCGTCCGCACCGCCGCTCGCGTGACCGGAAATCTCGCGTATTGAGATACGCTTCGATTCCCGGCCCCGCTCGCGTCGGCACAGCCACCCACTTCTCCGAAAATTATTGGTGCGACAGCGTGAGAATTCGGCCCGGAGCGTCCAGCGACGCTCCGGGCTTTCGCGCGTGCGGTGTCGGATGGGAGTCCGCGC
>NZ_JAQUWN010000053.1:15936-23448 GCF_028692895.1 Pseudodesulfovibrio sp.
CCCGCTCGCGTCGGCACAGCCACCCACTTCTCCGAAAATTATTGGTGCGACAGCGTGAGAATTCGGCCCGGAGCGTCCAGCGACGCTCCGGGCTTTCGCGCGTGCGGTGTCGGATGGGAGTCCGCGCCCGTCCAGGGCGGCCCGACCGACTGCCGTCCGCGTCCAGAAGCGTCTCGGCAGCGGCCGCGACTTTCGCTTCCCGCCACATCCTTCCCCACTCCCCCCCAAAAAATATCCGGCTGGGGCCGAAGAAAGCGGCGGACGGTGTTTCGGCAAGCAGTGCGTCGTTGGGCCGTTTTCTTCGGCCCCAGCAGTTGCCCGGCACGGCGGGGTCGGGCGGGCGGCCCGTCCCCGCGCATGAGCCGCTTGGCCAGGCTACGCCCCCGCGAAAGCGGGGAATGGATTCCAAAGGCGTTGCCTTTGGCGGGTCCAGGGCAGCGCCCTGGCCTCCCCGGAGGGGCCGCCGGAGGCCTCCCCCATGACGTTCTCTCGCCCGCCGCTACACCAGCCCGGACAGGTCGTAGGTGTCCGCGCGGTCGATTTCCACGTCAACGATGGCGCCGGGGGTCAGGTCGGTGTCGGGCGGGGCGGAGACGTAGGTGATGCCGTCCACTTCCGGGGCCTGGAACCAGGCGCGGCCGGTGTAGAGGCCGGGCCATTCGTCGGACGGGGCTTCGATGAGCACGGGCAGGGTTTCGCCCACGTAGTTCGAGAGAATGTCGGCGCTGATGGACGCCTGGAGCTCCATGAGGGCGTCGCGGCGGGCGAGTTTTACCTCGTCCGGGACCTGGCCGTCCATTTCGGCGGCCGGGGTGCCTTCCTCGGGCCAGTAGGGGAAGACGCCGAGGTGGTGGAAGCGGGTTTCCTCGACGAAGCGCAGGAGTTCGGCGAAGTGTGCGTCGGTCTCGCCGGGGTAGCCCACGATGAAGGTGGTGCGCAGGGCGGCCTGGGGGAAGAAGGCGCGGACGCGGTCCACGACCCGGCGCGGGTCGCGGGCGAAGGGCCGGCCCATGGAGGCGAGCACGTCCGGGTGGGCGTGCTGGAGCGGAATGTCGAAGTAGGGCAGAAGCGGGGAGCCGAGGTCGCGCAGGAAAGCGAGGAGGTCCTCGGTGAGTCCGGCCGGATAGAGGTACATGAGCCGGAGCCAGCGCAGGGCGGGGATGGAGGCCAGGTGGGTAAGGAGTTTTTTCAGGTCGTCGCCGTTGTCCAGGTCCGAGCCGTAGGCCGTGGCGTCCTGGCCAACGACCACGATCTCCGGCACTTCGGCGGCGAGCTGTCCGGCCTCGGCAGCCAGGAATTTGACGGGCCAGGAGAGGTGCGGGCCCCGGATGGAGGGGATGGTGCAGAACCGGCAGTTGTGGGAGCACCCCTCGCTGATTTTGAGATAGGCGTAGGCCGGGGCGGTGGAGACGCGCCGGGGCATGTCGCCGCCCGGGGCGGGGATGGCGAGGGCGCGCCCGGCCAGGGCGCGGGCGGCCCGGCCCGGCCAGGTCTCGATCTCGTCGGTGGCGAGCCAGAGGTCGACCTCGGGAAGTTCGGCCCTCAGGTCCGCGCCGTATCGGCTGACCAGGCAGCCCGCCACGGCGAGCAGGGGCTTGCGGCCGGTCGTCTCGGCGGTTTCGGCGGCGTCGTTGATCGCCTCCAGGATGGTGTTGACCGATTCCTCCACGGCAGGCCGGATGAAGCCGCAGGTGTTGACGAGGACGAGGTCCGCGTCGGCGGCCCCGTCGGCCGGGGTCATGCCCCGGCCCAGGGCGCCGAGGAGGCGCTCGGTGTCCACCCGGTTTTTGGGGCAGCCCAGGCTGATGGTGTGAACGCGTATCGGGGAGTCTGTCTTGCGCGGCATGGCATTATCCTTTGATATGGGGGGGCGAATGTTGTACGTTGGTGCTTCCATCCACGGTGCGCTCCGCTGGGGGCGCAGACGCTACGGAAGGAGGTTTATTTTGTCCGCATCCTACATCGACAACAAGCGCTATGTCATCGGCGTCATCGGCGACATCCCGGCCTTACTGACATTTTGGCAGATGTTCAAGGACCAGACCAACGACCAGGCCCTGCGGGACATCGGCGTGGTGGCGGCGGCCCTGCCCGGCGAGTCCGTGCTGCCCGAGGCCCACGACGGCGACCGGCGCATCCCCACCTATGCGGGATACCGGGCCATGCTGGAGAGCCATCCGGAGATCAACATGGTCATCGAGACCACGGGGCGCGCCCAACTGGTGCACGAGCTGCGCGGGTGGCTGCCCGCCTCGGTGACGCTGGTGGAGCGCTCGGCGGCCACCTTTTTCATCAACCTGTTGACCACGGAACGGATCTGGGTGGCCTGCAAGGCGGACCTGCTCCACACCCAGAACATGCTCAAGACCATCATCGACCAGATGGACCAGGAAATCCTTTTCCTGGGGCATGACGGCCTGGTCGTCGGCATGAACAAGACCCTGGCCGACCGCATGGGCGTGCCCAAGAAGGCGATCATGGGCCACTCCTATCGCGAGATCATCCCCGGCATCGAAAACCCGGAGGCGGGCTACGAGCGGGAGCCCTTCGCCGCGGTGCTGAGCGCGCGCGTCCCGGCCGAGACCGTGACCAGCCAGGTGGGCGAGGACGGCCGCGTCCAGTATTTCCGCATCTACATGTTCCCGATTTTCGACGAAGACGGGGCGACCGTGAACCATGTGGTGGCGCTGAGGCGCGACATCACCCAGCGCGCCTTTATCGAGAACCGGCTTCAGCAGGCCGAGAAGCTCGCCTCCATCGTGGAGCTTTCTTCGTACATGGCCCACGAAATCCGCAACCCGCTCTTCACCATCTCCGGCTTCGCCAACTCGCTGATGCGCACCGAAGGGCTGGACGAGACCGCGCGCGAGAAGCTTTCCATCATCCTGGCCGAATCCCGGCGGCTGGACGAGATTCTCAAGGCGCTGATGAACTTCACCCGGCCCACCGAGGCCCAGGTGGCCGAGGTGGACGTCAACTCCCTGGTGACCGCCACCATGGACGTCATGCGGCTGCCCTGCGACAACCAGGGCGTGGAGGTCGTGGTCTCCCTGGACGCCACCGTGGCCCTGGCCCGGGCCAACCCGGACCTGATAAAGCAGTGCCTGATCAACCTCATCAAGAACTCGCTGGAGGCCATGCCCGAGGGCGGCAAGCTCATCGTCAGCACGGCCATGCACCGCAAGTTCGTGCTCCTCTCGGTGGAGGACACGGGCGTGGGCATCCCGGCCGAGATCCGCGACAAGATCTTCAGCCCCTTCTTCTCCACCAAGGGCAAGGGGGCCGGGCTCGGGCTCGCGCAGACGCACAAGATCGTCGACGAGATCGGCGGCGAGGTGGACCTCGCCAGCCGCGAGGGCGTAGGCACCAAGGTCTCGCTGCTCCTGCCGCCCCTGCTCAAGGTTGCGGAAACCGGCGAGGACGGGTAAGGACAACCCCCTGAACCAAACCACCTCAGGGGGAAGCCGCCAATGGACGCCATCGTTCTCGCCACGCAAAACAAGGGCAAGATCCGCGAGCTTTCGGTCATGCTCGAACCGTTCGGCGTGGCCGTGCGGAGCCTCGCCGAGTTCCCGGAGATCGGGGACATTCCCGAGACCGGGGAGACCTTCCTGGAAAACGCGCGCATCAAGGCCCGGGCCGTGGCCGAGCTGACCGGCCTGGTGGCCGTGGCCGACGACTCGGGCATCGAGGTCGACGCCCTGGACGGCCGGCCCGGCGTCTATTCCGCGCGCTACGCCGGCGAGCCCAGCGACGACAAGGCCAACAACGACAGGATGCTCGCCGAGATGAGGGACGTGCCCGACGACAAGCGCACCGGCCGCTACCGCTGCGTCATGGTCGCCCACGCGCCGGGCGGCGAGGAGATTCACGCCGACGGCTCCTACGAGATCCGCGTGGGCCACGACTTCCGGGGCCGGGGCGGGTTCGGCTACGACGTCATTGTCATCGACCCCGAGGCGGGCCGCCACGTGGCCGAGCTGGACCCCGAGGTCAAGAACGGCCGCTCCCACCGGGGCAAGGCCATGCGCCGCCTGCTTGCGCAGTGGCCCGGCTTCTGGGCCAAGGTTAACGGGTAGCGGACTGTTGAAAAACGGCGAGCTGCCGCGTTGCTGCAAAAGGTTCAAATCCTCGCGTACAGGAAGTACGCTTCGGCCTTGAACCTTTTTTGCGCCTTGCATCTCACCATTTTTGAACAGTCCGCTTCTCTCCTGTTTTCAACGTCAGGCGGGCGGGGGCCGTGTTGAGGCTCTTCGTCGGCATCCCCGTGCCCGGCGAGTGCCGGGAGGCCCTGGCCGGCGCCGTCCGCGCCCTGGCCGAGGCGGCGGGCGAGGGGCTGCGGCCCACCCGGCCGGAAAATTTCCACCTCACCCTCCAGTTCCTCGGCGAAACCCCGGACGACCGGGTCGCGGCCGTGGCCGACGCCCTGGCCGCCGTCGTGTTCTCTCCCTTCATCCTGCGGCCCGGCCCCGTCGGCTGCCTGCCGGACTGCCGCCGTCCCCGCGTCATCCACGCGGGCGCGGCCCTGGGCGGGGAGGAGTGCGCCGCCCTGGCCGGACGGGTGCGCGACGCCACGGCCCCCCTGGGCTACCCGCGCGGCAACCAGTTCACGCCCCACCTGACCCTGGCCCGAATCAAGCGGCCCGGCGGGGTGGACTGGCGCGTCCTGACCGCCGGCTTCCCGGCGGCCCTGCCCGCCTTTTCCGTGGACCGTTTCGTGCTCTGGCGCAGCGAGCTGACGCCCGCCGGGCCCATCTACACGCCCCTGCGCGCATACCTTCCGGCCGCCCCCTAGCCCCCGGCTTTTTCCTCGGCTACAATGGGGCCATGCAGCCCTGGATTCTTCATATTGACATGGACGCCTTCTTCGCCTCAGTGGAGCAGCTCGACAACCCCGAGCTGCGCGGCAAGCCCGTGGTGGTGGGCGGCACGTCCGACCGCTCCGTGGTCTCGGCCGCCAGCTACGAGGTGCGCAGGTTCGGCGTGCATTCGGCCATGAGCATCGTCAAGGCGCGCAAGCTCTGCCCGGACCTGGTCATCGTGCCTGGGCGCATGGGACGCTACAAGGAAGTCTCGCGCCGGGTCATGGCCGTGCTCGGTGAGTTCTCCCCCCTGGTGGAGCAGGCCAGCGTGGACGAGGCCTACCTGGACGGCACGGGCCTGGAGCGGCTCTTCGGGCCCGTGGAGGAGCTGGGCAGGAGGATCAAGACGCGTGTGCGCGAGGAGACCGGCCTGACCTGCTCGGTGGGCGCGGCCCCGGTCCGGTTCCTGGCCAAGATCGCCTCGGACCTGGACAAGCCGGACGGATTGGCCATTATCCGGCCCGGGGCC
The DNA here is from genome assembly GCF_028692895.1 of Pseudodesulfovibrio sp. Lineage (GTDB taxonomy): Bacteria > Desulfobacterota > Desulfovibrionia > Desulfovibrionales > Desulfovibrionaceae > Pseudodesulfovibrio. The sequence continues at coordinate 21,268 of NZ_JAQUWN010000053.1, forward strand.
GTGGCCGACTTCCTGCGAACCCTGCCCGTGGGCAAGGTGCCTGGCGTGGGCAAGAAGCTGGTGGAGACCCTGACGCGCATGGGCGTGCGCACCTGCGGCGACATCCTGAAGCGGGACCGCGCCTTCTGGGAGACGCGGCTGGGCAAGTACGGCGGGGTGCTCCACGACCGGGCCCGCGGCCTGGACCCCAACCCGGTGGAGCCGGGCGGCGAGGCCAAGAGCTCCAGCGCCGAGAACACCTTCAGCGAGGACACCTCGGACCGGGCGGAGCTGATCCGCTGGCTGCTGGCCCAGTCCGAGCGGGTGGGCGCGGACCTGCGGGCCCACGGCTACCGGGGGCGGACCGTGACCCTCAAGGTCAAGTACGCGGACTTCACCCAGATCACCCGCAGCCGCAGCCTCCCGGCCCGCACGGACAACACCGCGCTTATTTTCGAGACCGCCCGCGAACTGCTGGCCGAGCTGGAGCTGCGGCGGGCCGTGCGCCTCATCGGCGTGGGCGTGTCCAACTTCGAGCCGCGCGCCCGGCAGGTCACGCTCTTCGAGGAGGCCCCGCGCTCCGGCGAGGCGACCAGCGAGCTGGACCGGGCCGTGGACCGGGTGCGCGAGCGCTTCGGCTCCGGGGCCGTGACGCGAATGGACCTGCTCGGATTCCGCAAAAAGAAGTGAAATTCCGGCGGGCCGCGGCCTCCCGGGCGGCTCGGACCGGTATCACTTGCCAAACCTGGGGAACATTACTACATAACACTCTTGAAGTAAGAACCACCGCCAATGCGGCGGAAAGACGTCATCGACGCGATGAAGGGGACCATGAACAAACACAAGACTCCGGCGCTGCTCGCCCTGTGGCTGGCGCTCGCCGTCCTCCTGTGCGCCTTCCCGGCCCTGGCCGAGGACGAATCCGAAGGGATCATGAACGTCAAGCTGGCCAAGGCCCCCGAGCCCCTGGCCAAGCCCGTGGAACAGTCCATCGACTCCCTGTTCGCTCTGTTGCAGGACCGGCAGGGGGCTTTGGACGAGGCCGCCATCGAGCCCATGCTCGATTTCGTGCTCAACGGCCCGGCCGACCCCAAGGACATCAGTCCTGCCCGCCGGTTCGGCGGCCAGGGCATCTGCCTGCGCCAGGACGTCTCCACGGACCTGGACACGATCCTGCGCTATTTCTACAACCCTGACATTCCCAACTTCCTGCTCTGTCCCGCCGTGCTCCGGCTCTCGGGCTGGCGTGAGGGGTGCGAGTTCCTGACCCGGCCGACCAAGCTCTGGGACGACCTCAAGGCCCTGGACCGGCCCGTGCTGGTGCGCGGCAAGGAGTTCGAGGTCAACACGCCCGACTCCTTTGCCGAGGCCTACTACAAATACGATCTCGACCGGCTCATCATCCTGCTCAAGTACAAGGGCAGGAACGTGGCCATCTCCATCTCCGAGCAGAAGGACCAGTCCGACGTGGGCCGCAAGGGAGCCATCCTGGACGACAGCCAGTGGGAGTATTTCTATTCCGGCATCGAGGGGCTGAACAAGGGCCTCATCGGCTGGATGGACACCTTCATGTACCAGTCCGCCTCGGTCCAGGTGTTCCTGGAGCGGGACGCTGCCGCGCCGCGGAGCACGGTGTTCCTGTTCAAGTGGCTCAACGCGGGCTGGATGGGCTCCAACGTGGTCAAGCGTTCGCACATCTACGACGGCAGCCTGCGCTACGCCCGCTCGTTCTGCAAGGTGCTGGAGAGCGCCAGTCTGACCCCCGAGGAAATGGCCGCGCAGATCCGCCCCGTGCTGGACATGAACAACGCCCAGGTGAACGCCAAGATTCAGGAATACGCGCGCAACTTCGAGATTCGCTTCAAGGACAGCCCCAAGCTCAAGCCGCGTTCCTACGCCAAGATCGTGGCCGACGGCGGCTACGCCGAGGTGCTGGACGACGAGGCCCGGCGTTCCGTGCTTGCCCTGCAAAAGCTGAAGTCCCTGGTGGGCATGGAGACCCTGGTGGACCTGGCCACCTCGCCGGTGGCGGCCGCCCCGGCCCGGCCCGCGCCCGCGCCCGCGCCCGCAGCACCGGATGCGGCCACGGTCGAGGCCAAGCCGGAGAGCTAGCCAAAGGGCCCGTTGCGGGATACATTGACGGCACGTCGCGTGGGCGGCGTGCCGTTTTTCTTTTTTCGGACAAGGAGACTGCCGTGCAGA
>NZ_JAQUWN010000122.1 GCF_028692895.1 Pseudodesulfovibrio sp.
GGCGTCGTCGACAGGCTTTCACCCGTTCCGGTAGCCAGATGCGTAACGGGTGACAGCAGCCATCGAGGATGGGGGCTCACAATGCGGGGGGGGCTCCATGACCAGGCCTTGTCGTAGCTTCCCCGCATCGTCATGCCCGTTCCGTATCCGTCTTGTTCCCCGGACAGGGCTGCATGTAGCGGGCGTGTCCGTGGACGCCATCGTCTCCATCCCGGAGATGGCCGGCACGCCGTTTGACCGCAAGAATGTCGGCTGATGCAGCGGAGAAGGCCGAGGCCGCCACTCTGGCCATGCCACACTCCATCATGCTCATCGTCACGCCGCGCCGGACATCGATGGCAAGTTCATGGGGCGGGGCTCGACTTCCCGGAGATGGCTCTGATCGGCAACGCGGACAGGGACTTCGGCATCCACAAGGGGCGGCGCCTTCTCGTGCGCCGTGGCGGGACACGGCCAGGGAACCTCTGGCCCCGCGCTGATTCGGCGGCTCCATGAGCCCTGGACATCCAGAAGACCCCATGGCGGACGGGAACCCGGTTTTCGACAAGAGCAGGGCCCGCCGTCTGCCTGAGGCAGGGTGAAGTAGAGGAAATGAAAAAGGCGCGTTTCTTGGGAAACGCGCCTTTGAGTGGAAACCGGACACCCGATGGCAACCAATACCGCTGCTTCCTTTCGGACCTGACGGGGTTCTCGGCGCAACCGCCGCCCGGCTTCCCTCCACTTGGGAAAGGACTTCCTACAGCGCTTTGGGCCGGTTCGTCAACTCCTCATATGACGAAGCGGGGAGGCTTTTCCAGCCCGCCGCATTGACAGGAGGCGATTTTTGGGCCAAGGCTCGCCCATGTCCCTTGCGTTTCTGCCCCGGCTGATCGAGAAACATTTCATCACGCTCTCCGTGCTGCTCTCGTTGGCGGCCCTGGTCCATCCAGCGTGGTTCACCTGGATCAAGCCGCATATCCCCATGGGGCTCGGCATCATCATGTTCGGCATGGGGCTGACCCTCGAATTCGGCGACTTCCGCGAGGTCCTGGCCAAGTGGCCCCTGGTGGGGCTGGGCGTGGCCCTGCAATATTTGGTCATGCCCGTGCTGGCCGTGTCCATCTCCTTTGTCCTCGGCCTGCCGCCCGAGGCGGTGATCGGCATGGTCGTGGTCGGCGCCTGCCCCGGCGGCACGGCCTCCAACGTCATCACCTACCTGGCGCGGGGCAACGTGCCCCTGTCCGTGACCATGACCCTGGCCTCCACCTGCCTGGCTCCGATCCTGACCCCGGCCATCATCTACCTGGTGCTGGAGCGCGAGGTCTCCATGGACTTCTGGGCCATGGTCCGCTCGGTATTCTGGATCGTGGTTTTCCCCATGGTGGACGGCCTGATCCTGCGCCGACTGTTCCGTCGCCGGCTTGACCCGGTGGTGCGCTTCTTTCCCTCCCTGTCCATCCTCGTCATCGCGCTGCTCATAGCCTGCATCATGGGGCTCAACCAGGAGATGCTGCTCACCTTTCCGGCGCTCGTCCTCCTGGCCGTGGTCCTGCACAACGGGCTGGGGCTCGTGGCCGGATACGGAGTGGCCCGGATGCTGCGCTGCTCCCGGCGCGACGCCCGGACCGTGGCCATCGAGGTGGGCATGCAAAACTCCGGCCTGGGCGTGGCCTTGGCGGTCAAGTACTTCGGGGCTGGCAGCGCGCTGCCCGGCGCGCTCTTCAGCCTGTGGCACAACGTCACGGGCGTAGGCCTGGCCCGGCATTGGCGGGTCAGTGACGACGGGGCATAGCCGGGGCGCGTTCCGCCGTGTCACAACAATTTTTTTTTACTTGACCGGTGCCACCTTTGAAGTATTAGTATCCCCTCATTGGTTACGAAACGCTGTTTCATATTCAACTGTTCAAGGTGGGAGGAAGTGATGAAATCGAGAATCATGGTGTTGGCCGGAGCCCTGCTGCTGTTCATGGCGTCGGCCGCCAGCGCGCATTTCGGGATGATGATCCCGGATACGGACGAACTGACCCAGGAGCAACGGACGGTGAACCTGACCCTTTCGTTCTCCCATCCGTTTGAAGGGGTGGGCATGGAGCTGGAGAAGCCCGCCCAGTTCTTCGTGGTGCAGGACAACGACCAGAAGACCGACCTGCTCGGCGCCCTGACTCCGGCGAAGGTGATGGACCATTCGGCGTGGAAGGCCTCCTTCACCGCCAAGCGGCCCGGCCTGTACGTCTTTGTCTTCGACCCGGTCCCCTACAAGGAGGACGCGGAGAACAACTACATCCGCCACATCACCAAGGTTGTCATCGACGCCTACGGCGAGGGCGAGGAGTGGAACAAGCCCCTTGGGCTCAAGACCGAGATCGTGCCGCTCACCCGGCCTTTCGGCAACTACGCGGGCAACGTCTTCCAGGGTATCGTCATGCTGGACGGCAAGCCGGCCCCCTATACCCGCGTGGAAGTGGAGTTCTACAACAAGGACGGCAAGCGGACCGCTCCCAACGAGCGCATGGTCACGCAGGAAGTCGTCGCCGACGGCAACGGCGTGTTCACCTTCGCCTGCCCCTGGAAGGGGTGGTGGGGCTTCGCCGGCCTGAACACCGACTCCCAGCCCTACAAGGGGCGCGAGCTGGAGATGGGCGCGGTCATCTGGGTGGAGATGCGCTAGGCATCCGGCCTGACGGACAGACGAAATTGAAGACCCCGGCAGGTTCGCCGGGGTCTTTTTCATTTTGCGGGAGAGTGCTTTCCCTGTGCGGGGGCAGTAGACTTTTCGTTGCGCATGAGCTCCAGGATGGGGGTGACGAACTCGTCGGGGAAGGCCCCGGCCATGGCTCCGAGGAAGGCCCCGGCCATGGCGCCGACGATCAGGTTGGCCTCGTTCGCGCTGTTGGCCACCTGGACCAGGGCGCCCAGGAAGCTGCCCATGAACGCGCCCATCATCCAGCCGTCGTGGTTCACGCCCCGGTAGGGAGCAAGGCCCTGCGAGCAGCGCAGCAGGTCCTTGAGGAAAAAGCCGCAGAACGCGCCCAGGAAGGCGGAGACCAGCGTCAGGGCCATGCCGGGAAAGACCGTGTGCAGGGTGAATCCGTAGCGGAGGGACCCCTCCACGATGCCCGCCAGGCCGCCCACGGCCAGCAGTCCGTGAAAGTGCTTTTCCTTGATGTCCAGTTTGGGAATCATGCCCGCGCTCCGCAAGAGGAAGGTTTTTCCTGTCCCGGTAGCGCTGCCAGATCCGTGCCGCGCGCGGGGAATCGGTCGCGACGGCCTTTCAAACATCTGTTTTAATAGCAAATTTGAAGCCGCTGTATTTACAAAATCGCATGGCTTGGTTATAACTCGCCAGTTTGTGCAAATGTAACGAGTTCTCGGTGCGGACGGCCAGGGGGCCTCTGGCAAAAGGCTGTCGCATCGGACAAGACCGTCATCGCGGAATCGGTGGCGGCCGCCAAGGGGGAAGGATGAAACGTATTTTCGCGCCGGTGCTTATCGGTCTTTTTTTGTGTCTCGCGGCTTCGGTCCCAAGCGTCCAGGCGGGCGGATTCGCCCTGTATGAGTGGAGCAACCGTGGTCTGGCCATGGGCACCACCGGTTACGCCCAGGGCGTCGACGCCTCGGTCGTGGCCACCAACCCCGCGCTGATGACCAAGTTGTCGGGCGATCGGGTGCTGGGCGGCGTGGTCTTCATTTCTCCCCAGACCACCGTGAAGGTCAACGGGGACAAGAACAAGACCAAGGCGAACATTTTCGCCGTGCCCCATGCCTATTACGTTCACCAGATGGAATCCAACGACAAGGTCTGGTTCGGCGTCGGCATGTTCACCCGTTTCGGCCTCGGCACCGAGTACGACAAGAACTGGATCGCCAAGGCCGGCCTCCAGTACGTCGACCTGGAGTCCACCTCCGTCACCCCGACCATGGCCTTCAAGTTCACCGACAACTTTTCCATGGCTATCGGCGTCGAGGCGTTGCGCGGCTCCATCAAGCTCCAGAAGACGGTTCCCTTTGGCGGCGACAAGATCGTCAGCGCCAGCACCGAGGGCTATGCCGTGGGCGGCAATGTGGCCCTGCACTATGATTTCAGCGATCAGTGGTCCGCGGGCCTGATCTGGCGAGCGCCCATGAAGATCAACACCACCGGCTCCGGCCAGTACGATCTGGGCGGCACCAGCACCACCAGCGACCAGCACATCAAGGCGACCCTGCCCGGCAGCTACACCCTCGGCGTGGCCTATCAGCCCAACGAGGACTGGACCTTCGAGTTCGATATCGTTCACACCCGCTGGGACTCCGTGGATTCCATGGACTACAGCGGCGTCATCAATACCAGCGACAATCTTTACTACAAGAACACCTGGCGGTTCCAGCTCGGCGCCGAGTACCACGTCACTGACTGGATGTCCCTGCGCGGCGGCTACGTCTACGACCAGACCCCGACCCGCGCGGGCCATGCCTCGTTCATGCTCCCGGCCAACGACCGCCGCCTTTTCTCCGGCGGCCTCGGCTTCAACTGGGATAACTGGACCGTGGACATCGCCGGCATGTACATCACCACCAAGGAACGCAAGGGCGTCGGCATCCCGAATCCGGTGGGCCCGGCCTGGAACGTGGAGTTCGTGAACGGCACCACCTGGGCTTCCGGCGTCTCCGTAGGCTACACCTTCTAGCCCTTCCCCGATGAGTGCAAGGACCCCCGCTTCCGGCGGGGGTCTTTTTCTTATGCGGCCCCATGTCAATCCCTCCCATTTGCCCTGTCTTCGACTGTTCACAGGCCAGACTCTACCCTCACCATTGCGGCTAATAGAGTGTATTCCTTTTCTTATTCGTGCTCTGCGGCA
>NZ_JAQUWN010000054.1:0-1980 GCF_028692895.1 Pseudodesulfovibrio sp.
AATCGTGAGCCGCTTTTGTTTGATTTCTGTTGGCCGCTGGTCGCTTTGTCCCACATCTGCCCCTTATTAGAGAGTGGTATTTCTCCTTAGGCGGTAACGAGTAGCGTTTACTTTCTTGTCGAGAGTTGGTTCAATTTCAGGAAACATAAAAAGTACCAAATCTCGAAAGGAGTCATCGTAATACTCTTTGATGGAACCTGATCGTTGCATTTGCTTCCAAGCTTTGTCGACTTTTGGCTTCCAGAGAGGGCCTTCCCAAGGTCGTCTTTTATTAATATCTTGTTCAATTAGCCGGTTGTCCCAGTTATAGAATGTGCAAATTGCTCTGAAATAGAAAAAGAATGGAGTGTGGCTATCAATGACCTTATGGGCGCATTCTATGAGTTTGTTGAAATGATGCCCAACGGGAGTGCCCGCTCTGGCCGACGCGAGGTGCTGGGTTACAGAGATAAGTTTTCCTTCTTGTTTTGGAAGGTTAATCTGCTTTTGTCGGCATAGTCGTATGAATGCGCATAAAGGATTGTCTGACTGTTGATTTGAAATAGTACACCAGCTCAAATATTGATCCACGACTCGACGCTCAGCTTGATGTGTAATACGTTGTAGTAACGTAGCCTTACTCGCCTCGTAATCGTAGAAAACGGCATGCTGGAGTTTTGGGGTTAGTTTCAAGTCATGGAAGCTGATCATTTGCGTACAAAAGACCTTGGAAAATGACGCCTCGTCCTCCGCAAGAGTAGGTTGGATCCAATGACATTCCATATGCAACTTGCCTTCAGCCAGGGATTTTGTGTGCGTGTCTGCGTTGATTACGAACGCATTCATATTGTTGGGGGCTACTATGTCGTGCTGGGTCATTTGGGGGTCACATTCCTCGAAATTCCGAGAAACCCAGATAAGCAAAGCCTCCTCGTCTAGATAGAATTCCCTGCGCCCCACAATTTCAGTCAAAAAGGTTGAGGACAACTGAATTTCAAAAGCGACAACTAGATCACCTTCGGGGCTATGGAGGGTAGCCCGGACATCGGGTACGCGATAACTTTTGGAATCGTGCGAGCTGGTGAATCTTCGTTCAACCATGACATCAGAAAAGGACGAATCCGCTTTGAGGCATTCTGCCAACCAAGCCTTGGTCTCTTTGTGAGCCGGGCTTTCCTTTTGTCCATTGAAATTCCTCGCTCTGATTTCGTCTTGGCTGAGCCCTCTTTCTTGGAGATACGGGCAATTCCCTTCCACCGTTTCGTGGATGAAGTATTGCCCCATTTTGTCGATAGAAGCGCGGAGTTTTACAGGCTTATGGCAAATGGGACACCTGAAGAGAGGTGTGTCACGGTGGAGATGTTTTTGCACTCGTTCTCTGAGTTTTAATCCTTCATCATTATCTTGGGCTAACGAGTCAGCCCTAATGATTTTTCCAGTCAAGTTGTCGTAGACGACATCCAGCAATGTATCACCACGAATTCGAAAATCTTGCATGACATCCACCTTTCGTTGCGAAGAGCCCAAGCGCTACAAGTCCGGCAAATCCGCACCGAGCATTTCAATATATTCCGGTCCCAGAATATCCGGGCGGTACAGCGTGGGGAAATAGTACGGCATGACGTGGATGGTGAATGCCACCTTGAGGGGGGCGCGATGATTCTCGGATGCCAATAACCCCTCGTCCAATAGCTGTCGAACGATCCTTCGGGATGAAGTTTCACTCGTGTTGAGAATCTCGGGTGCTTGCCCTCTGGGGACCTGTCCTTCCATGAAGACAGCGCGCAGCAGGCGCGACGCCCTGAGGGGGAGCTTGGCGCTTCCCCTTTGCGAGCGCTCGCGGACAAACCATTCTATGCGCTGCTCGATCTTTTCCAGGCGCAATTGCCTGGTCATGAACTGAATCTGGTCAAGGCAGACTTGCAGGAAGAACTCGCAAAAGTCGGCCAGACGTTCATTCAACGATTCCGGGGTGTCGTCCGGGGCGGGGTCAACGGAGAA
>NZ_JAQUWN010000054.1:2080-23191 GCF_028692895.1 Pseudodesulfovibrio sp.
CGCTGTAGTGGTTGTTCAGGGCCTTCTCTATGTCCGGAATAAAGGTCCGATGCCCCTCGATGAGGTTGCTGTAAAAGGAGTTGATGAGGCGCAACTGATCCCCGAGAGCCTGAGCCGTTTCAAGGGCTACACGGCCTTCCAAGCCTGCTGAGGCTGTCAGAACTTCTTGAGCGAGGTCCTTGAGAGGGCCGAGCGCTTTGCCCTGCGGTATGACTGGCTTCAAGGCAGTCTCCTTTTGGCTGGTTTGCTGGCTGGTTGAAGCTATGGTCTAGTTACCTAGATATACATGACTTAATTTATAGTCAACCAGGGTGTCAAAGCTTGAATTGGCTGGTTGGTTGGCTGGTTCTCCCGGGAGGTTGAAGAGAGCCCCGTGCCAAGCCGCAGGAATGACCTGAGAGCCAGGGCCAAGAAGGAAAAAGAGGTAGCAGGACGGGAAGGTTGAACAAGTGGCCTCACTTCATCGGGCCGAGCAACGCCACGATCGCGTCCGCGTCCACGCTCTCGAATTTCCGGGCGAATTCTTCCCGTTCGCGGCAGAACAGGCGTTCGCTTTTGACCGGGCGGTAGAGGATCATTTCCTGATCGTCCTGGGCGTTCGTCGCGTTGGTCACGGTGCCCAGGGCGAAATACAGGTTGCCGTTCTTCTTGTTCCGGTAAAGCGACATGTGGAATCTCCGATTGTCCCCGGCCCGTGGGTGGGAGGGGGTTTTCAATTGCTGGCGCGCCGTCGTCGGGCTGGTTCCAAGGGGAATGGGTCTGGAGCCCGGCGTCCTACTCCGCGGCCTGCCGTCGGGTGTAGACGAACAGGATGGTCGGCTCCGCGCCATACTCGTCGTCCGCCTGGAGGCCCAGTTCCAGGAGCCGGGACATGGTGAGCTTCGCCTCCGCTTCCGAGGCCAGGTGGTGCCGGGCGAGGCATTTTTCATCCTGGTTTCGGTCGGAGCCCGCGTCTTCAATGCCCACGTACCAGTCCGCATATTCGCCGCCATGGTGGTTGATGTGGCGAAGCGCCTTGTTGACCACGTCCTTGTTCGCTCGGGGTTCGTGCTGATTCGTCATGCGGGCTTGATACCGCCAAAGGGCGGCGTTGCGCAACCGTCGGCGCGGGCCGCACGGGCCGGTGCGCGGAGGCCCGGCACCCCTCGCGGCAACCGCCGGCGCACGCCGCCACGCCCCCCAAAGAGGTGGACTTTTCACACTCCCTATGCTGATATCCGCGAACCTGAGGAGGTTTGCGGGCATTGGCCGAAGGAGGCCGCGGCCCGCGAGGGGAGCCTGGGCCGGAAGGCCGGGGGCCCCGATGGGCCGGGGTCCCCGATGGGCCGGGGGGCCCGTCTTGGGGTTTTTCAAGAGGCTGGCCGGTTGCCGGATTGTCGCGCTTCCATCCGACAGTGGTCCGATCAAGTGCGGTCCCGCCGCCCTCCCGCCGTCAGGCGGGGCGCGGCCGGTGTTCCCGTTTCGGACCCTGGCCGCCGGGCCGCTCTTGTCCATATATAGCTCTTGCCGGGCCTTGCGCGGGCCGTCGGATGCGCTCCGGCGGGCGGCGGGCGGCGGCAATAATCTCTGGATGTGGAGAATTGGTCCATGTTGCATCTCAAACAAGGGAAAAAGGTGTTCGCCGCGCTCCTGGCGGCGGTCTTCATGATGGTGGCGGCTTCCGCCCAGGCTGCGGATTTCAAGAAAGAATACAAGATGCAGGTCACGGTCGGGCCGAAGCTCTACTGGGGCATCGGCGCGACCAAGTTCGCCGAGCTGGTGGCCGAGAAGACGGGCGGCCGGATCAACGTCAAGCCCTACTTCGGCTCCGCCCTGCTCAAGGGCGCGCAGCTCAAGAGCTCCCAGATGGTCGCCAAGGGCGTCATCGACTGCGCCATCGATTCCACCATCAACATCAGCCCGGTCATCCCCGAGGCGAATATTTTCCACCTTCCCTTCTTCCTCAACAACTTCGAGAACCTGGACAAGGTGAAGAACGGCAAGGCGGGCGAGGCCGTGTTCAAGGCCATGGAGGCCAAGCGCATCCAGCCCCTGGCCTGGGCCGAAAACGGCTTCCGCCAACTGACCAACTCCAAGGTCATGGTCAAGACCCCCGAGGACATGAAGGGGTTGCGCATCCGCGTCGTTGGCAACCCGCTGTTCATCGACACCTTCCGCGAGCTCGGAGCCGACCCGGTCAACATGAACTGGGGCGACGCCGTCGCCGGGTTCCAGCAGGGCGTCGTGGACGGCCAGGAGAACCCCATGGGCGTGCTCGTCCCCATCCAGATTTACCAGTACCACAAGTACGCCACCCTCTGGAACTATCTGGTCGATCCGCTCATCATCTACTGGAACCAGGCCGAGTGGCGGGCCTTCCCCAAGGACGTCCAGGACGCCATCATGGCCGCCGCCAAGGAGGCCGGGCGCTTCGAGATCGCCCTGAGCCGCGCGGGCCTGGACGACGGCTCCTCGCTCAAGATCCTCAAGGAAGAGTTCCACTACGACATGGAAGTCCCGGACCCCATCGCCTTCCTCCAGTCCAAGGGCATGGAAGTCCATACGCTTAGTCCCGAGGAGCTCGCCGCTTTCGTGAAGGCGACCCGCCCGGTCTACGACAAGTGGATCCAGGAGATCGGCCCCGAGGTCTACGAAAAGGCCAAGGCCGACCTCGGGCTCTGATCCCCTGCCTGACGAGTGTCATCTGCCCCGGAAACTCCGTTTCCGGGGCGGTCCTGTCACGGGCTCCGCTGGCCGGGGCCCGAAACGCGGAGTAAGCAGTTGAAAAAGTTATTGCTGGGCTTTCGCCTCGACCACTGGCTGGTGGCCATCTGCATGGCCGTCATGGTCGTGATCGCCTTCCTCAACGTCCTGAGCCGATACATCTTCCACTTCTCCCTGGCCGCCACCGAGGAGATCACCATCAACCTCTTCGTCTGGATGACCGTCATCGGCATCGGGCTGGCCTTCGAGCGCAGCGGGCACCTGGGCATGGTCACCTTCTTCCACCGGTTCCCCCGGTCCATGCAGAAGGCTTCCATCCTGATCTATTCCGTCCTGGCCGCCGGGCTCTTCCTGGTGCTGGACTGGTACATGATCCAGGCCATCTACGACGAGATGACCCTGTTCCAGGCCCGGTCCGCCTCCCTGGACATCCCGGTGTGGATCTACTACGCCGGGCTGCCGGTTTTCTCGGTCTTCGTCTTCCGGGGCATCTACCGCGACGCCAGGGCCCGCCTGAGCGACCGCAAGAGGGAGGACTAGCCATGGAATTCGTCATCATCCTGGCCCTCTTTCTGGTCCTGATGTTCCTGGGCGCGCCCATCGGCACCTCCCTCGGCGTCTCGGCCGTGGCCGCCATCATGTACTTCGACCTGGGCGCGGAGATGCTTGGCGTCAACTTCGCCTCGGGCATCGCCTCGTTCCCGCTGCTCGCCATCCCGTTCTTCGTCCTGGCGGGCGTCATCCTGGAGCGGGCGGGCATCGCCGCCCACATCGCCTCCTTCTTCGAACTGCTGGTCGGCCGGGCCACGGGCGGGCTCTCCATCGTCGCCGTGCTGACCTGCATGTTCTGGGGGGCCATGTCCGGCTCCGGACCGGCCACCACCGCCGCCGTGGGCATGATCCTGCTCACCCCCATGCTCAAGAACGGCTACGGGCGGGCCTTCGCCGGAGCGACCATCGCCAACGCCTCGGACCTGTCCATCATCATCCCGCCGTCCATCGCCTTCATCATCTACGGCAACATCACCTCGGTCTCGGTCTCCGCCCTCTTCGTGGCGGGCATCATCCCCGGCCTGCTCACCGGCGTGGCCACCATGCTCGTGGCCTGGTACATCTCCCGCCGCCGGGGCTACCGGGGCACCAACTGCCGGGGCTGCGCGTCCGAGCTGCTGACCGCGCTGCGCAAGTCCTTCTGGGCGATCATGGCCCCCGTGGTCATCCTGGGCGGCATCTACACCGGCATCTTCACCCCCACCGAGGCGGCCGTGGTCGCCGTGTTCTACAGCCTGTTCGTGGCCGTGGTCATCTACCGGTCCATCGGCTGGCGCGACCTGATCCAGATCCTCGTGGATTCGGCCATCACCAGCTCGGTCATCATGTTCATCGTGGCCTTCGCGGGCATCTTCACCTGGGCTGCCTCGGTCACCGGCGTCATCGACGCCCTGGCCGGGCTCATCATCAAGATATCGCCCAACGCCGTGGTCATGATCGTCCTGGTCAACGTCCTGCTCTTCGGCCTGGGCATGATCCTGGACGCCATCTCCATCTCCTACCTGCTCATGCCTATCCTGATCCCGGTCCTGTCCGCCTTCCACGTGGACCCGGTCTTCTACGGCGTCATCTTCATCTCCGCCCTGGCCATCGGCCAGGCCACGCCGCCGGTCGGCGTCAACCTCTTCACCGCCGCCAACCTGGCCCGCTGCGAAGTGGACGAAATCGCCAAGGAGGCCATCCCCTACGTGGCCATGGACTTCGTGGTGCTCATCGTCATCTCGCTCATCCCGGCCCTCTCTCTCTTCCTGCCCCAGTGGGCCGGGCTCTACACGCCGTAACACACACCCCCGCGCCGCTCCGGCCCCCCCGGAGCGGCGCGGTTCTTTCATGCGGCGGGCACGGCAAGGGAATGCCTCCGACGGCCAGGGCGCTGCCCTAGACCCGGCAGGGACGAAGCCCCTGCACCCCATTCTCCGCTGCGCGGGCGAGCGGCTCGGGGGATTGAGATTTGTTGGCGGGAGGATTGGCTGGCGGCGCCCTGGTCTCCCCGAAGGGGCCGCCGGAGGCATTCCTGTCTCCGGCGGCTTTTTCGGGCTTACAGTAGTTGTTTGGTGTCGTCCGCCGCTTCCAGCACGGCCGGGTCCCAGGCGTAGTCCTTGAACGGTTGGCGGAAGAAGATGGCGTAGAGGACGGGGCAGAGGACGAGGGTCAGGACGGTGGCCACGGAGAGGCCGGACATGATGAGGTTGGCCATGGGCCGCCACATTTCGCCTCCCTGGAGGGAGAGCGGGACCATGCCGATGATGGTGGTGGTGGCGGTCATGATGATGGGCCGGGCGCGCTCCAGGGCGGCCACGACGATGGCGTTTCTGGTGTCCATGGACCGCTTGCGCAGGATCTCGATGCGGTCGATGAGCATGATGGCGTTGTTCACGATGATGCCGAGCAGCGAGATCATGCCGAGCATGGCCATGAAGCCGAAGGGCGCGTTGGTCAGGAGCATGCCCGCCGAAATGCCGATCATCATGGGCGGCAGGGTCAGCAGGATGATGACGGGCCGCCGGACCGAGTTGAACTGGAAGACCAGGACCAGGACGAGCAGGCCCATGGCCAGGGGCATGTTGGCGTTGATGGCCTCCTGGGACTCCTGGGATTTCTCGAACTCGCCGCCGTACTCCACGGTGTAGCCCAGGGGCCAGTCGGGCGCGGCCATGAGCTTGGCCACCTCGGGGCGGACGCCTTTCAGGATGGACAGGGCGTAGTAGCCGTCGGCCACGTCGGCCTTGATGGTGATGGTCCGGGTCTGGTCGCGGCGGCGGATGTCCGACGGCTGCCAGTCGAAGCGGGTGGTGGCCACCTGGCTCAGGGGGACGCTCTTGCCGGTGTCGTAGGAGTAGACGTTGAGAGAGTCGAGCTTGTCGAGGCGGCCCCGGTAGCCCTCGTCGTTGCGCAGCAGGATGGGGATGATGGTGTCCCCCTCGCGGTAGTCCGAGGCGCGCAGCCCGCTCATGGCGGTCTGGAGGGACACGGCCACGTCGAAGCTGGAGAGCCCGGCCTCGCGCGCCTTGTCCTGGTTGACCTGGACGAGCATCTTCTTGGTCCACAGCCCCCAGTCGTCCCAGACGCGGTCCACGCCCGGCTGCTGTTCCATGATGGCGGCGATCCTGTCGCGCTCGGCGTAGAGGGTGGCGATGTCCGGCCCGGAGAGGCGGATCTGGATCTTGGCGCCCACCGGCGGGCCGTTCATCAGCTTGTTCATGGAGTAGTCCGCGTCCGGGAAACGCTCGTCCATAACCTTGCGGGTGCGGTCGATGACCCGGTCCACGGCCTCGATGGATGTGGTGTTGACGATGAAGGTGGCCAGGTTGTCGTTCTTCTGCTCCAGGTTGAGGGGCAGGTACCAGCGCGGGCCGCCGTGGCCCACGAAGTCGCCCACCGAGACCACTTCCTTGTCGGCGAGCAGGACCTTTTCCAGCCGGGCCACGCGCCGGGAGGTGGCGGTGATGTCCGTGCCGTAGGGCTGCCAGAAGTCGATGGTGAACTGGGCGCGCTCGTTGGGCGGGAAGAAGAGTTTGGGCACGAACCGGAAGGCCCACATGGACACGGCGCAGCACAGGATCATGCCGCCCACGAACACGGTGCGGTGCTTCAGGCTCCAGAGCAGCAGGGCGCGGTAGAAGCGGTAGACGCGGCCCGCGTATGTCTGGACCACGACCTTGGGCTTGAGGACGTAGTAGCAGAGCATGGGCACCATGGTCATGGACAGGGCCCAGGAGCAGCCCAGGGTCAGGGAGACCACGATGAAGAGCGAGGTGCAGAACTCGCCCACGGGCTTGTCGGCCAGCGGGATGGGCAGGAAGGCGAAGATGGTGGTCAGCGACGCGGCCAGCAGGGGCATCCACAGCTCGGAGACCGCGCCGGTCACGGCCTTCATCCGGTTCTGGCCCGAGGCCAGGCGGACCAGGATGGACTCCGAGACCACCACGCCGTTGTCCACCAGGATGCCGAGCGAGATGATGAGCGAGGCGATGGAGATGCGCTGGAGCCCGACGCCCAGGGAGGGCATCAGGGCGATGCTGCCGAGCATGGCCATGGGCACCAGCGACCCGGCGATGAGCCCGGTGCGCAGCCCGGCGAAGGCCAGGATGATGACCACGACGAAGGCGAAGGATTCCAGGAGGTTCATCATGAAATCCCGGATGGCCGCGTTGACGTAGTCGGGCTGGAAGACCAGGACGTCCGCGTCCAGGCCGACGAAGAGGTCGCCCCGGATTTCGTCCAGCTTCTTTGCCACGCGCTCGCCCAGCTCGGTGATGTTGCCGCCATCGACCATGGACACGGCCAGGATCAGGCCGGGTTTGCCGTTGAAGCGGGCCATGGTGGAGGGCGGGTCCGCGAACCCGCGCGAGATGTCGGTGACGTCGGCCAGGCGGACCGAGGTCTTCTTGCCCGGCGGGCGGATGGCGATGGAGTGGATGTCCTCCACGCCGCTGAACTCGCCGGTGGGTTCGATGACGATGCGCTCCGGGCCGAGCATGCTGGAGCCGCTGGGCTGGAGGGTGTTCTGGCGGTCGATCATCTGGGCCAGGGCGAAGGGCGAGACCCCGGCCGCGCCCATGCGCGAGTTGGTGAAGTCCACGAAGATGCGCTCGGCCTGGACGCCCCAGCGATCCACCTTGCCCACGCCGTCCACCTTGAGCAACTGGTCGCGCACGTCGTCGGCGGCGTCCTTGAGCTCGCGGTAGGAGAATCCGTCGCCGGTGATGGCCACGACGATGCCGTAGACGTCGCCGAATTCGTCGTTGACCACCGGGGTCTGGGCCTCGCCCGGCAGGTCGGGCTGGGCGTCGTTGACCTTGTTGCGCAGCTTCTGCCAGATGGGCTGCATGTTCTTGATGTGGTCCTGGAACTCCACCTTGACGATGGAGAAGCCGCTCATGGACTGGGACTCGACGTTCTTGAGCTCGCTGATCTCGCGGATGCGCTCTTCGAGCTTGTCCGTGACCAGTTCCTCCACGCGCCTGGGGGACGCGCCGGGAAAGACCGTGGTGATGACGGCCGTGCGGATGGTGAAGTCCGGGTCCTCGGCCTTGGGGATGGAGAAGAAGGTCATGACCCCGCTCACCGCGATGAGCAGGAAGAGGACCAGCGAGGTGCGGTTGTTGGTGATGCACCACTTGGCTGGATTCACGGCTAGTTCCCCACATCCTGCTTGACCAGCCGGACCTTCATGCCTTCCTTGAGCCGGCTGGCCCCGCGGATGACCACGATGTCGCCGGGGCGGACGCCGTCGGCGATCTCAAGGCCCGTGGCGGCGAGGCGGCCCACGGTGACCTTGCGGCTGTGCACGGTCTCGGTGGCCGGGTCCACGATCCAGATGCGGCGGGCGCCGTCGGGCTCGCCCACCACGGCCACCGGGGGCACGAAGTGGGTGGCCCGGCCGTCCTTGCCCGTGAACCGGACGTGGCCGGACATGCCGGAGCGGATCAGCCGCTCCGAGTTGGGCAGGTGGACCTTGACCGGGTAGGTGGAGCCGGTGGCCGAGTCCACGCTGACCTCGGCCACCTTGCCCTCCATGGTCTTGCCGGGCAGGGCGTCGAAGGAGACCTCCACCGCGTCGCCCTCCCGGACCTGGCCGATGTAGGTGTCGGGCACGGCGATGTACATCTTCATCTCCCGGCCCGCGTTGAAGGTGACCACGGGCTCGCCCGAGGCCACGTTCTGGTGCCTGTTGGCCTTGACCTGGCCGATCCAGCCGTCAAAGGGCGCGGCCAGCGTGGTGTAGGAAAGCTGTTTGCTGGCGATGTCGAGCTGCTTTTGCGAGGCGCTCATCTGGGCCGCGTAGGACTTGAAGTCCGCATCGATCTGGTCCATCTCCCCGCGCGAGATGACGCTGCGCTTGAAGAGCTCGGTGTTGCGCTCAAGGTCCGCCTTGGCCCGGACGTAGTTGGCCCGGACCTGCTCCAGGTTGGCCCTGGCCTGGCGGAGCTGGAGCTCGTAGTCCACCGGGTCCAGACGGGCGATGACCCGGCCCTTCTCGAACCTGCGGCCGATCTGGTCGCCGGGGAAGTCGACGATCTTGCCGCCCACGCGGAAGGAGAGGGGGGTGGCCAGGGCGTCCTCGGCCGTTCCGGCGAAGGTCCACTGGCGGGCCATGTCGAAGTCGCGCACGGTCATGGTCTTGACCGGGCGGACCGGCTCGGGCTCGGGGGCGGGTTTGCCGTTGCAGGCGGCGACGAGGGAGAGCGCGCAGAGCAGCGCGAGGCCGGAAAGCCGATTCATCTTGCATCCTCCATGGGCAGCCCGAGCAGCCCCCTGATGCGTTTTTTCATGATGGCGGAGAGGTCGTCCAGGTGGCTCGCGTAGCTCTCCCAGCCCAGGCGGCGGGTGATGAGCGTGTGGGCCTCCAGCAGCTTGAGGACCATGCTGATGACGCAGTGGCCCGTGAGGATGACGTCCTCCCGGGATGCGCCCGCCGGCAGAACGCCTTCGGTCAGGGCGCAGAGGGAGTTGAGCGAGGGAGTGAAGAACTCCCTGGTCAGCCCCTCGAACCATTCCGAAGGCTGGGCCAGCTCGCGGGAAACGATGAAGGCGGCCCAGGCCAGTTCGCTGTGGCCGAGCAGCTCGCGCACGAGTTGGTCCACGAACCAGTCCGTGACCGCGCACTTGCCCCGGAGGTCGCGCCCGGCCGTCTCGAAGCGGTCGAGAACCTCCTCGCATTTGGGAAATATCTCGTAGCGCACGGCGATGATCCGTTCGAGGATGGCCTGGTAGAGGCCGGACTTGCCCCCGAAGTGGTAGCCCACCGTGGCCAGGTTGACCCCGGCCTCGGCCGCCAGGGTGCGCATGGAGACGCCGTCGTATCCCTTTTGGGCGAACAGGCGCGAGGCCACCGCGAGCAGCGTCGCCCTGGTCTCCTCGCCCTGCGCCTTGCGGCTGATGGTCCTTGCCTTTTCTGCGGCCATGTGGCCCTCCCGCGTCTGTCGGCGGATGATTCCGGCGGCCTTCCTGTTAGTTCATCGTCGGGACCAAGTCAAACGTTCGTTCAAGATCTGACGCCAAGGTTATCCAGGCCCGTTGCGCCTCACTTTCCGGCCGCCTTGGGCCGGATCGGGGAAAAAGGGCGGCGAATTCCGTTGCCGCGCATGAATATGTTACATCCCGCCATGTTGTTATATTGTGCCGAATGTGGCCTAGTCTGTTGACTGAACGATTTTGCAGAGGTACATTGTGTGCAAATAGGCATAATAAAGCCTGTGCAGCGAAGCGGCTCTCCCGGGGAGAGGCGGCTGTGGCCCGAAGCCCGAAGCGGCGGTGGGCGCCTCCCGGAAAGGGTGGCGCGCCGCAGGCGGGCAAGGGTCCGGACGGCCGGGCGGGCGGCTTCCGGGCGCAAGTCGTAAGTGGGGTAATCACAAGTGAAGACCGTTCCCGTACAAGATGCGGTGGGCATGGTATTGTGCCATGACATGACCCGCATCGTCCCCGGCGAGTGCAAGGGCCCCGCGTTCCGCAAGGGCCACGTCATCCGGGAGGAAGACATCCCCGCCCTTCTCGAAATAGGCAAGGAGCACGTCTACGTGCTCAACCTGGAGAAGGGAACCATCCATGAAAACGAGGCGGCGGAGCGCATAGCCAGGGCCGCCGCCGGGCCGGGCGTCTCCCTGACCCCGGTCTGCGAAGGGCGCATCAACTTCCAGGCCTCGCCCGGCCTGCTCGACGTCAACGTCGAGGCCCTGACCCGCATCAACTCCATCGAGGAGGTGGTGCTGGCCACCATGCACAACGGACAGCAGGTCACCGAGCCGCGCGCCGTGGCGGGCACCCGCGTGGTGCCCCTGGTCATCGACGAGTCCAAGATCGAGCGGGTGGAGGCCATCTGCGCCGAATACCCCTATGTGGTCGGCGTCCGGCCCTTCATCCATCACAAGGTCGGCCTGGTGACCACCGGCAGCGAGGTCTATCGCGGCCGGATCAAGGACAAGTTCGGCCCGGTGATCCGCAAGAAATTTTCCCAGCTCGGCTCCACGGTCATGGACCAGCGGCTTACTTCGGACGATCCGTCCATGACCCGCGACGCCATCCTCGCCTTCATTGCCGAAGGCGCTCAGATGGTGGTGGTCACGGGCGGGATGTCCGTCGACCCGGACGATCAGACTCCCACGGCCATCCGGTCCACGGGAGCCGAGGTCATCACCTACGGATCGCCCACCTTCCCCGGCGTCATGTTCCTGTACGCGGACCTGGGCGGCGTGCCCATCCTCGGGCTGCCGGGCTGCGTCATGTACTTTCGCGCGTCGGTATTCGACCTGGTGGTTCCCCGCTTGCTGGCCGGGGAGGAGGTGACCCGCGAGGAGATCGTGGCTTTGGGGCACGGGGGATTCTGCGCAACCTGCGACGTATGTCGCTATCCCGTCTGCCCCTTTGGGAAATGACGACAGGTGTAAGAATTTCAACCAGAAATTTGCAAAGAGCAAGACCGTACTTACATCAAGGAGGAATACTGTCATGATCAAAAGGACACTTCAGGTGAACGGGGTCACTCGCCAGGTCGTATGCGACGGCGAGGAGTCCCTGGCCAATGTGCTGAGGCAGAACCTCGGCCTGACCAGCGTCAAGATCGGCTGCGATTCCGGCGTCTGCGGCAGTTGCACCGTCATCAAGGATGGCAAGCTGACCCGGTCCTGCCGCACCAAGATGAAGAAGGTGGACGACTACGCCACCATCCTCACCCTTGAGGGCATAGGCCTGCCCGGCAAGCTGCATCCCATCCAGTTGGCCTGGATCGCCTTCGGCGGGGCCCAGTGCGGCTTCTGCACGCCCGGCTTCATCGTCTCCACCTATTCCCTGCTTGAGGCCAACCCGAAGCCGAGCCGCGAAGAGGTCCGCGAGTGGTTCGAAAAAAACCGCAACCTCTGCCGCTGCACCGGCTACAAACCGCTGGTGGACGCCGTCATGGCCGCCGCCGAGGTGATGCGCGGCGAGAAGACCGAGGATGACCTGCTCTTCAAGATTCCCGAGGACGGCCGCATCTGGGGGACCAAGTACCCGCGTCCGAACGCCGTGGCCAAGGTCACCGGGACCTGGGATTTCGGCGCCGACATGGGCCTGAAGCTCCCGGCCGGGACCCTGACCTGCGAGCTGGTGCAGGCCGAGGTCTCCCACGCCAACATCAAATCCATCGACGTCTCCGAGGCCGAGAAGGTCCCCGGCGTCGTCAAGGTCGTCACCCACAAGGACGTCAAGGGCAAGAACCGCATCACCGGCCTGATCACCTTCCCGGACAACCTGGGCGACGGCTGGGACCGTCCGATCCTGTGCGACGAGAAGATCTTCCAGTACGGGGACGCCATCGCCATCGTCTGCGCGGAAAACCCGCAGGCGGCCAAGGAGGGCGCCAAGAAGGTCAAGGTCGAGATCGAACAGTTGCCGGAATACATGAGCGCGCCCGCGGCCATGGCGGACGACGCCATCGAGATCCACCCCGGCACGCCCAACGTCTACTACCGGGCGAAGATCGCCAAGGGCCCGGACACCAAGTCCATCTTCGACGGCGCCGACGTTGTCGCCGAAGGCTCCTACTACACCCAGCGCCAGCCGCACATGCCCATCGAGCCCGACGTGGGGTTCGCCTATATGAACGATGACGGCAAGCTGGTCATCCACTCCAAGTCCATCGGCCTGCACCTGCACATGTACATGATCGCCCCCGGCATCGGCGTCGATCCCGCGAACATGGTCATGGTCCAGAACCCCACCGGCGGCACCTTCGGCTACAAGTTCTCGCCCACCATGGAAGCCCTGGTGGGCGTGGCCTGCCTGGCCACCGACCGCCCGGTGTTCCTGAACTACACCTGGTACCAGCAGCAGACCTACACCGGCAAACGCTCGCCGCAGTTTACGAGCGTGCGCCTGGCCGCCTCCAAGGACGGCAAGCTGCTCGGCATGGAGACCGACTGGACCGTGGACCACGGCCCGTACTCGGAGTTCGGCGACCTGCTCACCCTGCGCGGCGTGCAGTTCATCGGCTCGGGCTACGACATCCCGGCCATCCGTGGCGAAGGCCGCTGCGTCTGCACCAACCACTGCTGGGGCGCGGCCTTCCGCGGCTACGGCGGGCCGGAGGCGGAGTTCCCCTCCGAGGTGCTGATGGACGAACTGGCCGAGAAGCTGGGCATGGACCCCTTCGACCTGCGTTACAAGAACATCTACCGCAAGGGTTCCACCACCCCCACCGGACAGGACCCCGAGGTCTACTCCCTGCCCGAGATGATGGACAAGCTGAAGCCCAAGTATGACGCCGCCAAGAAGAAGGCCGCCGCCGACTCCACCGCCGAGATCAAGCGCGGCGTGGGCCTGGCCGTGGCCGTGTACGGCGCGGGCCTGGACGGCCCGGACTCCGCCGAGGTGGACGCCGTCCTCAACCCCGACGGCACCGTGACCATCTTCTCCTGCTGGGGCGACCACGGCCAGGGCGCCGACATGGGCACCCTGGGCACGGCCCACGAGGCCCTGCGCCCGCTCAAGCTGACCCCCGGCCAGATCCACCTGGACATCGGCGACACCAGCAGGGCCCCCAACTCGGGCCCGGCCGGCGGTTCCCGTTCCCAGGTCATGGTCGGCCAGGCCACCAAGAACGCCTGCGACCAGCTTGTCGAAGCCATGCGCAAGCCCGGCGGCGGGTTCCGCACCTATGACGAGATGGTGGCCGACGGCAAGGAGCTGCGCTACAACGGCAAGTGGACCGCTCCGGCGGGCGCCATGGACGAAAACGGCCAGGGCAATCCGTTCTCCTGCTACATGTACGGCGTGTTCATGGCCGAGGTGGCCGTGGAGCTCGCCACGGGCAAGACCACGGTCGAGAAGATGACCATGGTCGCCGACGTGGGCAAGGTGAACAACTTCCTGGTCGTCGACGGCCAGCTCTACGGCGGCATCGCCCAGGGCATCGGCCTGGCCCTCTACGAGGACTACGAGGACATCAAGAAGCACTCCAACATGGTCGGCGCCGGTCTTCCGTCCATCAAGAAGATTCCGGACGATATCGAGCTGATCTATGTGGAGTCCCCGCGTCCTGCCGGCCCGTTCGGCGCCTCCGGCACCGGCGAGATCCCGCTCTGCGGTCCTCACCCGGCGATCATCAACGCCATCTACAACGCCTGCGGCGTCCGCATCAGGGAGCTGCCCGCCTACCCCGAAAAGGTGCTGGCCGGGCTCAAGGCCCTGTAGTAGCGTAACGTAACCCGGTGGCGGCCCCGGCTTCGGCCAGGGCCGCCACTTTCATTCAAGGGGGGAGGCACATGGAACAGAAGGAACTCAGGGCCTGGGAGGCCCGGTGCGTCCAGGAGGAAACCGTTCGGTGCACCGCGGCCTGCCCCCTGCACGTGGACGCGCGGACGTTCTGCAAGCTCATGGCCGAGGGTCGCATGGACAAGGCCTGGGCCGTGCTGGCCAAGGTCATGCCCCTGCCCGGCGTTCTGGCCCGGCTGTGCGACGGCCCGTGCAAGGCGGCCTGCGTGCGCAAGGACGCGGGCGGCGCGGTGGAGGTGGACGGCCTGGAGCGCTACTGCGCCTCGGCGGCCAAACCGGTGGCCCCGCCCCGGCCCCTGCCCGCGCGCAACAAGCGCGTGGCCGTGCTCGGCGGGCACCTGGCCGGACTGTGCGCGGCCTGGGAGCTGGCCCGGCGCGGGTTCGAGGTCACCCTGCGTTGCGTCGACCCGGGCGGCCCCCTGCGCGACCTGCCCGAGGCGGCCCTGCCCAAGGGCGCGCTGGATGGGGAGATCGAGAGCCTTGCGCGGCTCGGAGTGACCTTCGAGGCGTGCGCAGCCCTGACCCCGGCCCTGCTCGACGCCGAGCTGGCGGACAAGGACGCGGTCTTTGCCGACGGCGACGCCTTTCCGGCAATTTTCGACGGGTGCGGCCTGCCGGACCCGCTCACCCTGGGCACCCAGCGGGCCGGGCTCTTCGCCAGCGCGCCGGGCGAGCCTTCGGCCGTGCTCCGCGCGGCGGCGGCCCGGCGGGCGGCCAACTCCGTGGACCGCTACCTTCAGGGCGTGTCCATGGTCACCGCCCGCGAGCTGGAGGGCCCCTGCGCCACCCGGCATTTCACCAGCCTGGAGGGCGTGGCCCCGGTCCCGCCCGCGTGTCCCGACGGCTGCCCGGACGAGGCCGCGGCCAGGGCCGAGGCGGCCCGCTGCCTCCAGTGCCAGTGCCTGGAGTGTCTCAAGGGATGCGCCTACCTGCGCCACTTCAAGGGCTATCCCAAGGTCTACGCGCGCCAGATCTACAACAACGAATCCATTGTCCGGGGCACGCGCACGGCCAACAAGATGATAAACTCGTGCATGATCTGCGGCCAGTGCGAGGCGGTCTGCCCCGAGGACTTCTCCATGGCCGACCTCTGCCTGGACGCCCGGCGGACCCTGGTGGCGCGCGGCCAGATGCCGCCCTCTGCCCACGAGTTCGCCCTGCGCGACATGGCCTTTGCCGACGGCGGCCGCTGCGTCCTGGCTCGGCACGCGCCCGGGACCGGGAGCTCGGCCTACGTCTTCTTCCCCGGTTGCCAGCTCGCCGCGTCCGACCCGGACGGGGTGGCGGCGGCCTATGCGGACCTGCGCGCCCGGCTGGGCGACGTGGGGCTGATGCTTCAGTGCTGCGGCGCGCCCGCGCACTGGGCGGCCCGGGACGCCATGGCCGACGATGCCGCCGCCGCGCTGCGCGCCCGCTGGGAGGGGCTCGGCTCCCCCCGGATCATCGCGGCCTGCCCCACCTGCATGCAGGAGCTGGCCCGGACCCTGCCCGGCGCGGAGATCGTGTCCCACTGGTCCGTGCTGCGCACCCTCGGGCTGCCGGACGGCGCGGCGGGCGGCGGCTCCCTGGCCATCAGCGACCCCTGCGCGGCCCGGCGCGCCCCGGTCCTGCGCGACGACGTCCGCAACCTGCTTTCCGGCCTCTCCGTGGACGCGGCCGAGCCGCGCTTCACGGGCGAGACCACGCCGTGCTGCGGCTTCGGCGGCCTGCTTTCCGAGGCCAACCCCGAGCTGGGGCTGGCCGTGGCCCGCGATCGGGCGCAGTCCATGGACCGCGACTGGGTGACCTACTGCGTCATGTGCCGCGACATGATGGCCCGCGCCGGGGGCCGGGCCCTGCACCTCTACGACCTGCTCTTCCCCCGTGTGGAGGACCCGGCCGGCCGGCCCGCGCCCGGCTATTCCGAGCGGCGCGAGAACCGCGTCCGGCTCCGGGAGCGGCTGCTGCGCGAGGTCTGGAACGAGGCGGCCGACCACGAGGCCGAGCCCTTCGAGGCGGTGCAGGCC
Source organism: Pseudodesulfovibrio sp. (assembly GCF_028692895.1). Lineage (GTDB taxonomy): Bacteria > Desulfobacterota > Desulfovibrionia > Desulfovibrionales > Desulfovibrionaceae > Pseudodesulfovibrio. The sequence goes on from NZ_JAQUWN010000054.1 coordinate 18,091, forward strand.
GCCTTTACCGAGGCGGCGGCGCAAAATATGGAGACCCGGCGCATCCTGGCCAGCGACGTGCGGAAGGTGCTGCTCCAGGCCGAGCGCTCGGGCAAGCACCTGCTGAGGACCGAGACCGGCCGCCGGGTGGCTTCCTTCCGCCCGGCCGTGGTCACCTATTGGGTGGAATATGAACCGGCGGACGACGGCTACCTGGTGCACAACGCCTGGAGCCATCGCATGCGCATCAAGGGAGGCCAGCCGTGAGCCTGATAAAGTTGCCGGAGCTGGACGGGGCCGGGTGGACGTGTGCGTCCTGCGACGAGCCCCTGGTCCCGATGGCGAGGGAATTGGAATACCTGGATTCGAAGTTCACCGTGGAGCTGCCGACCTGCCCCAAGTGCGGCTACGTGCTTATCCCCGAGGAGATCGCCATTGGCAAGATGTTCCGGGCGGAGCAGCTCATGGAGGACAAGTAGGGTGGAGACGGCCGCGCCCCTGTGGGAGCGGTCCGCCCTGCGCGACGCGGCGGGCGAAACCCTGCGCCCCGGCGGCTTCGCCCTGACCGACCGTGCGGCCGAACGGATCGGGCTCACCCCCGGCCGTCGCGTCCTGGACGTGGGCAGCGGCCTGGGGGCCACGGTGGCCCGGCTGCGCGCCCGCTACGGCGCGGACGCCTGGGGCGTCGAGCCGTCGGCCGTCCAGGCGGAGCGGGCCGGGAGCCGCGCCCATCTGGTTCGCGCCGTGGGCGGGGCCCTGCCGTTCCGCTCCGGTTTTTTCGAAGCCGTGTTCTGCGAGTGCGTCCTTTCCCTGCTGCCCGACCCGGCGGCCGGGATGGGCGAGTTCGCCCGCGTTCTCGCGCCGTCGGGCCACCTGGTCCTGACCGACCTGTGCGCCGTGGCGGGCGCGGGGCGGGAGCTGGGCTGCGGCTCGACCTCCATTCCGGCGGCCGGCCAGTCCTGCGCGGACCGGGCCATGCCCGTGGCGGCCGTGCGCGCCCTGGCGGAGGCGCACGGCCTGGACGTGGTTGTGGTGGAGGACCATGCCCGCCACCTGCGCGACCTGGCGGCTCGGCTGATCCTGGCCGGGGAGGCCGGGTTCCCGTGCGGGCGCGGGCTCGGATATTATCTGATGATAGCCCGAAAAGGGGGATAGACCATGCTGGACGACAACGGCCTCAGACTGATGGAGCTGGCGGGCAGGAAGTATTGCTGCACGCAGATGATGGTGATCCTCGCCCTGGACGAGCTGGGGCGCGAGAACCCGGACCTGGTCCGCGCGGCCTCCGGGCTGTGCATGGGGCTGGGCGACTGCGCCGGGCCGTGCGGCGTGCTCACGGGCGGGGCCCTGGTGCTCGGCCTGTACGCGGGCCGGGGTCTGGACGACGAGGCCCCCCTGGACGCGCTGCCCCTGATGCTCGAAACCTATCGCGACTGGTTCGCCGAGACGACCCGTCCCTACGGCGGCACGACCTGCGGCGACATCCTGGAGGGCGGGTGCGGCAAGCCCCACAAGGAGCGGTGCGGCGGCCTCGTTGCCTCGGCCGGCGAGCGGCTGCGAGAGATTCTGGTGGAGAACGGCCTGGACCCCGCCGCGGGAAGGGAAGAGGCGTGAGCCGAAGGTCGGAAGGAAGCGTGAGTCCGGGGGGGGGCGAAAGCGCGGCCGCCGAGCCGCGCTCGGTCTGCCCGGTCTGCCTTCGGCCCATCCCGGCCCGGCACGAGACCCTGGCCGGGGAGACCTTCCTGGTCAAGGCGTGCCCGGAGCACGGCGAGTTCCGCACCGTGGTCTGGCGCGGCGAGCCCGACTTCTACGCCTGGGCGCGGCCCAAGATTCCCTCGCCGCCCCGCCATCCCTTCACCCGCGCCTCACGCGGCTGCCCACTGGACTGCGGCCTGTGCGACGCCCACCGCCAGCACACCTGCACCGCGCTCATCGAGGTGACCTGGCGCTGCGACCTGGGCTGTCCGGTCTGCTTCGCGTCCTCGGGCAAGGTCGCGCCGCCCGATCCCTCGCCCGCGGCCGTGGCCCGGCTCCTGGACCGGGTGGTGGAGGCGTCCGGGCGTTGCAACCTCCAGCTTTCGGGCGGCGAGCCCACGGTGCGCGACGACCTGCCGGACCTGATCCGGCTGGCCAAGTCGCGGGGGTTCCCCTTTGTCCAGCTCAACACCAACGGTCTGCGCATCGGGCGGGAGCCCGGCTATGCCCGCACCCTGGCCGAGGCCGGGCTGGACTCGGTATTCCTCCAGTTCGACGGCACCGGGGACCCCGTCTACGCCCGGCTGCGCGGCAGACCGCTGCTGCCGGTGAAGCTGGCCGCCCTGGACGCCCTGGCCGAGGCCGGGATCGGCATCGTCCTGGTGCCCACGGTGGCGCCGGGGGTCAACGACCACGACCTGGGCGCGATCATCCGGCTGGCCGCCGCCCGCTCGCCCGCCGTGCGCGGGGTCCATTTCCAGCCCGTGAGCTATTTCGGCCGCTATCCCGAAGCGCCGGACGACGCGGCGCGCATCACCCTGCCCGAGATCATGCGCGCGCTGGTGGAGCAGACCGGCGGGGCCATGCGCCTCAATCATTTCACCCCGCCCGGCTGCGAGCACTCGCACTGCTCGTTCCACGCCAACTACGTGGTCGGCGAGGACGGCGCGCTGCACCGGCTGGGCGAGGGCGGCGGCTGCGGCTGCACGCCCGGCTCGGCCTCGCGCCCGGCCCGCCCGGCGTCGGAAGGGGCGGACAAGTCCAAGGCCTTCGTCAAGCGGCAGTGGGTGGCCCCGGCGCTTGACCCCGCACCGGAAAAGCTGTCGCCCATGGCCCCCCGGGACGACCTGGACCGCTTCCTGGCCAGGGCCGCCACCCACACCCTGGCGGTGTCGGCCATGGCCTTCCAGGACTGCTGGACCTTGGACCTGGAGCGGCTCAGGGGGTGCTGCATCCACGAGGTCTCGCCCGACGGGCGGCTCATCCCGTTCTGCGCCTACAACCTGACTTCCATGAGCGGCGAAACCCTGTACCGGGGCCGGTGCGATGATCCCGAAGCTTGACCGATGCCTGGCCCGGCGCATGGGCCGCGACGAGCACGTCCCGGTGCCCGACGCCGAACTGCGCGCCTGGCAGTTGGACCGCCTGCGCCGCATCGTGGCCCACGCCAAGGCCAACAGCCCCTTCTATGCCCGCCGCCTGGCCGGGGTGGACCCGGCGTCCGTCCGCTCCTTCGCGGACTTCGCCCGGCTGCCGTTCCTCCAACCCGACGACCTGCGCCGGGGGCCGGAGCAACTGCTCTGCGTCTCCCTGGACGAGATAGCCCGGGTGGTCACCCTGACCAGCTCCGGGACCACGGGCGAGCCCAAGCGCATCTTTCACACGGCGGGCGACCTGGAGGCCACCACGGACTTCTTCGCCCTGGGCATGTCCAACATGACCGCGCCCGGCGACACGGTCCTGGTGCTCCTGCCCGACGAACGGCCCGGCGGCGTGGCCCGGCTCCTGGGCGAGGCCCTGGCGCGCGGCGGGGCGCGGGCCGTGGCCCATCCGCTCGACGACGCGGACCGGGCCGTTGACCGCTGCCTGGCGGAGGGCGCGAAATGCGTCATCGGCTCGCCCGCGCACCTCAACCTGCTGGCCCTGGCCTTTGCGGCGCGCGGCGTGCCGGCCGGAACCCTGCGCTCGGTCCTGCTCTGCTGGGACGCCGTCCCGGACGCCGTGGTCCGCAACTGCGAGCGGACTCTGGGCTGCGCCGTGTTCCGCCACTGGGGGATGATCGAGACCTGCCTGGGCGGCGGGGTGGAGTGCTCGCCCGGCTCGGGCCTGCACCTGCGCGAGGCGGACATCTTTCTGGAAATAGTGGACCCGGCGACCGGCGACCCCCTGCCGGACGGCGTGACCGGCGAGCTGGTGCTGACCACGCCCCTGCGCCTGGGCATGCCCTTCATCCGCTATCGCACCGGCGACCTCGGGCGAATCCTGCCGGGCGTCTGCCCGGCCTGCGGCAGTCCGTTGCGACGGCTGGACCCGCGCGTCCGCCGGGCCGACGAAGGCGCGGCCGGGGATTTTCCGCATCTGGACGAGCTGAACGAGGTCCTCTACTCCGTGGACGGCCTGGGCGACTTCGCGGCCGGGCTGGAAGGCGGGCGGCTCACGGTGCGCTATTGCGGCCTGGGCGACGGCCTGGGCGAAAAGGTGCGCTCCGCCCTTGAAAACTCGCCCCTGCTGGGGCAAGCTCTCCGGTCAGGGGATATGGCGATCGATCTGGTCTTTGGAGGGGGGCTTGTCCCGGCCGTGCCGGGCCTGGGCAAGCGTAAAATCCGAAGCGGCGAGGAGAATTGATACGTGAAATCCCTGATCCGGTCCCTGTGCGGACTTCTTGACGACGGCGAATCCTTTGTTTTGGCCACCGTGGTGGAAAGCTCGGGCTCCACGCCGCGCTCTTCGGGCGCGAAGATGGCCGTGCGCGCGGACGGCTCCATTCTGGGCACCGTGGGCGGAGGCCTGGTGGAGGCCCAGGCGCGCCGCGACGCCAGCGCCCTGCTGACGGACGGCGGGGAGGACGGCGTCGCCCGCCTCGCCTTCGTGGACATGACCCGGGAACTGGCCGCCAACTCCGACATGATCTGCGGCGGCGGCCTGACCGTGCTCCTGGAGGTGATGGAGCCCGGCGGGCAGGGGGCCCTGGCCCTGGCCAAGGTCGATTCCCTGCTCCGGCGCGGCGTCCACTCCGCCCTGAACACCCGCATCGCCGGGGCCGGCGACGACCTGCGCGCCGTGAACCACGTCATCACCACCGGCCCGCAGGGGACCGCTCCCTCCTTCGCCCGCGACGACGGGGGCATGCGCCTTTCCGAACCCATGATCCCGCCCGCGCCCCTCTACATCTTCGGGGCCGGGCACGTCTCCCTGTTCACAGCCCGCGTCGGGACCATGATCGGCTTTCGCACCGTGGTCCTGGACGACCGCGCGGAATACGCCAACCGCGAGCGCTTCCCCGAGGTGGACGAGGTGGTGGTCCTTAGAAGTTAGAAGAAGTAGCGTTAGTAAAGTTAGCATTAGTAGCGTTTAAGTTAGTGATGGTAGCAGTAGCTATTTGAGCTGTACCAAAGATAGGGTTATCAGTGAAAATATATGTAATGTT
>NZ_JAQUWN010000055.1 GCF_028692895.1 Pseudodesulfovibrio sp.
TCTCGGCCCGCGCCTACACCCGGGTCCTGCGCATCTCCCGCACCATCGCGGACCTGGAGGGCGCGGAAACCATCCGGGCGGACCACCTGGCCGAGGCCATCAACTACCGGACCATGGACCGCCAGGCGGATTAAATTATCTTAGGAGGAACCATGAACAATGCAATTTCATTAAACTTTGGGGAAGACCATCGGCGCAAGCCCAGGAAGCCGTTTGATCAGTTTGTTGAAAGAGAAACTGAAGAACTTGTAATTGCTGTCTGTGGCGCTGCTGGGAGTGGAACTTCAAGAATAGCTGATGCGATTGAAAAAGATTTCAGGGAGCGGGGATATGATGTGGGACGTGTCAAATTAAGTGAAACAATCAAAAGACACGCGACAGTTGAGATTCCAGCAGATGAAGCTGAAAGAATACAGACACTACAGAAAGAGGGAACACAATTAAGAGTTAAATTTGGTCGTGACGTGTTGGCAATGCTTGCAATTAAGGGAATTCGACTGAATCGAGAAAAAAGCAATCCAGCAGACGGGAGTATGCGGAGCCCAGAATCAAGACGATTTGTTACAATAATCGATAGCTTAAAACACCCTCAGGAAGAACGCCTGCTTAGGAAGGTGTACGGCGATATGTTTTATTTATTTGGCGTCTTGTGTCCTGAAGAAATTAGGATCAAAAGACTTCAACATGAAAAGTCAATGTCTCCAGCGACAGCACACAAGATTACTGAAATTGATAAATCTGAGGAAGACAAGGCAGGACAACAGCTCTTGGATACAATTCACCTCTCTGATTTTTTCCTTCGCAATACGGATGTTGATAGTAAGGAGATTCGTGACAGTCTAATACGATTTATTGATTTAATACTCGGAGCAAACACCATTACACCGACTATAGAAGAGTATGGGATGGCGCTAGCGTATACATCATCTTTGCGTTCAGGATGCATATCAAGGCAAGTTGGCGCTGCAATAATCAAAGATGGAGAAGTCATATCAACGGGAAGAAATGATGTGCCAAAGTTTGAAGGAGGACTATATTCGGCGAATGATAAACCAGATGGAAGATGTTTTAAATGGGGAACAGAAGAGTGTCGGAATGATAAAGAAAAGAGGTTGATGAAAAAGAAAATGGCAGATTTGATAAATGACAGAGTAATAAATGATAAAAAATTCACAGAAGAAGATATTGATAGGATATGCAAGACAATTGGAATCAATAATTTGATTGAGTACTCAAGAGCTATCCATGCAGAAATGGATGCTTTAATTGGCATTTCAAGGTCAGGAAATGCATCGTCAAAAGGTGGTGTTCTTTTTTGCACGACATACCCTTGTCACAATTGTGCTCGCCATATCGTCGCTGCTGGGATAAAACGTGTGTATTACATAGAACCATATGAGAAGAGCTTGGCAACAAAGCTTCATGATGACACTATCAGCACCGCTGAAAAGCCATCTGACAAGGCTGAACAACTGGAGATTATAGCGTTTGAAGGCGTTGGGCCTACGAAGTACTCTCGTCTGTTCCGGCAGCCAGACCGAAAGGACCGCGATTCAGGAAAAGTAAGAGAAATTAACACTCGAATTTCCAAGCCATATTTGAGTCATCCCTTAGATCGATTTACCGACTATGAAGCTCGGATTGTCGAGTATTTGACTTCGATAGAGCTTGATCAAAAACGGTTGCCCGAATGACGTGAATTCAGTGTGGTAACATCCTCTTGTTTTTTCCGGTTAGCTCGCTTAACCTGATACAGGTTACAGGGAGAGTGTCATGAGAAAGCGCAAGAATTTCGACGGCCAGTGTCAGCTTCCTTTTGATTCATCAGAGAAAATAGTTCCAGCAGATCGGGCACGAATTGACGTTGGGAAAAGTCCGTTAGTCAGTTCGTTGCCGAGTAAGATTTTAAAGTTTTGTTCTTTTTCTCAGCTACAGAACCAAAAGCAAGAAAATGAAGCGATGAAAAGAATTCTCGCTCACTCTGAAGCGTTGGATTGGTGATAACCGCTAATCTTAACGCGTCTATTGGCGTTTCCTATTAATTCTTGGGGATAGCTACTATCCCCCCTCACTCCCACGCTTTGCCCGTCAGGAGCTTCCAGGCGTTGCGGTAGCAGATGTCCCGCTGAACGTCCTTGGGCAGGTCGCGGACGATCAGCCGGACGTTCGCGGCGCGGGCCTTGATGAACTCCCCCCACGGGGGGCGGCCGCCGCCGTAGTCGAATCCGGCCACGAAACGGTCGTGGAAATCCGTCAGGATCGCCCGGTACTCCGGCTTGAGCCGGTCGCACTGGCCTCCGTCGCCCTTGCCCTGCCACAGCACCGTGTCCAGCACCCCCGAGCAGGGGTAGCGGCGGCCCGGATGGCCCACCGAGATGTCGTAATAAAGATTGGGATGGCGCGTCAGCATGGCCCGGACCCGCTCCGGCGTGAAGGCCCGCTGCCGCTCGGGATGGCGCACCTGGCCGAAATGGCAGGCGATGACCCGCGCGCCCGGATAGGCGGCGAGCATGGTCTCCAGGTCGTCGAGCTGCGCGTCCTCGGGCTCCAGGTGGATCAGGAAGGCCACCCCCGTCTCCTGCGACAGGGCGAAGAGCCGGTGGCCGCTCGCCGAGGTCAGCGGCACGGTCTCGTCCCGGTCCGTCCGCCCCTCCTGGCACTGGCTCGACGACATGTAGTGCCGGAACTCGAACTCGCCCATGATCGGATAGTCGCCGGAGCGCACCTGGACTTCGGTCTGGTCGATGAAGCCCCGATCCGAGCCGCCCTTCTGGTTCAGCCAGTTGTCGTTGGTCCCGCCGTTGGTGGCCAGCACGAACCGGTCCGGATGGGCGTTCGCCGCCTCGTGCACTCCATAGCCCCAGCGGTACCCCTTGGTCCCGTCCTTCTTCGCCTGGTAGCCGTCCAGCGCCATCAGGGCCACGCCGCTCTTGTCCATGGCCTTCAGCGCGCTCGCCGTGTGCCGCTCCGCGTCCTCGCGGCGCAGGCTCGACTCCATGTCGATGATCGGCGTCACGCCCCGGTCCAGGAAGGACTGGACGCGCCCGCGCCACAACGCCTCAAGCTCGGCGCGCGAATGGGCCGGGGCGACCGGCGGTTCGGCCAGGGCAGCCGTGGCGGCCAGGAGCATCAGGAGGAGTGGCAGAGTGCTACGCATTACCCAAGCTAGCACGGAATGGCCGCGGAGTGAATCCTCCCTCCTCGGTTCTTGATAGATAATTATGATTACTTGTTGAGGTCGACGTCGATACCGGGCATGTTGGGATCAGGCAACATGGGGTGCGTATGGACAATCGTTTTTACAAGGAACTGCTCGATTCGATCACGGAGGGCGTCTACTTCCTCAACCTGGACCAGGAAGTGATGTACTGGAACAAGGCCGCCGAACGGCTGACCGGATACTCCGCAAAGGAAGTCCTCGGCAACCACTGCTCCGACAACCTGCTTCGCCACGTGGACGGCCAGGGCCGCCAGCTTTGCGGCCAGAATTGCCCCATGGCCGCCACCATGCGCGACGGCGAGGTGCGCGAGGCCGACATCTATCTGCACCACAAGTTCGGCCACCGGGTCCCCATCCTGGTCCGCTCCTCCCCCATGCGCGATGAAAACGGCGAAATCGTCGGCGCGGTCGAGGTCTTCTCCGACAACAGCAAGAACATCGACGTCCTCAAGGAGATGGAAAAGCTCCGCCAGGAGGTCCTTTCCGACCCGCTCACCGGCGTGGGCAACCGCCGCTACGCGGACCTCACCCTCAGGCAACTGGGATGCAACCTGCGCGAGGCCGAGGACTCCTTCGGGGTGATCTTCGCCGACATCGACCACTTCAAGCGCGTCAACGACACCTGGGGCCACTCCGCGGGCGACCGGGTTCTGGCCATGGTCGCCCGCACCCTGGGCGCCGCCCTGCGCCCCCTGGACATCAACTGCCGATGGGGCGGCGAGGAGTTCGTCATCTTCATCCCCAACATCGGCAGCCGCGACCTGGCCTCGGTGGCCGAACGCATGCGTATGCTCGTGGAGAGCACCTGGCTCGACCACGGCCACCAGCGCATCCGCGTCACCGCCTCTTTCGGCGGAGCCGCGTCCCGCCGGGGCGAATGCGCCGACCAGGTCCTGGAGCGCGCCGACGCCCAGCTCTACCTGAGCAAGCAGGCCGGACGGAACCGCGTCCACATCGACGACCGCAAGACCTCCGGCAAATAGCGCTTCCGCCCACCGCCGCCCGGCTCCCCATGGACAAGCGGACCCGCCGGGTGTAACTCCCTTGCCTGGCCCACGCCCGCCCGGCGGTCGGCCGCCCCTCGCACCAACCGGGCCACGGCCCGAGCCCACAGGAGCCCCCGTGTTCGGAACCCACGACCTGCTGTTGTTCATCCTCTCCGGACTGCTGCTCAACATCACTCCGGGGCAGGACGTGGCCTACATCGTCAGCCAGGGCGCGTCGCGCGGCTGGAGGGCCGGGGCCATGGCCGCCCTCGGCGTCAACACCGGCTGCCTCGTGCACGTCACGGCCGCCGCGCTCGGGCTCTCCGCCATCCTCGCCACCTCGGCCACCGCCTTCATGGTCGTCAAATTCGTCGGCGCGGCCTACCTCGTGTGGGTCGGCGTCGCCATGTGGCGCGAAGCCGCCCGAGGCAACGGCGACCAGCCGGCCAAGGCCAGGGAAAAATCCCTGCGCTCCATCTATTCCAAGGGGTTCCTCACCAACGCCCTCAACCCCAAGGTCGCCCTCTTCTTCCTCGCCTTCCTGCCGCAGTTCGTCGCTTCGGACTCGCCCTGCAAGTCCCTCTCCTTCCTCTTCCTCGGCATCGTATTCACCTTCAACGGCATCTTCATCAACCTCGCCTACGCCTGGACCGCCGCCCGCACCGCCGCCCTGTTCAACGGCGGCGGCAGGTACAAGGCCTGGATCAAGCGCGCCGTCGGGACCCTCTTCCTCGGCTTCGGCGTCCGCCTCGTCATGGCCGACCGCATCTAGCGCGGCCGGAACGGGCCGGGCGCGAGGGGCTGCGGCGGCCGGGCCCTATGCCCGGACCGGAAGGGTGATGATGAACCGGCTGCCCCGGCCCACTTCGGATTCCACGCGGATGGAGCCGTGGTAGTGCTCCACGATCTGCTTGCAGATCGGCAGGCCCAGCCCCGTGCCCGAGGGCTTGTGGGTGTCGCTGCCGTCCGACTGGAAGAACTTGTCGAAGATGGCGTCCAGGTGCTCCGGGGGGATGCCGTTGCCCGTGTCGGCCACAACGATCCCGAGCCCGGCGTCATCGAGGCCCGCCTCGATGGAGATGCCGCCCCTGGCGGTGTGCTTCGCGGCGTTTGAGAGCAGGTTGAGCAGGAGCTGCTGGAACCGGTCGGGGTCGCAGGACAGGGGCGGGATGCCCGGCTTGATGTCCGTGGTCACGGCCACCTGGGACCGCTGGGCGAAGGTGCTGTCCATGGTCTTGACGGCGCGCTTGATCTCGTCGCCGACGTTGAGCAGCGTATCCCGCCATTCCATGCGCCCGGCCTCGATCTTGTTCAGGTCGAGCAGGTCGTTGATGAGCCGGGTCAGCCGGTCGCCCTCCATGGCGATGATCTCCAGGTTGGAGAGGATGACCTGCCCTTTTTTTTCCAGCGAGGGCGTGTCGGCGGCGGGCATGAAGTGCCGGGAGAAGTTTTTTTTGACCAGGACGGAGAAGCCGAGGATGGCGGCCAGGGGCGTGCGCAGCTCGTGGGAGGCGGACGAGAGGAAGGCCGACCGTTGCTTGTCCAGCTCCAGCAGCCGCTCGTTGGCCGCCTTGAGCTCCCTGGTCCGCTGGGCGACCTTGTCCTCCAGCTCGTCGTGAGCCCTGGCCAGCCGGGCCTCGGCCTGCCGCCGGTTCGATATCTCCAGTTGCAGCGCCTGGTTGACGCTGACCAGGTTTTCGGTCTGCTGCTCCACCTCGTAGAGCAGGGTGTTGTATGCGGTCACCACCTGGCCCAGCTCGTCCCGGCTCTTCCAGACCAGGGGCGTCCGGTTGCCGGGCAGGGTGTTCTTGCTGAGCGACGCCTTGAGCCGGTCGAGGGGATTGCCGACCATGACGTGGAGCAGCCCCCACGTCGTCGCCCCCAGGACGAGGACCAGCGCCAGCATGAGCATCACGTCCGACTGCCTTCGGCTCCGGAGCTCCCGCTGGATGCGCCCGTCGTGGTATTCCACGATGAGCCTGCCCACGTTGAAGATCTCGCCGTCGATGGTGCGCGTGAGCGGCTTGTCCTCCCGGAGGATGACCGAGTGAGGCTGGTCGCCGGCGCCGCTCTCCATGGCGACGAGTTCGCCCTTGTAGTTGTAGAGGCTGATTCGGTACAGGTCCTGGTTGTCCCGGTAGCTGCGCATCAGGCGCTTCACGAACTGGTTCTGGAAGTTCCAGACCGGCTCGGTCAGCTCCTCGGCCTTGCTGGCGGTGAAGGCGGCGAGCTGGTTTTGCAGGGCGTCGAGCCCCTGTTGCCGCATGCGCTGGCTGTAGAGGCCGAGCAGGGAAAGGCAGGTGACCAGCATCACCAGCAGCACCGGCGCGAGAATCTTGCAGGCCAGCGAGGAGGGCCGGAGCCTGGATGGGGCCGCCTGCCGGGGATATTGGCAGAAGTTGCTCATGGAGCCGGAGGGTACGGGCCGAGGCGTTCGATTTTGGCCTCGATGGCCCTGATGCGTTCCTGCCGCGTCGACTCCGGCAGGGTGGCGTTGCGTTCGATGCCGAGCCGCTCCTTGTAGAGCTCCAGCTTGCGGATCGGGATGAGCTGCGCGTCGTCGGACGGCCTGAATCCGGTCCACTTCCTGGCGGCGAGCCTTTGCACCTCCCGCGCGGCCTGTTCTTCGGACTTGCCCTTGCCGGGCTTGCCGTATTGCAGCAGGAAGGCGCGTATCTTCGCCTTCAGGGCGGGGTCGAGGTCCTTGTGCACCACGATGGGGTCGGAAGGGATCATGGGCGAAGTCCAGATGATCCTGATCCGTTCAAATTCGTCGGGAAAGCGCTGCTCGTACCGCGCCAGGGCCGAGCTGTTGCTGGTGGCGACGTCCGTCTTGCCCGAGGCCACGTCGTGGAAGTTCTCCTCGTGCGAGCCATGGGTGACCCGCTTGAACAGTTTGCCGGGCTCCAGGCCTCGCGCGGCGAAGATGTAGTAGCCCGGCACCACGTACCCGGAGGTGGAGTTGGGATCGCCGTTGCCGAAGGACAGGGTCCCGGCGGACCGCAGGACGTCCTCCACGTCGCGCAGGGGGGATGCCCTGGGCACGATCAGGTGCGAGTAGTATCCGGGACCGGTCAGCGTCACGGACTGGGCCAGGACTTCCGAGTCCGCCCGGTCCACGGCCTCGATGGCCGCCTTGTTGCCCACCCAGGCCAGTTGGGCCTTGCCGGTGGCCAGGTACCAGATGATGCCGGCATAGTCCTCGGCCACGGCCCCTTTCACGGGCGCGCCAAGGTATCGTGACATGTCCTCGAACAGGGGCGTCCATGACTTCAGGAGGATTTCGGGGGTTTCCGTGTAGACGAGCCCCATGACCAGTCCCTTTTCGGCGGCCGCGGCCGATCCCGACGGGAGCAGCGTGGCCAGGGAAAGCAGAAGCAGGACGATACGCAGGAATGGTCGCATGTTCCCCACCGGATTGTTTCGATTGCCGGGAAAGGCTATTCCCGGAGGACGTTCGGGGGCCGGGGCGCCGACGCGGAGCGCATACGGGATCGACAGCCCGCCTCCGGACGGCGCCATTGACGAAAAGCCCGTCGGTCCGGCAGGGAGAACGCCGAGGGGAGGTGTCGAAGCGGCGGGCGGTGCCTGCCATGACGCGGCGGGTCCTCCATCGGCGCGGGCCCATTGCCGACTGGACGATGGAGCATTGCAATCTGGCATGAGCCCGGCCCCCGGATCAACGGGCGGCGCGGAAACGTAACAAATCTTCACCTGTTCGCGCCATTCTCCCTGCGCCAATGCCGGAGAGGCGCCGCAAAAAGGCCGACGCCTCAGAGAGAGAGGCGCCGGCCTTGGCGTCTTGTTGCCGGTGGCGCGGCGTTTACATGACGCGGCAGCCGTCCTTGGTGACCAGGACCTGGTATTCCCAGCGGATGCCGCCCCAGGCGGGGTCGTAGAGGCCGGGCTCCACGGTGACGACCATGTTTTCGGCCAGGGTGCCGCGACCCGCGCGGCTGAGGCTGGGCGGCTCGTGGGTTTCGAGCCCCACGCCGTGCCCGAGGCCGTGGGTGAACTGGTCGAGGACGCCCGCGTGCTCGAAGACCTCGCAGGCGCGGCGGTAGGCCTCGGCGTAGAGCAGGCCGGGCCGGATGATGTCGATGGCGGCCTGCTGGGCCTCGCGGACCAGGGACATGGTCCGTTTGAAGCGGTCGGACGGCTTGTCGCCCACCCAGAAGGTGCGGGTCTGGTCGGAGTTGTAGTTCAGGTAGCGGCAGCCGGTGTCGATGAGTACGAGCTCGTTGTCGCGCAGCTTGGTGTCGCCGGGGATGCAGTGGGGCAGGGCGGCGTTGGGCCCCACGCCCACGATGGTGGAGAAGGCGAGCTCCTGAGCCCCGTTTTCGCGGAAGAACCGTTCGACGTCCCAGGCGACCTCCTTTTCGGTCCGGCCTGGTTCGAGGCGCGGCTCGATGTAGGCCATGAGCCGGTGGTTGAGGTCCATGGAGGCCTGCATGCGCCGGATCTCGTCTTCGTCCTTGATGATGCGCAGTTCCTCGACGAGGTTGTCCACGCCGGTCAGCTTGAGGCGCGAGGCGAGCTTGTCGTAGTCGAAGAGGTGCATGGCGCGCGGCTCGAAGGCGACGTTGCGGACGCCGCAGCCCCGGAGGGTTTCGGCGACCAGGGCGTGTTTGTCCGCGTTGTAGATGTGCAGTTTGTCCGCGTCCCAGACGCGCAGGGCCGCGTCGGTGTAGCGGGGGTCGGTGAAGAGGTGGTCCTCGCCCGAGGCGGTGACGGCCAGCCAGCCGCAGGACTCGTTGCACTGCGGGTCGTGCAGTTCGAAGCCGCTCAGGTAGTAGCGGTTGGCCGCCAGCGAGACGATGAGGGCCTCGATGTTCCGTTCAAGCAGGACGCGCCGCAGGTTTTCGCGGCGCGTTTGGTATATGTTCTTGTCCATGGCTCGATCAATCCCACGAGTAGGTGGTTTCGGGAGTGCCCGAGAGCATGCGGTCGGCCCATTCCACGCCCTGCATGACCGAGTGGTCCATGTTGGACACCTCGTATTTCCAGCCGCCGAATCGGCCTCTGGAATAGATGTCCCGGGCCTCCAGCCTCGGCTGGATGGTCCGCAGCGCCTGGTCGCGGCGCAGGCAGGGCACGGGGTAGCCGTAGTCCACGGCGATCTCCCAGCGCGTCAGGACGTCGTCCACCCTGGACGCGTCCAACAGGGAGGAGTTTACCAGACCTTGCACGGTGCGGTCCATAAGCTCTTCGGGCTTTTCCGGCTTGTGGGCGGACATGGAGGTCTCGCACATGAAGGCGAGCTGACGGCCGGGACGGGCGGTGTTGTTGGGCGAGTAATGGTGGAAGTTGGTGACGCGGTAGAAGGGCGAGTCCGCTTCCGGGAAGTACATCCAGCAGCGGCCATTGCGTTCGGACTCGTCGCGGATGTCGAGGCCGACCCCGGCAACGTAGGTGGAGCTGTGGGTCAGCCCGGCGGCGGCGTCGACAAGGGCGGGATCGCGCTCGGCCAGCCAGCGGGCGGCCAGGAGGTCCAGCGGCGCGGTGTTCAGGAGCGCGTCGTATTCGATGGTCAACCCCTTGTCGGTGGTCACGGTCTTGGCGGCGGCGTCCACCTTGGTGACGGACTGGCCGAACTCGATGCGGTCCCGCACGCGGTCGGCCAGGCGGCGGAAGATTTCGCCGGTGCCGCCGTGGAGGGGGAAGCGGAAGGTGTTGTTCGGGCCCCAGGCCACGTCGTCCTGCTCCATGATGATGTTCTTGAGCACCTTGCGCAGGTCAACCACGCTGACCCGTTCGCCGATCCAGCCGTACTGCATCAGCTCGGGCGGGGTGGCCCAGACCTTGAAATTGTATGGGCGCATGAAGTGGCGGGCGATGCCCTGGCCGAAGACGCGGTCGATCCACTGGCCGAAGTCGGCGGGCTCGCCGGTCTCGCGGCGGCCGGGCAGCAGCCCTTCCACGCAGTCCCAGCGCGGCCCGCGCGGCAGGTGGCGGATGTTGTTCTGGAAGGGATAGGGCACCCAGGCGGCGCAGGAGCGGACCCAGGACTCGCGCTCGTGCTCCAGGTAGTCGTTGCCGAGCAGCGAGGCGACCAGATCGTCGAAGTAGTCGTAGTGGGAGAAGACGACGTGGCCGCCGATGTCCCAGGTGAAGCCGTTCTCGTCCTTGAAGCTGGCGGCCAGGCCGCCCGCGTACGCCTCGCGCTCCAGGACCAGGAAGTCGTCCATGCCGAGTTCGTGCAGCCGGTGGGCCGCGCCCAGCCCGGTGGGTCCCGCGCCGATGATCAGGTATTTGGTCTTCACGCCGTCGTCCTTTCGTTCGTTCAGTGAGGGAAATTATTTCCCTTGGGCCGGGGAATATCAAGTTTGGTGCCAACCCGGCCGGGCGCGCCCCGCTCTTTCGTTGAACGCCGATGCAAGGGTCGCCCCGTGTCCGGATTTCGTGGGCCTGCCCCGCGCTGCTTCTGCGCTCCCCGCCCTGCCTGGCCGGCGGCGATGCCGCGACGGCCTCCCCACTGCGGCGAATGTCCCAATTTCAATCACATGACGGCCTATGACTCCAACCGCGCGGGCGAAGCCTCGGCCCCGTTCGGCGTGGCCATGACTTCGCCCGGGCCGGGCTCAAGGCCGCGCATGGCGACGCCGGACAGGTGCTCCCACGCGACCTTCTGCCGCGTCGAATACGGCCTTGAACCTGAACTACGCCTTTGGAGGCGACATGAGGGGATGGCCCTTCCTGAATGGTCCCAACGGGACGCCGTTCCCGTCGGCCTCTCGCCGCGCCGCCTTTCGGCCCTCGCCTCACTCGCCGTGCAGCAGCGCCTTCCACCGTTTGGCCTCGTCCCAGTTGAAGCCGCCGGGCACGCAGGGCCACAGGGAATTGTTCTGGAAAAGCGGCTCGGCCGCGATGGGATACGGGCTCGCCTCTGCCGCTTCGGCAAAGAGCGGGGAACCAGGAATGGGCGTGTAGTGCGCCAGGTGCGGCCGGAAGCCGTAGGACCGGACGTGCGCCACCGCCCGCTCCACGCCCGCCAGGTCCTGGCCCGGCAGCCCGAACAGGATGTACACCCCCACGTCGTCCAGGTCGAAGCCCGCGTCCGTCAGGTTCCGCGCACCGGCCTCCCACTCCGCCCGCGTCAGCTTCACGTCCCGCCGGTGGTCGAAATCCGTGGTCTCCAGCCCGAGCCGCACCGTGGTCAGCCCCGCCTCCCGCAGCCGGGCGCAGACCTCCGGCGTCAGCCGCCGCACATGCATGGCGTTGGGCGTGTGCAGCCGAAGCTCCATCCCCTCCGCCCCGATGCGGTCCAGCACCGGCCACAGCCAGCGCTCCGGCCCCACCAGCAGCGCGTCGTCGTAAAACGCGAAATCGCGCACCCCCCGGTCATACTCCGCCCGGATCGAACCGAACACCGACTCCGGACCGCCCTGCCGAAATCCCGGATGCAAGACCCGGCTCGCGCAATACTCGCAGGAAAACGGACACCCGCGCGACCCCAGCACCGGCGCATACCCGGGCTCGTGATACAAATCCAGCGCCAGCCCGAGCCCCGCGTCCTCCGGCGCCTCCGGCGCGGCCCGACCCAAAGCCGACCACAACCGCCCCCAGTTCCCCGGCTCCTCCAGCGAACCGGACACGATCAGCCCCGCGTCCGCATGGGCCGCCGCATGGTCGCCGCACAACGTCGCATACGCCCCGCCCAGCACCCGCACCGCCGACGGCCACAACTCCGCCGCCAAATCAAGCAGCTCCAGCGCGCCCGGATACCAATAGGTCATGACCGTGGTCACCAGAACCGCATCCGGCGCGGGATCGAGCGCCTCAAGCGCCTCGCGCACCCGCTCCACCGGCAGCCCGTACCGCGAATAGCGCCGCTCGGCAAAGCCGAGCGCCTCCGGCAACTCCAGCTCCATCTTGGGATAATGCCCGGTCCCGTACTTGCCCGGCCTGGGCCAGCGCTCGCCCTCCCAGGTCGGGTCCAGGCAGTCCATCAGCGCCACCGACGCGCCCGCCGAACGCAACATGCCCAGGCACGCGAGCAACCCCACGGGTCGCGCCCACAGATTGAAGGCCGCAAAATCGTGAATCCAGGGGTTCAACCCCAGGATTCGCGGGCCGAAGCCCGACCCCGACCAGCCGATGTATGGATGCCCCGGACGGCTCACGACCAGAAACGCGTGAACAGGTTGATGCCGATGGAAACCGCCAGCAACACCACAATGGCCAGCAACAACATGTTCGTGGCCCGGTTGCGCCGCTCCACCCGCTCCGCCTTGCTCTTCGTGAACAGGGAAAGGATCAGAAAGATCAACCCGAGAATGACGATCAACTTGAAAAGGATGCCCATGCCCATCCCCTTACCCGAAATCGACAGGAATGTCTCCGCCCGGAGGATGCCTCCGGCCGCCCTGCCGGGGGCCGCCTCGACGGCCGGGCGTCTCCCGCGGGCATGGCTACGCCTGTGGCCGAATCCAGATCACGCCCGCCTGTCGTCCGGTCGCATTTACGGGCGAGGCGCAGGCTTTGCGGTAGGAGAAGAAGGTGTCGTCCATGCCCATGGTGCAGAGGTCGATGCCGAAGATTTGGGTTCCGGGCACGCCTGCGTCCTGGAGTTGGTCGCGGGTGAGCCTCCAGAGGTCCATGGTCTGGCGTTCGGGGTCGAAGTAGGGGGTGAAGTCGGGTCCGAAGTCGGTGGTGAAGTTGACGAACTGGGCGGCGGAGGGGCCGAGGCTGGGTCCGCGCACGGCGTAGATGTCGGCGGGGTCGAGGTTGTAGCGTTCGCAGAAGCGGGTGACGCCGGAGCCGGGAAAGTTGATGCGGTTGCCGCGCCAGCCTGCGTGCAGGGCGGCGATGTAGTTGCCGGATCGGTGGGCGAGGAGGATGGGCTGGCAGTCGGCGGTCTTGATGACGAGGCCGACGCCGGGTTCGGCAGTTGTCAGGCCGTCGCCCTCCAGGGTGGCGGGGGGCTCGGGCGGGGTGGGGGTTGGGTCGAACCGGATGACGTCGCCGTGGACTTGTTTCAGTTCGCACCAGCCGGCGAGGCCGAGGCGGTGGAAGATGAGGCGGCGGTTTTCGCGCACGGCCTCGGCGTCGTCGCCGACCTCGTAGGAGAGGTTGGCCGAGTCGTGGGGCGGTTCGGAGACGCCGCCGCGCCGGGAGGTGAAGGCGCAGGCGACGCCGGGGATGTCGATGAAGGTGAAGGGGAAGAAGGCTATGGCCGCCATAGTTCCTCGTCGGTGCAGATCAGGTTGACGGGTTTGTCCCAGGGTTCGGTGGGGAGTTCGTCCAGGAGTTGGAAGGCGTGGCAGAGGCCCACGGCCAGGGTGCCGGCCATGTCGGGCCCGGCCAGGAGGCGGTCGTAGTAGCCGCCGCCGAAGCCGAGGCGGAAGCCCCGGCGGTCGAAGCCCACGCCGGGCAGGAGGGCGAGGTCCGGCTCGCAGCGGTTGACGGCCGGGCAGTTGTGGGCGTTGGGCTCCATGATGGAGAACATGCCGGGTTTGAGGTCGGACTCGCAGGTGGCGCAGGCCACGTCCATTTCGCCGGGCGCGTCCGGCCGGCAGCGGGGCATGAGCACCGTGACCTTGCGGGCCCAGAGTTCGGCCAGGAGGGCGCGGGTATCGACCTCGCCGCGCACGGGCCAGTAGAGCAGAACCTCGCGGGCCGAGGCCCAGCGGTCCAGGGCGCGGACGTGTTCACAGGCGCGCATACTGGCCGCGTGCACCATGGCCGGGGTGAGGGCCCGGCGTCGGGCCAGGAGCTGTTCGCGCAGGCGCGGCTTGTCGTATCTGTCCATGGCGGCGAGCCTAGCATGTCGGGGCCGGAGAATCCAGCGGGCGGAGGGGGGCTTTGGCCGGGCGCGTCAGAAGAGCCAGACGTGGTCGAGCTCGTAGTCGTGCCGGCCGTCGGTGCGCCGTTCGCGGATGACCTTGGCGGGGGTTCCGGCGGCGACCATGCCGGGCGGCACGTCGCGGCTGACCACGGAGCGGGCGGCCACGATGGCCTCGCGGCCCACGGTGACGCCGGGCAGGAGCACCGCGCCCGCGTAGATCTTGGCGTAGGGCTCCACGGTGACCGGGGCGTAGGTGCGCTTGATGTGCGAGGCCTCGTCGTGGTTGTGGGTGAACACGGTGACGTCCTCGGCCAGGGCGGCGAAGTCGCCGATCTCGACGCCGCCCTTGGTGTCCAGGAAGACGCCCCGGTTGAAGAAGACGCCTTCGCCCACCCGAAGCAGTTGGGGGAAGTTGAAGCGGACGTTCTCCTCGGCGACGAGCCCGCCGCCGCTTTTGGCGAAGAGGTGTTCGGAGAGGAGGCGGCGCAGGGGGATGGAGAAAGGCGCGGACAGGCGCAGGGGCAGCTTGTCGAAGAGGTCCCAGAGGAAGTGGAGGTGGCGGGTCTGGGGAGTGTAGGGAAACTCCTCGGCCTTGGGCAGGGTTTCGGAGTAGAGCCTCAGGTGTTCGAGCTCCTCGGGCTCCATGGGCGGCGCGCCGAGCAGGCGCATGATCTCCGCCGTGGCGGCCGGGGTGAGTCCGTCCCGGATGATCCGGTCGATGGTCTTGAGCTTTCGCCGGTGCACTTCCGCCATGGGGATTCCTCCGCATTTTCCGCGCCCGGCGGGGATGCGGGCGCGGGGTTTGGCCGACCATACACCGGGGCGGTCTTTCTGTACACCGCCGGGCGGCGCGGGCCGTGCAGATCGCCGCTTGGTTTTCGGGCCATCTTGTTTTATCCTGCCGGGCGACCGAACCAAACGCATCAAGCCGGAGAACGCATGTCCGCCAACATCCTGGTCCTCGACGACGAGAAAAACTATCTGCTCATCCTGGAGTCCATCCTTGAAGACGAGGGGTACGGGGTCACCGCCCTGGGCGACCCCGAGATGGGGCTGGCCTACCTGGAGGATTCCGAGGTGGACGTGGTGCTCACGGACATGAAGATGCCGGGCATGACCGGCCAGGACGTGCTGGAGCACTGCAAGAAGAACTACCCGCACATCCCGGTGCTCATCATGACCGCCTTCGGCTCCATCGAGGCGGCCGTGGAGGCCATGCGCATCGGCGCGTTCGACTACATCACCAAGCCCTTCGCCAACGAGGAGCTGCTCCTTTCCATATCCAAGGCCGTGCAGTACGCCGCCACCCAGCAGGAGAACATCCGCCTCAAGCGCGAGATCCGCGACCGGTACTCCAAGAACAACATCATCGCGCGCGGCAAGGGCATGCAGCAGGTCCTGGACATGGTGGACCGGGCCGCGCCCTCCAGGTCCACGGTGCTGATCCTCGGCGAGTCCGGCACGGGCAAGGAGCTCATCGCCCGGGCCATCCACAACAGCTCGCCCAGGGCGGACCAGCCGTTCGTCACGGTCAACTGCATGGCCCTCAACCCCGGCGTGCTCGAATCCGAGCTGTTCGGCCACGAGAAGGGCTCCTTCACCGGGGCGACCGCCATGCGCAAGGGCCGGTTCGAGCAGGCCAACAAGGGCACGCTGTTCCTGGACGAGATCGGCGAACTGACCCCGGAGCTCCAGGTCAAGCTGCTGCGCGTGCTCCAGGAGCACCAGATCGAGCGCGTGGGCGGCACCGAGACCTTTGACGTGGACATCCGCATCGTGGCAGCCACCAACAAGAATTTGCAGGACTCCGTGGCCAGGGGCGAGTTTCGCGAGGACCTCTTCTACCGGCTCAACGTCGTCTCCCTGTTCATGCCGCCCCTGCGCGAGCGGCGGGAGGACATTCCGCTGCTGGCCGCCCACTTCCTGGAGAAGTACACCAAGGAGAACCAGGTCCACATCACCGGCTTTTCCGGAGCGGCCATGGATTACCTCACGGCCTACGAATGGCCGGGCAACGTCCGCCAGCTCGAGAACGTGGTCGAGCGGTGCACGGTGCTGGCCAGGGCCGAGGTCATCGACGCCGACGACCTGCCGCCCGAGATCAAGGACGAGGAGGCCCAATTCAAGTCCGCCGTGGACCTGCTGCCCAGCCAGCTCAACCTGGCGGAAACGATGGACAAGATCGAAGGGGCCCTGGTCAAGCGCGCCCTGGTCCGGGCCGATTTCGTCCAGGTCAAGGCCGCCGAGATGCTCGGCCTGTCCAAGTCCAACCTGCAATACAAGCTCAAGAAGTACGATCTGGTCGGCAAGGCCAAGTAGCGGGCCGGGGGCCCGGGAATCGTTTTCGGAAAAACGAAAGCCGCCGCGCGGGATGCGCGGCGGCTTTTTTTTGTTTGGATTGTCGCCGGGCGTCAGGGCTGCGGGGCGTCCGGCCCCTCCCCGTCGCGGGGCTTGAACTTGAACACCTTCCTGAGCGCCACGTAGAGCAGCGGGATGAAGAAGATGCCGAGGACGGTGGCCGCGATCATGCCGCCCATGACGCCGATGCCCACCGAGTTCTGCGCCCCGGAGCCCGCCCCGGAGGCCAGGGCCAGGGGCGTCACGCCCAGGATGAAGGCGAAGGAGGTCATCAGGATGGGCCGCAGCCGCTGCCTGGCGGCGATGAGGGTCGCCTCCACCGGGCCTACGCCCAGCTCCTGCTGGGCCACGGCGAACTCCACGATCAGGATGGCGTTCTTGGCCGCCAGGCCGATGGTGGTGAGCAGGCCGACCTTGAAGTAGACGTCGTTGCTCTGGCCGAAGAGGGTGGCGGCCAGCAGCGCGCCGAAGATGCCCACGGGCACCGAGAGGATGACCGAGAACGGGATGGACCAGCTCTCGTAGAGCGCGGCCAGGCAGAGGAAGATGACCAGCACCGAGATGGCGTAGAGCGGCGCGGCCTGGTTGCCGGAGAGCTTCTCCTGGGCCGAGAGGCCGGTCCATTGGAGGGAGTAGCCCTGGGGCAGTTGGTCCACCAGGCGCTGCACCTCGGCCATGGCGTCGCCCGAGCTGACGCCCTGGGCGGCTTGGCCCTGGATCTCCATGGCCGAGGAGCCGTTGTAGCGCTCCAGCCGGGGGGAGTCGTAGGTCCAGCGCCCGGAGGCGAAGGAGGAGAACGGCACCATGCCGCCCGACGAGTTGCGCACGAACCAGCGGTTCACGTCCTCGGGCTGCATGCGGAACTCCCGGTCGCCCTGGAGGTAGACGGGCTTGACGCGGCCCCGGTCGATGAAGTCGTTGACGTAGTCGCTGCCCCAGGCCGTGGACAGGGTGGTGTTGATGTCCGCGAACGAGAGCCCGAGGGCGCTGGCCTTCCCCTGGTCGATGTCGATGTGGTACTGCGGCTCGTCCTCCTGCCCGTTGGGCCGGGTGTTGGCCAGCAGGGGGCTCTGGGCGGCCATGCCCAGGAACTGGTTGCGGACCTGGAGCAGCTTCTCGTGCCCTGCGCCGTTGATGTCCTGGAGGTAGAAGTCGAAGCCGTTGGAGGTGCCCATGCCGTGGATGGCCGGGGGCGCCAGGGCGAAGATCCGCGCCGACTTGATCCGCGAGAAGGCGCGCATGGCCCGTCCGGCCACGGCCTGGGCCGAGAGCGCGGGCGAGCGGCGTTCGTCGAAGGGCTTCATGCGGATGAAGGCGATGCCCACGTTCTGGCCCGCGCCGCTGAAGTTGAAGCCGAGGATGCTCATGACGCCTTCCACGGCGTCCTTTTCCTGGTCCAGGAAATAGTCGCGGACCTGGTTCAGGACCTTGGTGGTGCGCTCCTCGGTGGCCCCCACCGGCAACTGCACGCTGGCGATCAGGATGCCCTGGTCCTCCATGGGCAGGAAGGAGCTGGGCAGCTTGGCGAACAGCCAGCCCATCAGGCCCGCGATCAGCAGGAAGACCAGCAGGAACCGGCCGCTGCGGCGCAGCATCCAGGCCGTGCCGTCGCGGTAGGCCAGGGTGCTTCGGTCGAAGACCCGGTTGAACCAGCGGAAGAAGCTGAAGGGCGACCCGTGCGGCCTGGGCGGGCGCAGGATGGAGGCGCACAGGGCGGGCGTCAGGATCAGGGCCACCACCACCGAGAGGACCATGGCCGAGACGATGGTCACCGAGAACTGGCGGTAGATGACGCCCACGGACCCGCCGAAGAAGGCCATGGGCACGAACACGGCGGACAGGACGGTGGCGATGCCGACCAGCGCGCCGGAGATTTCCTTCATGGACTTGCGCGTGGCCTCGCGGGGGGAGAGCCCCTCCACGGCCATGACGCGCTCCACGTTCTCCACCACCACGATGGCGTCGTCCACCAGCAGGCCGATGGCCAGGACCATGGCGAACATGGTCAGGGTGTTGATGGAGTAGCCGAAGACCGAGAGCACAGCGAAGGTGCCGAGCAGGACCACGGGCACGGCGATGGTCGGGATGAACGTGGCCCGGATGTTCTGGAGGAAGAGGAACATGACGAAGAAGACCAGGATGATGGCTTCGATCAGGGTCTCCAGCACGTCGTGGATGGAGAGGCGCACGAAGGGCGTGGTGTCGTATGGGTAGACGACCTTGAGCCCGGCCGGGAAGGTCGGCGCGAGCTTGTCGATGGTCGTCTCCACGGCCTCGGCGGTCTGGATGGCGTTGGCCCCGGTGGCGAGCTGGATGGCCAGGCTGGCGGTGGGCAGGCCGTTGTAGTCGGCCGTGGTGGTGTAGCTCTCGGCCCCGAGCTCGACCCTGGCCACGTCGCCGAGGTGGACCAGCGAGCCGTCGGAGGCGCTCTTGATGATGATGTCCCGGAACTGCTCCACGGTCTGGAGGCGGCTGCGGGCCGTGATGGTGGCGTTGAGCTGCTGGCCTCTGACCGAGGGCAGGCCGCCGAGCTGGCCCGCCGAAATCTGGGTGTTCTGGGCCTGGATGGCCGTTGCCACGTCGCCCGGCATCAGGGAGTAGGCGGCCAGCTTGTCCGGGTCGAGCCAGATGCGCATGGCGTAGGACGAGGAGAAGAGCCGGGTGTCGCCCACGCCCTCGACGCGCTTGAGGGTGTCGTTGAGCGAGCTGTCCACGTAGTCGGCGATGTCCACGGAGGACATGCTGCGGTCCGTGGAGACGAAGCCGAGGACCATCAGGAAGCTGGCCGAGGACTTGGTGACGCTCAGGCCGTTGCTCTGGACCACGTCCGGCAACTGGGCCGTGACCTGCTGGAGCTTGTTCTGGACCTGCATCTGGGCCACGTCGGGGTCGGCCGCGTTGGTGAAGGTCAGGGAGATTTCCGTCCGCCCCGTGGAGGTCGAGGTGGAGGTCATGTAGTCCAGGTTGTCGATGCCGGTCATGCCCTGCTCGATGACCTTGGTCACCGAGTTCTCGACCGTCTTGGCGTCCGCGCCGGGATAGGTGCAGGTGATCCGCACCGAGGTGGGCGCGATCTCCGGGTACTGGGAGATGGACAGGGTGTCGAGGGCCAGCAGCCCCGCGAGCATGATGACGATGGCGATGACCCACGCGAAGATGGGCCGCCTGATGAAGAATTCCGACATTCCGGGCTAGCCTTCCTGCCCGGCCCCGTCGGCCTGCGCGGGACGGACCTCCCCGGTCTCGACGTCCAGGACCATCTCCTTGGCGGTCACCACCTGGCCGGGCCGCACGAACTGCGAGCCCTCGACGATGAGCCGGTCGCCGTCGGAAAGGCCCGCGTCCACCAGCCAGTCGTGGCCGATGCTCTTGCGCACGGAGAGGACCCGTTGGGTCACCTTGCCGTCCTTGTCCACGAACAGGCCCACGGGCTCTCCCTTGGTATTGCGGCCCACGGCGCGCTGGGGCGCCAGGAAGCAGCCGTTCACGGTGCCGTCGCTGACGATGGCCCGGACGTACATGCCCGGCAGGAGCAGCCGTTCCGGGTTGGGGAACTCGGCGCGCAGGGTGTAGGTCCCGGTGCTCTCGTCCACCTTGGCCTCGGAGAACTCCAGCTTGCCGGGGTAGGGGTAGATGGTCCCGTTCTCCAGCTTGAGCTGGACGGTCATGGTGGTCCCGACCGAGATGCGGCCCGAGGCGATGGCCTGGCGCACCGTCAGGTAGCTGGAGCTCGACTGGGTCACGTCCACGTTGATCGGGTCCATCTGGCGGATGGTGGTCAGGGCCGAGCTCTGGTTGGCCGTGACCAGCGCGCCGGGGGTCAGCTCGGATTTCTCGATCCGGCCGCTGATGGGGGCCTTGATCTCGGTGTGGTCGAGGTTGATACGGGCGTTCTCCACCTCGGCGCGGGCCGAGGCCACGGCGGCGAGATCGGCCTCGTACACGGCCTTGGCGTCCTCGTAGTCCTGGTTGCTGATGGCCTTGTGCCGGATCAGCTCGGAGTAGCGCTTGGCCTTGCTGGCCGAGCTGGGGAGCGCGGCCTCGGCCTTTTTCAGCGCGGCCACGGCGCTGTTGTATTCGGCCTGGTAGGTCGAGGGATCGATGCGGTAGAGGACGTCGCCCTCCTTGACCTCGCCGCCTTCGCGGAAGAGGCGCTCGCGGACGATGCCCGCCACCTGCGGGCGCACGTCGGCCACCAGCGAGGACGTGGTCCGGCCCGGCAGCTCGGTGGTCAGCGGCACGTCCTGCGGGTGCATGACGACAACCCCGACCTCCACCGGCGCGGCCTTGACCTTGGCCTCGGAGGCCTTTTCCCCGCACCCGGCCAGTGCGAAAAGCGCCAGCAGACAGGCCAGGGGGAGCAGCGCGCCCGCCCCGGCCCGACGCAGGGCGGTGGGCGAAAACAAATTCGATATCGCGAGATGGGACAAATCCGATTCCTCCTTGACGCCGGAGAACGGCGTCATTTACAGTACTCGCCAGTACCTTTATTTATGCTTTGGCCGGGAGTCAATCCCGAGAGTTGTGAAAAATTGTTAACCGGAGGTGACGGGATGGCGGGGGCGGAGACCCGGCCCAGGCGGGGGCGGCCCAAGGCCATGGCCGACGACGAGCGCCGGGCCCTGATAGCCGTGGAGGCGGAAAAACTCTTCGTTTCCCAGGGGTTCAAGGGCACGTCCACGGACCAGATCGCGGCCGCGTGCCGGATATCGAAGCAGACCCTGTACCGGCTCTATCCCGGCAAGCAGGAGCTGTTCGCGGCGGTGGTGGAGTCCCACCGGGTCCGGATGATCGACCTGGGGGACGGATACGACGACCTGCCGATGGACCAGGCCCTGGCCCGGATTTTCATGATCGACCTGGACGAGAGCGCCTACGAGCGCCGGGCGGGCTTCCTCCGGGCCGCGGGCGTGGATTCCGCCCAGTACCCGCAACTGCGGGAGATCCTGCGCATCCACGGCGGCGAGAAGAACCGCGCCGACCTGCGGGCCTGGCTGGACCGGCAGTGCCGAAACGGGCGGCTGGCCGTCGAGGACACCGACAGCGCGGCCCACATGCTCATGGACATGCTGACCGGCGCGGTCATCTTCGACGCCATGGGCGGTTTCGGCTGGGCCGGGCGCGAGGAGCGGGTGGCCCACTTCCGCCGGTGCATCGACATCTTCCTGCGCGGGGCCCTGCCCGCCTGAGCCGGGTTCCGCGCACGGGGCCTTATTCGCCCTGGAACTTCTTCCAGTCCGCCAGGAAGGCGGCCAGCCCCTTGTCGGTCAGGGGGTGGTGCATGAGCTGCATGAGCGTGGCGTAAGGCACGGTGGCCACGTCCGCCCCGATCATGGCGGCGTCCAGGACGTGCATGGGGTGGCGCACCGAGGCCACCAGGATGCGGGTCTCGAACCCGTAGTTGTCATAGATGGTCCTTATCTGGCTCACGACCTCCATGCCGTTTTGCGACAGCCCGTCCAGCCGCCCGACAAAGGGGGAGACGTAGGCCGCCCCGAGCTTGCCCGCCAGCAGGGCCTGGGCCGGGGAGAAGACCAGGGTGACGTTGGTCCTGATGCCCTGGTCGGTCAGCTTGCGCAGCGCCTTGAGCCCCTCGGGGATCATGGGAATCTTGACCACCACGTTCTCGCCGAAGGAGATCAGGTCCTTGGCCTCCTTTATCATGCCCTCGGCCGAGGTGGCGATGACCTCCAGGCTGACCGGGCCGTCCACCAGGGCGCAGATGCGCGCCGCCTGGTCGCGCCAGTCGCCGCCTTCGCGGGAGAGCAGGGTCGGATTGGTGGTGACGCCGTCGAGGAGGCCCAGGTCGCGCACCTCGCTGATCTGATCGATGTTGGCCGTGTCGAGAAAGAACTGCATGGGATACCTCCTGTGTGGGACGATGAGCCGCCATTTCCCGTTCGTTCCGGCGTAGCACAAATCCCCTCGCGGGCAAACATTCCATTCCGACGAATTCCCTTCCCCCGTGAAACGGTTTTGTTTACACTGCCGCCATGTCACGCCAGGAACCCGTCACCATCATGGGGCTGCCGCCCGGATCGCTGGAGATCACCCCCCTTGCGCGCGAGGCTCTGGCCCGCGCGGACCTGGTGGTGGGCGGCTCTCGCCTGCTGGACGCCATCCCCGAAGGGACGCTGCCCAAGGGGGCCGAGGCCCTGCCCATCGCCGGGCCTCTCGGCCCCGTCCTGAAGTCGGTGCGCAAGGCGTCGGCTGCGGGCAAACGGGTGGTGGTCCTGGCCGACGGCGACCCGCTTTTCTTCGGCATCGGCAAGCGGCTGGGCGAGGAGCTCGGCCGGGAGAACCTGCGGGTCGTGCCGGGCCTGTCCACGGTCCAACTGGCCGCGGCCCGGCTGGGGCTGCCCTGGCACGGCATGGACTTCGTCTCCCTGCACGGCCGCGAGGACTACGCCCCGCTCTACGCCTCGCTGGTGCGCGCGGACCTCATCGCCGTGTTCACAGACGAGACCAACACCCCGGCCGAGGTGGCCCGCGCCCTGCTGGAGCGCGGGGCCGACTGCTTTTCCATGACCGTGCTGGAGAACCTGGGCACGCCCGAGGAGTCCGTCCGCCCCCTCTCCCTGCCCGACACCTGGGGCATGGCCTTCTCCCCGCTCAACCTGATTATCCTGGAGCGGCAGTACCCGCCCGAGATCCAGCTCACCCTCGGCATCCCGGACCATTACTACATGCACCAG
>NZ_JAQUWN010000123.1 GCF_028692895.1 Pseudodesulfovibrio sp.
TGGCGGAGAGGGTGGGATTCGAACCCACGTACGGGCTATTAACCCGTAACTCGATTTCGAGTCGAGCGCGTTACGGCCGGGCTTCGCTACCTCTCCGCTTGGTGGCGGCATTTTGGCAAATGCCGATGTGAAGAGGGGTTATAAACAGACTCGGGCCGGGTGGCAAGCCCCTTTTGCATACAGACGGTCTGGGGGCTTGGGGGGAGTTCGGGCCGGGAGGCGGTCAGGCCTTGCGCCGCTCAAGGAAAAATCGCTTGAGCAGGGCGGCGCATTCAGACTCCATGATGCCGCGCACCACCCACAGTTCGTGGTTGGTGAAGGGCAGGGCGTGACCTGGCAGGTTGGTCACCAGCGCGCCGGCCCGGGGGTCGGGCGCGCCGAAGACCACCCCGGCCACTCGGGCGTGGATGAGCGCGCCCGTGCACATCAGGCAGGGCTCCAGGGTCACAGCCAGGATAGTGCCGGACAGGCGGTAGTTGCCGAGCTTGACGGCCGCCTCGCGCAGGCAGAGCACCTCGGCGTGGGCCGTGGGGTCGCTTGCGGCGATGGGGCGGTTGTGGGCGCGGGCAAGGAGCTCGCCCTGGCGGGAAAACAGTGCGGCGCCCACAGGGGCTTCGTGCCCGGCGGCGGCGCGGCAGGCCTCCTCGAAGGCCACGTCCATGAGCGAACGCCAGGTGTGCCCGGCGGGCGGATTGGGCGGCGGCGCGACCGGCACGCGGGCCGCCTACTTCGCCTTGAGGTAGTTCACCCCGGACTCCAGCATGGCCAGGCCCAGCGGAATGTCCGCTGCCCGGCCGCGCGTCCAGGTGGGGTGATTGGTCGGATGGTTGAACGCCTCCGGGTGCGGCATCAGGCCGAAGATCCGGCCCGTGGGGTCGGTCAGGCCCGCAATCCCCATGGGGGAGCCGTTCGGGTTGTAGGGATATTGCTCGGTGGGCTGGCGGGTTTCCGGGTCCACGTACTGGAGGGCGTAGAGGTTGTTCTGCACGATGGCGTTGAGGGTCGGCTCGTCCATGGGGATGATCTTGCCCTCGCCGTGTCGCACCGGGGCCTGCAGGTATTCAATGCCCTTGGTGAAGACGCAAGGCGAGGCCTGGTTGGCCTTCAGCGTCACCCAGCGATCCTCGAACCGACCGGAATCATTGTAGGACAAGGAAACCTGGCGCTCGAAGTAGTGGTCGCCGACGGCCGGTAGCAGGCCGAGCTTGCAGAGCAGTTGGAAGCCGTTGCAAATGCCGAGGATGATGCCGCCGCTGTCGAAGAAATGTTTGAGTTGGTCCAGGACCGGGTGGCCGTCGTTGGTGGTGGACCACCGCCAGCGCAGGGCGGCCGCCTGGGCCGCGCCCAGGTCGTCGCCGTCCAAGAACCCGCCGGGACAGAGGAGGAAGTTGTACTCGTCCATGCGCACATGCCCGGCCGCGAGGTCGGAAAAGTACACGATGTCGGCGTTGTCTGCTCCGGCCGCCTTGAGAGCGTAGGCGGATTCCTCGTGGCAGTTGGTGCCGTATCCCGTGATGACAAGTGCGTTGACGCGAGCCATGAAAATCTCCTCTTCGTATTGACTTTACTCCGGTACCCTGCAAAATTTGCAAAGCGGCATGCGCTGGCAGGGAACATACGTGTCCGGCGCATGACAGTCAACACGTCAGACACCGCTGAGAACGCAAAGTATTCCATATAATTCAAGCATTACCAAGGGGCTTCCTCGTATGAAAACCAAATTCATTTTTATTACCGGTGGCGTGCTTTCCTCCCTCGGCAAAGGCCTGGCGGCGGCATCCATCGGCGCATTGCTCCAGGCGAGGGGTCTCAAGGCGACCATCCAGAAGCTCGACCCGTACATCAATGTTGATCCCGGCACCATGAACCCCTTCCAGCACGGCGAGGTCTACGTCACCGACGACGGCGCCGAGACCGACCTCGACCTCGGGCACTACGAGCGCTACCTCGGCAAGTCCCTCAGCCAGCAGAACAACTACACCTCCGGCTCCATCTACAATTCCGTCATCCAGAAGGAACGTCGGGGCGACTACCTCGGCGGCACGGTCCAGGTCATCCCCCACATCACCGACGCCATCAAGGAAGCGGTCATCAACCTGCCCAACGGCGAGGACGTTTCGCTCATCGAGATCGGCGGCACCGTGGGCGACATCGAGGGGCAGCCGTTCCTGGAGGCCATCCGCCAGCTCAAGAACGACCTGGGCAAGGAGAACGTCCTTTACATTCACCTGACCCTGGTGCCCTACATCAAGGCGGCGGGCGAGTTGAAGACCAAGCCCACCCAGCACTCGGTCAAGGAGCTGCGCAGCGTCGGCATCCAGCCGGACATCATCATCTGCCGCTCGGAAGTGGAGCTGCCCGAGGAGCTCAAGCGCAAGATCGCCCTGTTCTGCGACGTGGACCAGGACGCCGTATTCACCGGCGTGGACGTCTCGAACATCTACGAGGTGCCCCTCAAGTTCTACGAGGAAGGCGTGGACCAGAAGATCGCCATCCTGCTCAAGCTCCCGGCCCGCAACGCAGAGCTTGGTCCCTGGGAGAACCTGGTGCACAAACTCCACAACCCCAAGGGCACGGTCAGGATCGGCATCATCGGCAAGTACGTGGACCTGACCGAGGCCTACAAGAGCCTGCACGAGGCCCTGATCCACGGCGGCGTCGCCAACGACGTGAAGGTGGAGCTGGAATACTGCAATTCCGAGAAGGTCACGCCCAAGAACGTTGAGAAGAAGCTCCAGGGCCTGGACGGCATTCTGGTGCCCGGCGGCTTCGGCTCGCGCGGCATCGAGGGCAAGATCCTGGCCATCCAGTATGCCCGCGAGAACAAGATTCCGTTCTTCGGCATCTGCCTGGGCATGCAGTGCGCCTGCATCGAGTTCGCTCGCAACGTCGTCGGGCTGGAAGGGGCCAACTCCGAGGAATTCGATCCCGTGACCCCGCACAACATCATCTACCTGATGAAGGAATGGTACGACTTCCGCACCAAGCGGACCGAAGTGCGCGACGAGGGCTCCAACAAGGGCGGCACCATGCGGCTCGGAGCCTACCCCTGCAAGCTCAAGAAGGACACCGTGGCCTTCGCCGCCTATCAGGCCGTCAACATCGAGGAGCGGCACCGCCATCGCTTCGAGTTCAACAACAAGTACATCCAGCAGTTCGAGCAGAACGGCATGGTCCTTTCCGGCACCGCCCCGGACGAGTCCCTGGTGGAGATCGTGGAACTGCCCGGGCATCCCTGGTTCCTGGGCTGCCAGTTCCACCCGGAGTTCAAGTCCAACCCCATGAATCCGCATCCGCTGTTCCGCGAGTTCATCCGGGCGGCCAAGCTGGACAAGGCCAAGAAGAAGGAAAAGTAATTGCTCGCGAGCAAATTGTATCTGGCCAGCCGGTCCGGTCCGTTCGTTCTGGCCGGACCGTGCGTCATTGAGAGCCGGGAGCTGGCCCTGTCCACGGCCGAGGCGCTGGCCGCCATGGCGGACAGGCTGGACATCCCGCTGGTCTACAAAAGTTCCTTCGACAAGGCCAACCGCACCTCGGTGGAGAGCTACCGGGGCCCGGGCCTGGAGGAGGGGCTCGCCATCCTGGCCGAGGTCAAGCGGCAGACCGGACTGCCCGTGGTCACCGACATCCATCTGCCCAGTCAGGCCGCCGCCGTGGCCGAGGTGGCGGACGTCATCCAGGTGCCCGCCTTCCTCTGCCGCCAGACCGACCTGCTGGTGGCGGCCGCCAAGACCGGGTGCATCGTCAACGTCAAAAAAGGGCAGTTCCTGGCCCCCTGGGACATGGAGCATGTGGTGGGAAAGCTCCGCAGCTCCGGCAACGAGCGCATCTGGCTCACGGAGCGGGGCTCCACCTACGGCTACAACAACCTGGTGGTGGACATGCGCTCCATCCCGCAAATGAAGAGCCTCGGCGTGCCGGTGGTCTTCGACGCCACCCACTCGGTGCAACTGCCTGGAGGGAAGGGGTGCGCCTCGGGCGGCCAGCGGGAGTACGTCCCGGTGCTGGCCTCCGCCGCCGTGGCGGCCGGGGCGGACGGCGTGTTCATGGAGACCCATCCCGACCCGGACAACGCCCTGTGCGACGGGCCCAACAGCCTGCCGCTCGATCAGATCGAGAAACTGCTCATCCGCCTCAAGGCCCTTTGGGAGCTGAACCGCCATGAGTGATCGCGCCCGCAGGCTTGCGCAGAACATCAAGCTGCTCGTCCTGGATGTGGACGGCGTCCTGACCGACGGCGGCCTTTACTACGACGGCGACGGCGTGGCCATGAAGCGCTTCGACGTGCAGGACGGCTTCGGCATCAAGCTGGCCCAGTCCGTTGGGCTGGAGATCGGCGTCATCACCGGGCTGGACCAGTCGCCCGTGGCCCGGCGCGTGACCGAGCTGGGCATCCGCCACTATTATCCGGGCAAGCACAGGAAGGTCCCCTTGTTCGAGGAGATTTGCGAAAAGGTGGGCGTGGACGTGGCCGAGGCAGCGTTCATGGGCGACGACTGGATCGACCTGGGCGTCATGAAGCGCGCGGGCCTGGCCCTGTGCGTGCCCAACGCCATGCCCGAGGTCATCGCGGCTGCGGACTGGGTGGCGCCCCGGGCTGGCGGCCGCGGCGCCGTGCGCGACGCCATCGGCTTCATCCTCGAAGCCCGTGGATTGCTCGACGCCGCCATGCGGCAGTGGGCGGGATAGATGAACAGGCGTTCCGCGCTGTTTGTGATCCTGATAT
>NZ_JAQUWN010000124.1 GCF_028692895.1 Pseudodesulfovibrio sp.
TCCGCATCTCCAAGTCCGCCCAGTGCTCCAACTGGGCCAAGGACCGCCTCTCGCCCCAGCAGGTCGCCTACGCGGCCACCGACGCCTGGATCAGCCGCGAGCTCTACCTCGCCTTCGTCCGCATCGGGCTCATCCCCGGCTAGGACTCCTTTCCCCTCTCCGCCCGCGCGGCGCTCCGGCCTTCCGGGCCATTTGTTCCGCAATTCCTGCTGGTATGCATCTTGCTGCGTCCCTTGCCGGACCCGATCTGCCGTTTGCCCGCGCTTGCCTGGGCGGAAGGCGGAAAACCCGCGCGCCCCGGAGCCGCATGGACCGACGCGCGCGCCGTCCCATCCGGGGAGGCGTCGAAACATTGGCGCATGCCCGCAACGGCGGGCCGGGCATGACGGGGCCAGCGACATTCCGCCGCCGGGCGGGCTTCGGCGAAGCACCGGTTCCGCGCGCGGCCATCAGGAGAAACGAAGGGAGTACCCATGCTCAACGAAGAACAGCAGAAACGCCTGAACGGCATTGTCGACCGGCGCATCGCCAACGGCAATTTCCGCTTCGAGGTCGCCCACTTTGTGGAAGAGGGCGCCGCGAACATCATGGAATACGGTTTCGGCGACGCCTCGCTCCTGCTCGGCCTGCGCCGCGACAAGGGGTGCAACGGCATCTACGGCATCGAGATCAATCCGGTGGCGCGGGACGCGGTGGCCGACCTCCTGGACAAGACCTGGCTCATCGACCTCAACCGGGAGGACGCCTGGCTGGAGGAGGAGTACGAGGGATTTTTCAACTACATCCTCGCCCCCATGTCCATGGAGCATACCTACGACCCGTGGTACGTGATGAAGAAATTCAACAAGTACCTCGCGCCGGGGGGCAAGCTGATCGTCCAGACGCCCAACGTGCAGTGGTGGGAGAGCATCTACCGCATCCTGACCGGCGATTTCCCCTACGTCTCCGGCGGGACGTGGGACTACACCCATATCCGCTGGTACACGCTCAAGAGCCTCATCGACATCGCCTTTGTCGCCGGGTTCAGCGTCAAGCAGTACCTCCCGCAGTTCATGGGGGACTACGACCTCTCGCACCTCCAGCGGAAGTCCGAGATGAACGTCCTGCGGCTGCCCCCGCCGGAATGCCGGCTCAAGCTCCAGCCCATCGACGTGGTCATGCCGGTGGACATCAAGTCCATCTATCCCCTTTTCCTGGCCCACGCCTTTGTCCTGTGCCTGGAAAAAACGCGCGAGCCCGAGGATTGCGAACCCACCCATGCCGGGTGCTATCTGGAAAAGTACCGGCTCATCACCCCCAACCCGCTCGGGTCGATCTCGTCGCTCATCAGCGACCCGATCCTTCCCCCGCTCATCTCCAGGTCCTACGACATGGCCAGGGAGCTGAAGCGGGAGATCGAGGAGAAGACGGCCGCCATGGCGGGGTGATCGGGTTCATCGTTCGCATGGTCCGTTCGGTCCCGCGAGACGGAAGAGGAAAGCGGCCGCCCCACAGCTGTGGGGCGGCCGCTTTTTCCTTGCGGCGCGTCCGGATGATCCTGTCGGAGGCTATTGCGGCTTTTTCAGAATGAAGAAGCGGAGCCCCTCTGGCTCCTGCACCGCCAGGGCGTTCTTTGCCGCGAACTCCTGAGCCGCTCTGTAGACGCCGTTCTTCGTGTCGGCATAGTAGTCGTGGCCCAGGATGGTGCCGCCGGGCTTGACCTTGGAGTACCACGCCTCAAGGTCTTCCAGGCAGCACTCGTAGCTGTGGTTGCCATCGACGAAGAGTATGTCGAGGCTGTTGTCCAGGAACCGTTTCGCACCCTCCACGCTCGGGGCGCGCACGGGCCGGATGAGCAGGTCCGCCGAGGCCTCGCGGATGTTCCTGAGAAACATGCCGTACATCGCGTCGTCCCGGATGAAGTCGAAATCCTCGTGCTCGGGCGAGCCGCCCCAGGTGTCCACCGCGTAGATGACCCCGCCGAGATTGCGGGAGGACATCAGGCCGTTGGCCAGGGCGATGCTCGATCCGCCCATCTAGCTGCCGATTTCCAGGATGGCGGCGTTCAGGGGAGCCGTCTGGCCCACCGCGAAGAGGAACCGGATGTCCTGGGGCGCGAGGTAGCAGGGAATGCCGTTGCATTCATTCATGACTCCATTTGGGTCAAGGGCGGATTTCTCCACCTTGAAGGGCCGGTTGAGCCAGACCTCCCGGTTGTCGATGTCCATGTTCTTGAAAAAGCCGGGCGCATAGCCCATGCGCTTGCCGCGGCCGTCCTCCGACCGGATCGGGACGTACTTGTTCCGTTTCACCGGGCCGGGGGCGGCCTTGTGCCTGGCCAGCATCCGCAGCATGATTCCCTTGGCGTCATCGGGGCGGAAGTGCTTTTCCCAGACGGACCGGGCCTCGCGGCAGATTGCGGCGAGGTCGTCCTCGGTCTTGCCGCGCAGCCACCGGGCCAGGACGTCGCCCGCCACGTCGGCCGCTCCCTGGGGAAGGGTGATGCAGAACCGCGAGTAGTCGATCTCGTCGGCGAAGGGGTAGGTGTACTCGTCCGAGACGTGGACCGGGATGCGGCCCATGCACAGGGTCTCGTACAGGCGGATGGACGAGGAGCCCATCCCCCTCGGGCAGAGCACGATCCAGGACTCCTTGAGGGATTTGACGTACATCTCCTCCAGCCTGCGCTTGCGGTCCCTGTCCTCCATGTGCAGGTAGGAGGTCTCCTTGTCCGACCAGTCGGTGGTCTCCGGGTAGCGGAAGAAAAAGCGCAGGTCGTCCCGCCGGGAGACGCTGTCGAGCATCCGTTTGCGGATCGGGTCCGACTAGGCCCCGGCGAAGCAGATGTCGTAGCGGATGTCCGAAAAGGTGAGCTCGGGGGCGGAATCCAGGACGTGCTGTCCAGGAAAGTGCGGAAATGTCAGGATGTTGCCGTCGTCGGTATTGCTCTTTCGCGGGGCGTGGGTGAAGATCACCGCATCCGTGCACAGGGGCTGGCCCCGGTCGTGGGAGGCGAGAAAGACGTGCTTGCGCTCATGGCGCAGGAAGTGCGGCAGCGATTTGATGAAGAAGTGGACGAAGATGGTCCGGTACTTGAAAATCAGGGGCGAGACGTCGTAGGGGAAGACGATGTAGTCCGCGCGTTCCGGGCTGTCCGTGGTCAGGTAGCTTCCCTCGGGACAGGTCAGGTCGTCGTTCGCGCCTTGCAACAGGGGAATGCGGGGCAGGCGGGGAAAATGGCCGGGCAGGGTGAAGTCCTCGCCCTCGCGGTAGAAGTAGAGGACGAGTTTCCCGTTTTCCGGCCCCGTCGCGGCGCTGGGGCCGTCGGCGGCCTGTGGCGATTGGTGATGCAGCATCGGTTCTTTCTCCTGTTGCGTCCTTTCCGCGTCTGAACGGGCCTGCCCGCCGCCCCGGCGGGTGTCGGCAAATTAACGGTATCGAGCGGTTGCAGGCCAAAAATGCAGATATCGTGCCGTTCGGTCGCCAGGGGCCTTCCCGGCGGTCCGTGCGGCCGGGAACCGCAACCGGCCGGGCCGATCCGCCCGGCATTGGCATATGTCGTGCACCGAGTCGGGTGGGGAAAATTTGGCCGCCCCGGCCGCGTCAACCGTGAACGCGCCGCCGGGCCGGGCGGCCTCAACCGGAGAGCAAAAGGAAAACAGCTTGTCGTCGGGACTCATCGCCTGGATAGGCGGATACTACTTCAAGAAGTCCTACGCCCGCGACCGGGGGTTCGAGGTCGAATACTTCCCCATGGCCGAACCGGCCGTGTTCACCTGGGAGGACATCGTGGCCCGATGCGGCCGCGAGCCCGACTACGTGCTCTACACCGACCGCTCCTTCCCGCCGCCGCTTCTCGGGGTGGAGCGCTTCCCGTGTCCCACGGCCATCTACGCCGTGGATTCGCACATTCATTCCTGGCTGCCCCTCTACGCCCAGGGGTTCGACCTCGCCCTGGTCAGCCTGCGCGACCACCTGCCGTTCTTCCGCCGCCGCCTGGACCACGACCACGTCGTCTGGTTTCCGCCGTTTCCCATCCGCGACGAACGCCCGCCCGAGCAGCCCGTCCACCCGGAATGGGACCTGCTCTTCGCGGGCACCGTGAACCCCGAGACCACGCCCGAGCGACACGCCTTTCTTCGGGAACTCAAGGCGCGCCTGCCCAACCTGGAGGTGCGCAGGGGCGAGTTTTCCGAGCTCTTCCCCAGGGCCCGCGTTGTCCTGAACATCGCCGAGCGCGGCGACCTGAACTTCCGCGTCTTCGAGGCCCTGGCCACCCGCTCCTGCCTGGTCACCCCGCGCGTGGGCCACGGCCTGGACAGGCTCTTTCGCGACGGCGAGCACCTGGCCACTTACGATCCCGCCGACATGGACGGGCTGGTGGACATCATCTGCGAACTGCTGGCCGACGAACCGCGCCGCCGGGCCCTGGCCGAGGCGGGCTACGCCGAGGTCAACGCCCGCCACCGGCCCGAACACCGGGCCGCCGCCCTGTTCGACGCCCTGGACGCCCTCGGCCTGGCCGAGGTGGACAAACGGCTCGCCGTGGCCGACCACGTCCACGCCCGTTACCTGAAACTCGTCTACCTGCACTGGGCCGAGGCCCTGGGCGACACCCCGCTCGGCCGCCGCTACCTGCACGCCGCCATTGGGCGGTAGGCGCCTCCGGCGGCCGGGGGGAAGGGAAGGGGGGGCCTTTTTCAAAAGGTCCCCCCT
>NZ_JAQUWN010000006.1 GCF_028692895.1 Pseudodesulfovibrio sp.
ACGTACTTGTTGATGAGGTCGAAGGCCGCGTCGTCGTGGGCCTGGACGGCCTTTTCGTCCTTGGCCCC
Source organism: Pseudodesulfovibrio sp. (assembly GCF_028692895.1). Classification (GTDB taxonomy): domain Bacteria; phylum Desulfobacterota; class Desulfovibrionia; order Desulfovibrionales; family Desulfovibrionaceae; genus Pseudodesulfovibrio. The sequence continues at coordinate 69 of NZ_JAQUWN010000006.1, forward strand.
GAGCGCCCCCTTGGCGATGCGTCTGAGGCCCTTGTCGAGCACGGTGCGGGAGCGCTCGTTGAGCTTGTCCAGGGCGAACTGGTGGCCCTGTTTGAGGAAGGTGTCCTTGATCTTCGGGAGCGACTCGGAGAGGGCGGTGTGCCGCCTGCCGCCCTTGGGGACCATGGAGAGCATGGACTGCTCGTAGTCGTCGAACTGTTTCTTGAGGTTGGTGGCGTCCCCGGACGGGTCCTTGCCGGTCACACCCTTTCGCCAGTCGGCCAGTCCCCTGGTGAAGAAGTCGTGGGCGTCGTTCTCCGCCTCCACGACGTGGTTGAGCCGGTCCAGGTCCCGGTAGGCGTCCCGCTTCTGTCGGCGCGCCTGCTCGCGGTCTTCGCCCTTGAATCGGTTGTTGAAGCCGACGCCCACTCCCCTTTCCAGAGCCGGACGCTGGCCCGGGGTGGCGCTGTCGAGCGCCTTTTGCTGTTCCTCCGCCCCCATGGCGAGGAGCGATTTTCCGAAATCAAACATGGTAAACCTCCCGTGCAGTTGTTTCGCGGGAGCATACCCCCGGTTTTCGGCTCAGGGAAAAACGGCGGCCACAGGCATGATAACGGGTGAGAATGGTATGACTTGACGTGTTGACAGGATTTCTGGTTGCCATGGGTTTTGTATTTTAACTGGAAAAACGGTCTGTTGCGAATGAGCGGCGATGTTGCGGAGCGCGCGGTGAAAGGCGTTTTCGCCCTCTCGCGTCCTTTTTGCCGCCGTTCTCACCCGTTCTCAACCGGCGCGGGCAGGGGAGGGCTGGCGGATTCCGGCCGCCTTCCGCAGGGAGCGGGTCCGCCGGGGGTGGCCGCCGCCCCTTTTCCTGGACATTTACCCCCGAAGCGCGGACTATTGCGTCATGAAAACCAAGGAAGCCTATCGTTGCGCCTCCTGCGGCGCGCAGTCGCCCCGGTGGCAGGGGCAATGCCCGTCCTGCAAGGAATGGAACACCATGGAGCCGGTCGTCGTGGCCAAGGCCTCGTCCCGGCCCGTGGGCGCGGCGGCCGGGTCGGCCACGCCCCGTCCGCTGGAGGACCTGACCGCCGAGAACCTGCGCGCCCGGCCCTCGGGCATGACCGGCCTGGACGCGCTGCTCGGCTCCGGGCTGGTGCCGGGCGCGGCCATCCTGGTGGGCGGCGAGCCGGGCATCGGCAAGTCCACGCTGCTGCTCCAACTGGCCGGGGCCCAGGCCCGCATCGGCCACACCGCCGTCTACCTCTCGGGCGAGGAATCCCTGCCCCAGCTACGCGGCCGGGCCGACCGCCTGGGGCTGCTCGGGCCCGGCCTGCTGGCCGTGGCCACCAACAAGGTTGAGGACGCCCTGGCCGTGCTGGACCAGCCCGAGCCGCCGGAGATGCTCATCGTGGACTCGGTCCAGACCCTGGCCTCGTCCATGGCCGAGGGCATCCCCGGCTCGGTCAGCCAGGTGCGCGCCGTGGCCGCCGAGCTGGTGGAGAAGACCAAGCGCACCGGCACCACGCTGATCCTGGTGGGCCATGTCACCAAGGACGGCCAGATCGCCGGGCCCAAGATTCTGGAGCACATGGTCGACACGGTCCTCTACCTGGAGGGCGACCGCAAGCACTTCTCGCGCATCCTGCGCGTGCTCAAGAACCGGTTCGGCCCCAGCGACGAGCTGGTGGTCTTCACCATGAAGGAGAAGGGGCTCGAAGTGGTCGAGGACCCGGCCACCTTCTTCCTGGGCGCGCGCGACCCCTCGCTTTCGGGCACGGCCATGGCCATGGCCGTGGACGGCCAGCGCCCCTTCGCCGTGGAGGTCCAGGCCCTGGTCAGCAAGTCGTTCCTCTCCATCCCCCGGCGCACGGCCCTCGGGTTCGACACCAACCGGCTCAACCTGCTTCTGGCCGTGCTGGAAAAGCGGCTGCGGCTCAACCTGAGCGGCCACGACATCTACGCCAAGATCACCGGCGGCCTGGCCACGCGTGATCCCGGCCTGGATCTGGCCGTGGTGGCGGCCGTGCTCTCCTCGTTCTACGACCAGCCCCTGCCCGAGACCTCGGTCTACTGGGGCGAGATCGACCTGAACGGCCAGGTGCGCCCCGTGGCCGCCCACGACGTGCGTCTCAAGCAGGCCGTCCGGCTCGGCCACGACCCGATCATCCACTCGGACGCGGCCCCGACCCTGGCCGACATGCAGCGGCTGCTCTTCGGGCGCGCGCACTGATTGTTGCGCCCCCGTTTCCGCCGTTTCAAAATAATGGTGGTTTCGAACCCTCCAAGCTGGTAGACGGAGGGTGTTTCCTTCCCCCATGGCCCGACAGCCGGGGGAATGCACCAGCAATCCACGCGGGAGGATGCCATGATGGACATGCTCGACTGGACCTGCGCGAACCTGGACGCGCTCGACATACGGCGATACGAGGCGCGGGCGGACGAGATGGCCGCCCGGCTGCGGGAGGAGACCGGCGCGGGACGCCTGCCTTTCCTGACCATGCCCTACGCGGCCGACCTGCGGGCGGAGCTGGCCGGGCTCGACACCTACCTCAAGCAGTTCGACCACATGCTTCTGCTCGGCATCGGCGGCTCGGCCCTGGGCGCGCGGGCCCTGCAAAAGGCCTTCTTTCCCCAGCAGGACCAGCCGGGCCACGCCGGGCCGTGCCTGTGGATCGCGGACAACGTGGACGCCTACGCCCTGGAGGCCTGCCTGGCCAAGCTGCCCCCGCAAAAGACCGTGGTGGTCACGGTCTCCAAGTCCGGTGGCACCATCGAGACAGTGGGCCAGTATTTCATCCTCAAGGAATGGATGCGCCAGCAACTGGGCGACGCCTGGCCCGAGCACATGATCCTGGTCACCGACGAGAAGAACGGATTCCTGCGCGGCGAGGCCGAGTCCCACGGCATCCGGGCCCTGCCCGTGCCCGACGGCCTGGGCGGGCGCTACTCCGTGCTCTCGGCCGTGGGGCTGGTCCCGGCCCTGTTCCTGGGCATGGACATCGACGCGCTCCTGACCGGGGCGCGCGCGGTGGCCGATCCCCTGGCCTCGTCCGAGCTGTCCGGCGCGGAGCTGGCGCGCAGCGCCCCCTTCCAACTGGCGGCCTGGGCGGCCGCGCTCATGGACAAGGGCTACTGCGAGATGATCTTCTTCGCCTACATCCCGCTGTGGGCCTGCTTCGGCGACTGGTTCGCCCAGCTCTGGGCCGAGTCCCTGGGCAAGCAGGGCAAGGGCAGCCAGCCCGTGCCCGCCGTGGGCGTCACGGACCAGCACTCGGTCAACCAGATGTTCATGGACGGCGTGCGCAACAAGGCCTGCCTGTTCCTGACCTGCCCGACCCTGCCCTCGGGCCCCAAGTTCCCGTCGGACCTGCCCGACCAGTTCGCCTACGTGCGCGGCCGCAACTTCGGCGAGCTGATCCAGGCCGAGGGGCTGGGCACGCGCATGGCCCTCTCCGAGAACGGCGTGCCCCTGGTGGAGCTGCGCCTCGGGCTCGACACCCCGCGCGAGGCGGGCAAGCTGATCGGCCTGCTCGGCGCGGCCACCATCCTGACCGGCTGGCTCATGGGCGTCAATCCCCTGGACCAGCCCGCCGTGGAACTGGGCAAGCGGCTGGCCAAGGCGCGCATGGACGCCGACGGCCTGGACGCGGAGAAGGCGGCCCTGGCCGCGTTCCTGAACGCAAAACGGGACCTGCGGGAGTTCTAGCTTTCCGGCCCGGGCGTGGTTGGTTCACTATGCAAATTGAGCAGGGCGCCGTTGGCGCCCTGCTTTGTTGTCTAGTTGGTTGTGTTCTCGTCTTCTCCGCCGAGTCACTTCCGGGTCCAGCGCGTTGCGCCGGGGACGAGTTCGAGCATGGACGACTCGTAGCCGTTGAGGAATTGTCCCGTCGTGGTGTTGTAGGACCCCGTGATGGTGGTCAGGTCCGGCGAGCCGTGGAAATGGACCTGTTGGCCGTTCGGCAGGTTTACCCCTCCGGTGAACGGGCCGCCGAGCGGCCCCCCGCATAGACTGTCGCCCACCGGCTTGCCATCGAACGTGTTCAGGAATTTGAATCCCATGACGACCTCCTTGGGTTGAGGGCATACGACGAACTTGCGTATGATATATGCTATACGTTAATTCCCAAAAAACGCAACCCTCGCATGTCGGGGAGCCTTGTCGCCCGGCCGCGTGCCGGGAACCGGATGAGCGCGGTTGGCGATTGTCATCCCGCCCGGCCTGCTGTAAGGGTAGGGGGCTATGAACGCCCGGATCGGCGCGGCGCGGGGCGGGGGGACGAGCCCTTCCGCCTCCGGCCTCGCGGGTGCGGGCAAACCTCGGGTCCATCCTTTGGCAAATCAGAACGAAACCGGCAGGCCGCTCCAGTTCGTCCGGGTCATCTCCTGGAGCCTGTTCGCCATCATCCTCGGGTTCAGCCTGCTGCTCTCCATCTTCATCTCCAAGTATGCGGAGCGCACCCTGCTGGAAAAGCAGGAGGAGTTCGGCCTGCTCCTGGCCGAGAACGTCAGCCACCAGGTCTTCACCCGCTTCGTCATGCCCACGGTCATGCGCTATGGCGGCATCAGCCTGCGCCACCCGGAACAGGCCTCCACCCTGGACGAGGTGGTCCGCTCCACCGTGCACAGCTTTCACGTCACTTCCCTGCGCATCTACGACGCCAAGGGCGTCATCACCTACTCGCTGAACAAGGCCGAGGTGGGCCAGGTCGGCAACGCCCTGTACATGGTCACCCGGACCTGGGAGTCCGCCGACTTCTCCTCGGAGATCGTGGCCAAGGTCTCCAAGATGGCCTCGCTCTTCCGCTACCAGCTCAAGCCCGGCAGCCTCAAGCTGCGCGCCTTCTATCCCCTGCGCGCCGAACGCAGCCTGACCGACGTCTCCGAAAACCCGATCATGGGCATCCTGGAGTTCGAGCAGGACATCACCTCGGACTTCATGGCAATGCTCAACTTCGAGCGGCTGGTCATCACCTTCTCGCTCGTCACCTCCATGGTCCTCTTCTTCCTGGTCCTGGTCATCCTGCGCCGGGCCGAGCGCATCAGCAACCGGCAGTTCGAGGAAAAGCAGCGGCTCATGGCCGAGCTGCGGCAACAGGAAAAGCTGGCGGGCATGGGCCGCATGGTCGCGGGCGTGGCCCACGAGATCCGCAACCCGCTCGGCATCATCTGCTCCAGCTCGGAGCTGGTGCTCAAGAAGGCGGAAAAGGAAAACAGCTCCCACACCCGCATCCTGCGCGCCCTCAACGAGGAGGCCAAGCGGCTGACCCGCACCGTGGCCGAGTTCCTGGACTACGCCAGGCCCAAGCAGCCGGTCATGCACGACGTGGACGTGGCCCGGCTCCTCGACCAGGTGGCCGTGTTCATGGAGCCGGAGTGCGAAAAGCTCGGCGTGACCATCGAGCGCGAGTTCTCCGGCGACCTCTCGGCCAAGGGGGACAAGGACCTGCTCTACCGCGCCTTCTACAACCTGGTGGCCAACGCGCTCCAGGCCATGGAGGGCGGGGGCAAGGTCTTCATCCGGGCCGCCACCGAGGAAGGGCGGCTGCATGTGGTCGTCGAGGACACCGGCCCTGGCTTCCCGCCCGAGCACCTGGACGAGGTGCGCGACCCGTTCTTCACCACCAAGGACGCGGGCACCGGCCTGGGGCTCGCCCTTGTCTCCACCATCTTCGAGAGCCACGGCGTGGAGATGCACCTCTCCAACGCGGACGAGGGCGGCGCTCGGGTGGACATCATCTTCCCGCAGCGCTAGAGAGAGGGGAGGGAGGCGCGCATGTCCAAAGCATGGATTCAGGCCAAGCACCCGGAATTCGTCCGGGATCTCTTCAAGTTCTTCTGCCAGAGCGGCGACCTGCTGGAGAGGCAGTTCGCGTCCTTCGACAAGGACGGCCGGCTGGACTTCGAGGTGCTCCGGGACCTGGTTGGCGACGAGATGAACAAGGGGCTGCTGTGGCGCATGAAGGACACGGCCCACCACGTCTTCCGCAACGACCCGCACTCGCAGTTGGGCGGCCAGTTCCTGGACTGGGCCATGGGCTACATCTTCCACGAGACCATCAAGCTCAAGGAGGACGCCTACCAGAAACAGAACTACGCGCCGTGGTTCCACCGGCTGCACGAGGGCGACCTGAGCAGCTCGGAAAAGGACATCACCGACCAGTTTTTCCAGGTCCTGAGCCAGACGGAAGAGTCCATGCGCCGCGAGATCGACCGCATCCGGTTCATTATCGACAAGTGCCGACGGCTCCTGCCCTATTACCTGCACCGCTACAGCGAAAACATGCTGCTGGCGCGGTACATCTTCTCCCAGAACGATCTGGTCCGGACCGTGTTCAAGGACGAGTTCGACTCCCTGATCTTCGCCATCTACGGCAGCGAGCCCGAACGCATGTACATCCTGGCCAGCCAGTCCCTGCGCCTGGGCGGCTGGGTCGAGGAGGCGGGCCAGGCGGTGGAGCGGGCGCTCCGCCGGAATCCGACCAGCAAAATGGTCTTGCAAGAAAAGAAAATTATTGATAATTGGGCTGATAGGATGAAAGATTGACCTGCGCTGAAGCAGAATAATCAGAGAGAAAGACAATTCGAGGAGGCCGTCCATGAAAAAGTTGATTTTCCTCGCAATCGCCATGAGCCTTGTGTTCGCATGGGGTTGCTCCAAAAAGGTGAAGACCGAGCCCGAAGTGGTTGTGGTCGAAGAAAAGAAGGTCATTGTCGAGGAAGAGAAGCCCGTCGCGGACCCGATGCAGGTCTACAAAGCCGAATACGACGCGCTGCCCGTTTCCCACACCGTGACCAAGGGCGAGTGCCTGTGGTGGATCGCCGAGTACAAGCACATCTACAACGATCCGTTCATGTGGCCCCTGATCTACAAGGCCAACCGTGACAAGATCAAGAATCCCGACCTGATCTACCCCGGCCAGCAGTTCGAGGTGCCCCGCTACGGCTTCGACCTCGAAGAGGTCAAGGCTTCCCGCAAGCAGGCGGGCGCTCCCTGGAAGGCCCTTGAGCCCGGCCAGGACGCCATGATCCCCGCCGAGATGCGGGCCGCCCTCGGCTACAGTTTCTAGTTCGGCCAGCCCAGACATACCTTCCGGCTGCGGCGGCATCTCCGCCGCAGCCGGTTTGTTGCGTCCGGCGACCAGAGCGACGCCCTATCGCTGCTGTCGACGGCTCTAAGAACGAGCACGCTCGGCCTAGACCCGACGCGGCCCCGGCAGGGGCGAAGCCCCTGCACCCCACTCTCCGCTGCGCTGGCGAGTAGCCCGGAGGCTGTGAGTTGGTGGGCGGAGGGATTGGCTGTCCCTGGCTATGCGGCGTCCTGAAAGGTTCGGCCGAACCTTTCAGGACACAGGCCCACGCGTGTGAACCGCTTGGAGCAGACGTGAAGATCATGCCCTCACGGCGCCTGACCCATTGGCAGGGGTGAGATTCTTGATTTGAGGATTAGTTTTTTTCTTTGTCTTCAAAAAACATCCCGGTTGGGCGGGGGCGAGCGGGCAGTCCGTCCCCGCGCAGGAGTCGCCTGACCGGGCTACGGCCCCGCGAAAGCGGCGCATGGTTTCCAAAGGCTCGCCTTTGGCGGGTCCAGGGCAGCGCCCTGGTCTCCACGAAGTGGCCCCCGGAGGGCCGCTGGAGGCATTCTTCCCATGGTCTCCCTTCCGCCCGAACGCACCGCAAAAAGGCCGCTCCCGTCAATTCGGGGGCGGCCTTTTGCGTTGCGGTGTCGCGCGGGTGTGCGGGCGGCTATTTGTCGTCGGCGGGGCGGGAGTAGCCGCAGCCTTTTTTGGGGCAGGCGATGATTTCGCCCTTGTCCTTGGTGGACTTGCGGGTGAGGACGGGGTGGCCGCATTCCGGACAGGGCTCGTTGATGGGCCAGTTCCAGACGGCGTAGTCGCACTTGGGGTAGTTGGAGCAGGAGTAGAAGAGCTTGCCCCGGCGCGAGGATTTCTCGACGAGTTCGCCGGTGCAGCCTTCGACCGGGCAGGGGACGCCGGTGGAGAAGGGTTCGGCGTGGGTGCAGTCCGGGTAGTTGGCGCAGGCGATGAAGCGGGAGCCGGTGCGGGCCTTCTTGAGCAGCAGTTCGCCGCCGCATTCCGGGCAGGTGCCGACGACCTCGGCCTTTTCGCCCTGGACGACCTTGATCTCGCCGTTCTCGTCGCGTTCGAAGTTGACGATGTTCTTGCAGTCCGGGTAGCCGGTGCAGCCGAGGAACTCGCCCCGTCGCGACTGCTTGACGGCCATGGGGCGTCCGCACTTGTCGCAGACGATGCCGGTTTCCTCGGGCTTTTCGCGTTCCACGACGTTGATGGCGCCCTGTTCGTCGCGGGTGAAGTTCTTGATGTTGCGGCAGGTCGGGAAGTTGGTGCAGCCCAGAAACTCGCCGGTGCGGCCGAACTTGACGGCCATGGGCGCGCCGCAGAGGTCGCATTTGATGTCCGTGACCTGCTGGGAGCGGGCCATGGCGGTGCGGGCCTTGTCCAGGGTGGGGTAGAAGTCGTCGCCGAAGTTCTTGAGCAGCTCGGCCCAGTCCTTCTTTCCGGCGGCCACGTCGTCGAGCAGGGACTCCATCTGGGCGGTGAATCCCACGTCCATGAGGGCCTGGAAGTGTTCGGAGAGCTGGTCGGACACGGTGAAGCCGAGCTCGGTGGGCACGAACCGCTTGTCCTCCTGCTTGGCGTATTCGCGGTCGAGCAGGGTGGAGATGATGGCGGCGTAGGTGGAGGGGCGGCCGATGCCGAGCTCCTCCAGGGTCTTGACCAGCGAGGCTTCGGAGTAGCGCGGCGGCGGCTGGGTGAACTTCTGTTCCTTTTTCAGCTCGCGCACGGTGAGCAGGTCGCCCTGGGCGAGCTTGGGCAGTTCGGTGTCGTCCTCGCTGTCGGTCTTGTCCATGGCGGCGAGGAAGCCGGGAAAGAGCATTCGCTCGCCCTTGGCGCGCCAGACGGTGCGCGGGGCGTCCACGAGCACGGTGGTGTCCCAGAAGGTGGCCGAGGCCATCTGCGAGGCCACGAACCGCTGCCAGATGAGGCGGTAGAGCTTGTGCTGCTCGGCGGGCAGGTGCGGCTTGACCTCGTCCGGCGTGATGGAGACGTCGACGGGCCGAATGGCTTCGTGAGCGTCCTGGGCGCTGCCCTTGGTCTTGAAATTGCGGGGCTTGGACGGATAGTAGTCCGCGCCGAAGCGGTCGAGGATCAGCTCGCGGGCCGCTTCCTGGGCTTCCTTGGCGATGCGCACGGAGTCGGTACGCATGTAGGTGATGAGGGCTGTGGTGCCGCGCGCGCCGAGCTCGACGCCCTCGTAGAGGCGCTGGGCGATGGACATGGTGCGCTTGGCCGAGAAGCCCATGCGCCGGTTGGCGTCCTGCTGCAGGGTGGAGGTGATGTAGGGGGGCAGGGGGCTGCGCTTGCGCTGTTTTTCCTGCACGGACTCCACGGTGAACGAGCCGCTTTCCAGGGCCTGCTCCAGGGCCTCGGCCTCGGACTGGTTGTTGATGTGGTTGGCGCCGGGCTTGACGGCCTTTTTGTCCAGCTTGTGCAGCTCCATCCAGAAGGGCGGCGGATTGGAGCCCTCCAGCAGTGCCTTGAACGGCCAGTATTCGTCGGCCTTGAAGGCGCGGCGCTCCTTTTCGCGCTCCACCAGAAGCTTGAGGGCCACGGACTGGACGCGTCCGGCCGAGATGCCGCGCTTGACGTTCTTCCAGAGGATCGGGGAAATCTTGTAGCCCACCAGGCGGTCGAGGATGCGCCGGGCCTGCTGGGAGTCGAACAGGTCCGCGTTGAGGTCCTGGGGATGCTCCAGGGCTTCCTTGACCGCGCGCGGGGTGATCTCGTTGAACTGGATGCGCCGGATGTTGTCGTTGACCGGCTTGAGCAGTTCGGCGACATGCCAGGCGATGGCCTCCCCCTCGCGGTCCGGGTCGGGCGCGAGGTAGACGGTGTCGGCCTTGCCTGCGGCCGCCTTGAGTCGCTTGACCACGTCCTCCTTGCCCTTGATGACTTCATACTGCGGGGCGAAGCCGTGCTCCTCGTCCACGCCGAGGTCGCGGGTGGGCAGGTCGCGGACGTGGCCCACGGAGGCGTCCACCAGGAAGTCCTTGCCCAGGAACTTGGAGATGGTTTTCACTTTTGCGGGGGACTCGACGATGATCAGGTCTTTGGACATGGCGTGCTCGTGGTCGTGCTGTCGGGGGAAACGCAACCGCCTCAACGACCGGTTATGATGGGGCCGCCCGGCCGGAAGGCGGACGGCGCGCTTTGAGGGGGAGCTATGCCCGCTAACCGGGGCCGCCGTCAACCCACTTTATATGTATAATGGGCGAAATCGGGGGAAATTCCCGGGCGGCCTGCCGGGCCGGGCCGGGCTTTGCCGGTTGGGGCTTTTTGATAAAAACGTTTATATTCCAGCGGGTTCAAACCCGACGTCCATGCCAAGGCAATCCAGCTTCTTGAGCTTCGGCAAGTCGAAGAAATACTTGTAGTAGAGCTTCATGTCGTTGGCCACGGCGTTGCCCACCTGGGAGGGGTTGAAGGCGTGGGAGTCCAGGGTCACCCCGGACTGCTGGAGGTGCTCGCAGGTGACCGTGCCGCAGTACATGACCTTGTGCCCGGCCAGGCACAGGGCCAGGTCGTGCTCGATGTCGTCCACCTGGGAGGGGGAGAAGCGGATGTCGAACCCGGCCGGGGCCGCGTCGAGGGCTGAGGTGCGGAGCAGGTGCTGGCAGCCCATGACGTTGCGCGTCTCGCGCACCACGTCGTAGATGCCGGTGTCGTAGGTGTCGAGCGGCGCGTGCAGGCTCATCTTGAGCAGCTCATGGTCGGCGATGGCCACATGGCGGTAGAGATACTGGAGGCGAGGGGGCGCGCCGGGAGTGATGATCTTGGCCCCGACCACGGCCACCTTGGGGTCGGACTCGGCCACGGTCAGAAACCTGGCCAGCCAGTCCTTCTGGACCAGGACGTCGTCGTCCAGGAAGGCGATGTAGTCCGTGGCCCGCACCTCGGGCAGGTTCATGAGCCAGTTGCGGGCCGCAGGCGCGCCGATGTTGACGTGCAGGGCGTGCACGGTCAGGGCGTTGTGCGGGAACCGGGGGCGCAGGGACTCCACCACCTCGCGGCTGCCGTCCGTGCAGCCGTTGAGCAGGACGTGGATGTCCGCCGGGCCGATGTCGGATTCGCTCAGGCTCACCAGGGTTCGGCCCAGGACCTCGGCTTTGTTCCATGAGTATAACAGGATGGCCACCTTGCGCTCCGCCACCAGGGACGGGGTGACGGGGAAGGGGGAGGCGAGTTCTCGCCTGCGCAGGCGCACCGGGGTCTGGACCGGGTCCAGGGCGATGGATTTGTCGTAGAGGGCCAGGGCCTGGCCGGCATCGCCCAGGGCCGCGAACATGTCGCCCGCCAGGGCCAGGGCCACCTCGTCGAGGCGGTCGGCGTCCAGGGTGGGCCAGAGGGCCATGGCCGACTCCCAGTCGCAGAGCCGGGCGTGGTGGTCGAAGAGGGAGGCCCGCCAGAGGGGCTGGAGCCGCCTGGGGCACTTGAAATCCTTGAGCCACGGGCCGGGGGGAAGGCCGAGCCCCTTGTCCACGTACAGGGCGTACTGGGCGGCCGCCACATGGGAGGGGTGGGCGTGGATGAGATGGGCCAGGAACTGGCGCACGTCGTCGGCGTGTTCGCTCAGGTTCAGCCCGATGATGAGGTCGAAGGTCTCCTTGGCGGCGTTGAGGGCGTTGATGATCTCCAGCCGCTCCATGACCTCGGGGGTGGGGGCCAGCTTGGCCGCGGCGTCCAGCACGCCGGGCCGGAAGGGGCGCATCTTGATCGCCTTGTCCAGGAGGTAGCGCAGGCAGCGGGCGGCGGCGGGGTGGGCGTGGACCTGCTGGTCCGAGCCCAGGCGCTGGATGAGGGCGGCGCAGACCCGGTCGTCCAGGAGGAAGGCGTGCAGGTAGTTGCGGACGTAGGAGACCATCTCGTCCAAGGTCAGCTCGGCGAGCTGGGCGGACATCCCCTTCTGGGTGATTTCGAGGTATTTCGGATTCATGGCTCCCCCTTGGATTGCAGACCGGGCGCGGGACGGTTCCCCCGAGGGTATGCCACGGGCCCGCGCGGGGTGACAAGGGGCCTTTCCCGCCGAAAAGGTTGCAGATATAGACAAAATCTAGACTAATCTTTTGAAAAGACAGGGGATTTTGCGAGTCGAACTTTTTTCCCCATTTCATGTGGTTAGATGATCGCAAGTCGTGATATATCCGCCAGGAGGAAGAGCTGGGCAAAAATAATTCATTAATTCATTAAACCAAATGATAAACGGGCCGATAAGGCATGTGGAAGTCTAACGCCCGGATTTAACTTGAGACTTATGAACGAGAGAAGAGAAGAGCTGGCCGGGCGGCTGGCGCGGCTCAGGGAGGAGCTGGCCGAGGTGGCCGGGCGCGCGGGCCGGAAGCCGGGGGACGTGACCCTGGTGGCCGTGTCCAAGTACCACCCCGCCTCGGACGTGCGCGACCTTTCCCTGGCCGGGCAGGTGGACTTCGGCGAGAACTACGTGCAGGAGGCCCTGGCCAAGCAGGAGGCGCTGGCCGACCTGAAGCTGCGGTGGCACTTTATCGGCGGGTTGCAGTCCAACAAGGCCAAGTACGTGGCCGGAAAGTTCGGCCTGGTGCACAGCGTGGACTCCTCCAAGCTGGCCCAGGCGTTGCATAAAAAGGCGACCAGCCTCGGCCTGGTCCAGGACATCCTCCTCCAGGTGAACATCGCCGGCGAGGCGCAAAAGTCCGGGATCACGGAAGAAGAGTTGCCGCGCCTGGCCGAGGAGGCCATGGCGGCCGACGGACTCCGGCTCGTCGGTTTGATGACGATGCCGCCGTTCTTCGACGAGCCCGAGCGGGCGCGGCCCGTTTTCGCGCGGCTGCGTGAGCTGCGGGACGGGCTGGAAGGGCGGCTGGGCGTCCGACTGCCCCATCTCTCCATGGGCATGACCGGGGACTTCGTCCCGGCCGTGGAGGAGGGGGCGACCCTGGTGCGGATCGGAACGCGGATTTTCGGGAGCAGGCCTCCCAAGGGATAACCGGCGGAAAACAGAGGTTAAGGTATGGATCTCGGGACCATAATCGGAATCGTCCTCTCCTTCGGGCTGGTGGTGTCGGCCATTCTGACGGGCTCCAGCCTGATGATCTTCGTTTCCATCCCGTCGTTCCTCATCGTCGTGGGCGGGACCGTGGGCGCGGCCCTGGTCAACTATCCCATGGGCTACGTCATCGGCGTGGTCGGCGTCATCAAGAACACCTTCTTTTCCGGCCTGGAGTCGCCCCAGGACGTCATCGAGCGGTTCAAGGACTACGCCAACCGCGCCCGCCGCGAGGGCATCCTCTCGCTGGAGCCGCTCATCAAGGAGATCGACGACGACTACATGCGCAAGGGGCTGCAACTGACGGTGGACGGCCTGGAGCCCCAGACCATCCAGGAGATCCTGGAGACCGAGATATCCTATCTTTCCGAACGGCACGCCACGGGCGCGGACGTGGTGGCCGTCATGGGATCGCTGGCCCCGGCCATGGGCATGATCGGCACGGTCATCGGCCTGGTGCAGATGCTCCAGACCATGTCCGACCCCTCCACCATCGGCCCGGCCATGGCCGTGGCCCTGCTGACAACCCTCTACGGCGCGCTGCTGGCCAACCTCCTGTTCAACCCCATGGCGGGCAAGCTCAAGGCCCGCAGCAAGGAGGAGGTCCTCCTGCGCGAGATGATAATGGAGGGCATCCTGGCCATTTCCAAGGGCGAAAACCCGCGCATCATCGAGGAGAAGCTGAACAGCTACCTGCCGCCCAAGGACCGGGTGTCCTCGGACTAGCCCCGGCCGGGCGGCGCGGGAGGGAGCGTCATGGCGAAGAAAGAAAAGAAGCTCGTCTGCGAGGAGATGCCGCCGTGGATGATCACGTTCTCGGACGTGATGACGCTGATGCTGACCTTTTTCGTGCTCCTGGTCTCCATGTCCAAGGTCGACGCCCGGCGCAAGCTGGTGGCGCTCGGCTCCATCATCGGCACCTTCGGCTTCCAGAACGCCAGCTACGAGGTCTTCTCCCGCAAGGACACCCGGCGCACCGTCGAGCCCGGTCCCATCGACACCGGCGACCTGGAGCCCCTCAAGGAGCTCAACTGGGAGGAGATGGAGCAGGACCTCGACTTCCGCTCGAACCGCTTCGTCCAGATCCTGTCCATCAGCGCGAGCACGCTCTTCGCGCCCGGTTCCGCCGCGCTCTCCGGGGAGGGCCGGGCGCTGCTCGACCGGTTCATGCCCGTGCTCGCCCAGGTCCAGTACCCGCTGCTGCTGGCCGGGCACACCTCGGAGCTGCGCGACGAACTGGGGCTCAACTACCAGCCCGACGACGACCGCCAGTCGCCCGACCTCTCCTGGAAAATTTCCCTCGCCCGCACCCTGGCCGTGTACCGCTTCCTCATCGAGCGCGGCATGAAGCCGGACATGCTCCGGGTGGAGGCCTTCGGCAAGTTCATGCCCCATTATCCGCAGAATACGCCCGAGAACCGGGCTCGGAACCGGCGGGTGGACATCGTCCTGGACAAGCGGGCCATCGACACCGGCGAGCGCCTCCGGGCCGTCGCGCCGACGGCGGCCGGGCGGCCGGACACCCTGAGCGTGGACGGGTTCGAGTTCGACCTTAAGCCCCCGGCCGGGCTGGAGTAGGGCATGGCCCGTAAGAAAAAGGGAACCTGCAAGCCGCTCGAACTGTGGCTGGTCACCTTCTCCGACCTGGTGACCCTGCTGCTGACCTTTTTCGTGCTGCTCCTGACCATGTCCTCCATGGACAACGCGGTCCTGACCAAGGTCACCCTGCATACCGCCGACCTGGGCGTGCTGGACAAGCGCGGCTCGGGCCGGGCCACGGCCAAGCAGCGGCTTATTTCGGACCTCATGGAAAAGCCGTGGGAAGTGCTGGACAAGAAGCAGCGGCTCAAGGACCTGCTCTTCCCGGACGACATCCTGCCCGAGGACATATCCAAGTCCGAGCTGGACCGGAACTTGGCCATCCTGGCCAAGCCCGACGGAGTGGCCCTGGTCTTCACCGACCGGCTGCTCTTTGCGCCCGATTCGTCCGCGCTGTCGCCCAAGGGCCAGTTCGTCCTGGACCAACTGGTGCCCATGATGACCCACACCCCGGCCCCCATCAACGTGGCCGGGTATGCGGACAGGAGCGACGCCGCGGCCGACGCCTACGTCCTGTCCGGCGAGCGCGCCCTGGCCGTGCTCTCCTACCTGGTCGGGGCCGGGATTCAGGACCGCCGCTTCTCCCTGTCGGCCTACGGGGCGGACTCGCCGGTCACGGACGACCGGGGCCGTCCGGCGGATTCGCCCATGAACCGGCGGGTGGAGATCCTGCTCAAGACCGCCCGGCCCGTGGGCGGGTACCTGTGATCTAAACTTTGTCTGGAAAACCCGGTGAAATCCGGCTATAACCGAGTAACACAGCAAACGGAAGGTGGCCGCCATGGCTGACGAAGATCTGGGACAGGAAGGCAAGAAGGGCGGGAAGCTCAAGTGGATCATCATCGTGGTGGTGCTGATCCTGCTCGGCGTCGGCGGCTGGTTCGGCTACAAGATGTTTTTCGCCGCGCCGCCCGCGGAGAACGCCGAACAGGCCCAGGCCCAGGCCGACGCGCAGGTGCCCGCCGAGGCCGTGCAGGGGCAACTGGTTCCGCTGCCCGTTTTCCTGGTCAACCTGGCCGACCCGCTCGGCCGCCGCTACCTGAAACTCGGCATGGAGGTCGAGGTGCGCGACGAGAAGGTCGCGGCCGCCCTGACCCAGGAGCAGGCCAAGATCAAGGACGCGCTCCTGCTGCTGCTCTCCAGCAAGACCTACGACGCACTCTCCACCATGGCCGACAAGATGGAGCTGAAGCAGGAGGTCGCCGACCGGCTCAACCAGATTCTGGGCAAGGGCGCGGTCCTGCGGGTCTACATCACTGAGATGGTCATCCAGTAGCACGCATCTTGCAGCCTCCGTTGCCGACCGTCGGATTTTTTGACGGGTGCACCCTGGAAAACCGTTTCGCGAGGTATTCGACATGAGCGAAGATCAAGACAAACTGGCGCAGGAGTGGGCCGACGCCCTGCTGGAAAGCGGCGACGTGACCGACCCGGCCGACGCGGGCAGCGGCGAGGTCGCGAGCGACGACGAGGCCCTGGCCGACGAGTGGGCCGCCGCCCTGGCCGAGTCCGAGCAGGCCGAGGTCAAGCACGAGAAGGAGCAGGCCTTCCTCTCCACCCAGACCCACGACTACGAGCTCAAGGACATGGGCGAGGACGCCAAGGCCAGCCCCGGCGGCAAGCGCGACCTCGACTTCATCCTGGACATCCCGCTGGACGTCTCGGCCGAGCTGGGCCGGGCCAAGCTGCTCATCAACGAGCTCCTGCAACTGGGCCAGGGCTCGGTGGTCGAGCTGAACAAGCTGGCGGGCGAGCCGCTCGAAATCTACGTCAACGGCAAGCTGGTGGCGCGCGGCGAGGCCGTGGTCATCAACGAGAAGTTCGGCGTCCGCCTGACGGACATCATCAGCCCCATCGAGCGGGTGAAGCAGCTTGGATAGCGCCGCCGCAGCGAACGCCACCGCTGCGCCCATGCAGCTCCCGCAGGTGGACACCTGGTCCACGCTGCTGACCACCCTCGGCTACCTCAGTCTGCTGTTGGGCGTCATTTTTCTGGCTTACTGGCTGCTCCGGCGGCTCGGGGTGTCCGGCATGGGCGTCCAGGGCGGGAGCGGCGCGCCCCGGCTGGTCAGCCGCCTGATGCTCGGCCAGCACCAGTCCGTGGTGGTGGTCCGCCACCGGGGGCGGGACTTCCTGCTCGGCGTCACCGAGCACGGCATCACCCCCCTGGCCGAGGACGAAACGGACGAGGGCGCGGAGGCGGACGTCGGCCGGCCCGCCTCGTCCTTCGCCAGCCTGCTCAAGCGGAGCGTGGGCCGATGACCGCCCGCAACCGCTGCCTGGCCATTCTCCTGGCCGCCCTGGCGGGGCTCTGCCTGCTCCCGTCCCTGGCCGCCGCCGCGCCGACCATTCCCAAGCTGACCATGGAGCTGGCCGCGGGCCAGGCCGAGCCCCAGGAGGTCTCCACCCTCCTGGAAATCATTTTTCTGTTCACGATCCTGTCCATGGCCCCGGCCATCATGCTGACCATGACCTCGTTCACGCGCATCATCATCGTCTTCCACTTCCTGCGCCAGGCCATGGGCACCCAGCAGATGCCGCCCAACCAGATTCTGGCGGGCCTGGCCATCTTCATGACCCTGGTCATCATGATGCCGGTGGGCAAGGCCATCAACGACACGGCCCTCCAGCCCTACATGAACGAGGAGATCCCCTTCCAGGAGATGCTCACCCGCGCCCAGAAGCCGCTGCGGGAGTTCATGTTCAAGCACACGCGGGAGAAGGACCTGTCCATCTTCTACTCCATCACCAAGGAGGACCGGCCCAAGAACAGGGAGGAGGTCTCCACCTTGATGCTGACGGCGGCCTACACCATCTCCGAGCTCAAGACCGGCTTCACCATCGGCTTCCTCATCTACATCCCGTTCCTGATCCTGGACATGGTCGTGGCCTCCATCCTGCTGGCCATGGGCATGATGATGCTGCCGCCGGTGATGATATCGCTGCCGTTCAAGATTTTGCTGTTCATCCTCATCGACGGCTGGAACCTGCTCGTCGGCTCGCTGGTCAACACCTTCCAGTGACGACGCGCCCATTGTCGCCCGGGGAGCCCCGCGCCCCGCAACCCAACGGAGAACTGAAATGACGCCTGAATTCGTAGTGGGATTCGCCAAGCAGGCCATCGAGATGACCCTGGTCATCGCCCTGCCCATGCTCGGCATCGGCATGGCGGTCGGCATCTTCGTTTCCGTGCTCCAGGCCGCCACCCAGATTCAGGAGATGACCCTGACCATGGTGCCCAAGATCGTGGCCATCTTCCTCGCGCTGCTCCTCGCCTTTCCATGGATCATGGACAAGATGATGACCTACACCACCAACCTCTTCCTCAACCTGCCCAACTACATCCGCTGACCCCCGCCGGGCCCGGCCGCCCGGCCACGCACATTGCCTGATGACAACCCTGGTGAAAAACCGTATCTTCCCGGTACGGTGCCTTTGCCGCGCACATAATCCGACACGACACATGAAGAACAACGCCACCACGCACAAGCCCCTGTCCCCGGACCGCCTCCGGGCCGAGCTCGATCCCGCCCGCGTCCCCTATGCGGACAGCACGGAGATTCCGGACCGCAACGCCTATCCCCGCTTCCAGCCGAGGGCCATCCACGCCCTGTCGCTGGCCCTCCAGATCAAGGGCAACGAGCACAACATCTACGTGTCCGGCGAGCCGAACATGGGGCGCACCTATTTCGTCAAGTCCTTCCTCCAGCCCGCCGCCTCCAGGGGCAAGACCCCGCGCGACTGGGTCTACCTCTACAACTTCGAGGACAGCGACCGGCCCGTGGCCGTGTCCCTGCCCGCCGGGACCGGCCGCAAGCTCAAGCAGGAGCAGCAGAAGGCCATGACCCTCATCAAGCAGGAGATCCCGGCCCGGTTCGAGAAGGACGCCTTCCAGAAAAAGCACGAGCGCATGCTCAAGAAGTACAACGCCAAGCGGGACGAGCTCTTCGGCCGCATGGACGCCACGGCCGCCAAGGAGAATTTCAGCCTCAGCCTGGACGAGGACGGCGTGCTCACCCTCTCGCCCATCGTGGACGGCAACGTGGTCTCGGACAAGGACTTCGACAAGCTTGAGCCGCGCGCCCGCAAGAAGTTCAAGGCCAAGGGCGAGGAGCTGCTGGCCCGCGTCTCCTCCATCCTGCGCCAGATCAACCGCAACGAGACCGCCATGCGCGACTCCGAGACGGACCTGCACCGCGAGACGGCCCGGGCCGTCATGGCCGACTGCTTCGCCCCCATGGCGGAGAAGTTCAAGAAGCACGCCGAGCTGACCGAATACTTCAAGGCCGTCACCGACGAGGTGGTGGACAACGTGGACCAGTTCATGCCGCGCGACAACTCCCTGGCCGGGCTCCTGCCCGAGGGCGGGCCCGGCGGCGGCGAGGATTTCTTCACCCGGTTCGAGGTCAACCTCTTCGTGGACAACGGCAAGACCCACGGCGCGCCCGTGGTGGTGGAGGACCACCCCACGGCCTTCAACCTGCTCGGCTCCATCGAGCGCGAGGCCGAGCTCGGCGCGCTCTACACGGACTTCACCCTCATCAAGGCGGGCTCCGTGCACCTGGCCAACGGCGGGTTCCTCATCCTGAACATCGAGGACCTGCTCGGCAACCCCAACTCCTGGGAGGGCCTCCTGCGCGCCCTGCGCTCCGGCAAGTCGCGCATAGAGGACCCCGTGGACCCGGAGCAGGTCCGCGCCCGGACCATCCAGCCCACGCCCGTGGACCTCTCCCTCAAGGTCGTGCTTATCGGCACGGACGAGCACTACGAGGCCCTGCTCCTGGGCGACGACCGCTTCGCCAAGTTCTTCAAGCTCAAGGCGCACCTTCAGGCCGCCGCCAGCCGCGACGCCGCCAACGTCAAGAACTACCTCTACGTCATCGGCCGCATCGCCCGCGAGTGCGGGCTGCTCCCCTTCAACCGCGAGGCCCTGGCCGGGCTGGTGGACTTCGCCTCCCGCCTTGTGGAGGACCAGAAGCGGCTGTCGCTCTACACCCCGCTGGTGCGCGAGCGGATGATCGAGGCCTCGGCCGTGGCGCGCATGGCCGGGCGCGAGATGGTCGGCCCCGCCGAGCTGAACGAGGCGGTCCGGGCCAAGGACTACCGCGCCAACCTCTATGAAGAGGAGTTCATGGCCGACTACGACCGCCAGGTCATCAAGGTGGCCACCCACGGCCAGGCCACCGGGCTGGCCAACGGCCTGTCCGTGACCATGTTCGGCGATTACGAGTTCGGCCTGCCCCACCAGATTTCCTGCACCGTGGGCGTGGGCCACGGCGGCATCATCGACCTGGAGCGCGAGGCCCAACTGGGCGGGCCCATCCACACCAAGGGCATGATGATAATCAAGTCCTACCTGGTCCGCCTCTTCGCCCAGGACAAGCCCATCGTCCTGACCGGCTCGCTCTGCTTCGAGCAGTCCTACGCGGGCATCGAGGGCGACTCGGCCTCGGGCGCGGAGCTGGCGTCGCTGCTCTCGGCCCTGTCCGGGGTGCCGGTCAACCTGTCCTACGCCTTCACCGGCGCGGTCTCCCAGTCGGGCGCGATCATGGCCGTGGGCGGCGTGAACCGCAAGATCGAGGGGTTCTTCGAGGTCTGCCGCCGCCGCAAGCTCACCGGCAGCCAGGGCGTCATCCTGCCCGAGGACAACGTGGTCAACCTGATGCTCAAGGACGAGGTGGTCCAGGCCGTGGCCGAGGGCAAGTTCCACATCTTCCCGGTCACCTCCATCGAGGAGGCCATGTTCATCCTGACCGGCATGCGT
Organism: Pseudodesulfovibrio sp.; assembly: GCF_028692895.1. GTDB lineage: Bacteria > Desulfobacterota > Desulfovibrionia > Desulfovibrionales > Desulfovibrionaceae > Pseudodesulfovibrio. Next base: position 20,533 of record NZ_JAQUWN010000006.1, read on the forward strand.
TGCGGCAAACGGGGCAAGAACGGCAAGTTCCCCACGGACTCCCTCTACCACCGCGTGGACCGTCGGCTGGCCGAACTGAGCCGCCTGGCCGCCCCAGGCGGGGGAGGGGACTGGTGCAAGCCTTGACCGCCGGATTCCCGAAACTTGACCTCGACCCGGTTCAGGGCTAGGCAACGCCCATGAACGAACTGCTCTGGATACTCTTCGCGCTGGCGGACCTGTGCATGGTCCTGGTCATCTACCGCCTTTTCGGCAAGGTGGGGCTCTTCGGCCTCATGGTCTTCAACCTGCTCCTGTGCAACATCCAGGTGCTCAAGACCGTGGAGCTCTTCGGCCTGACCACCACGCTCGGCAACGTGCTGTACGCCAGCGTGTTCCTGGCCACGGACCTGCTCAGCGAGTTCTACGGCAAGCGGGAGGCGCGCAAGGGCGTGCTCCTCGGCTTCGTGGCCCTGCTGATGATGGTCGCCTACATGCAGATAGCCCTGCTTTTCAAGCCTGCGGCCGACGACTTCGCCCAGCCGCACCTCCAGGCGCTCTTCGGGTTCATGCCGCGCATCGCCCTGGCCTCCATGGCCGCCTATCTCGTCTCGCAGATGCACGACGTCTGGGCGTTCCACGCCATCCGGGAGCGCACCGGGGCGCGTATGCTCTGGCTGCGCAACAACGCCTCGACCATGGTCAGCCAGTTCCTGGACTCGGCCATCTTCTGCGTCATCGCCTTCTGGGGGGTGTTCCCCATCAACGTGTTTTGGGAGATCCTGGCGTCCACCTACCTGATCAAGTTCGTGGTCGCGGCCCTGGACACCCCGTTCATCTACCTGGCCAAGCGGTTGTTCCCGGAGGATCGGCATCAGGCCGAGCACGCCTAGCCGGGCGCGCTTGCGGCGCGGCTTTTTCAATGGCTTTTTTGCGGGAGGTCGCCGGTTGGCGGCCTCCCTTTTTTTGTGGCGGGGGGAGGGGGAGGCGGCAGAAGAGTGAAGGCGGGCAGGGCGTCGCCTTTTTGCCTTTTCCTCTTTCAAGGCCGACAGGCGGTGACGCGGAAAATGACGCTACAGCCCGAAGAACCTGCGGGCGTTGTCGCCCGTGATCCGCCAGATGTCCGCGACGGAACGTCCTTTGATTTCGGCTATGCGCTTGGCGGTGAAGGCCACCAGGGCGGAGTGGTTGCGCTTGCCTCGCCACGGCTCGGGCGCGAGGTAGGGGCAGTCCGTCTCGATCAGCAGCCGCTCCAGCGGAATCCTCGCCACGGCGGCCTGGAGGTCGTCGGTCTTGCGGAAGGTGACCGGGCCGGGCACCGAGATGTGCCAGCCGTTGTCCAGGATTGCCTTGGCCAGGGCCATGTCCGCGCCGAAACAGTGCCAGAGGACCGGATAGTCGCGGAACCCCTCGGCCGCGAGGATGTCCAGGCAGTCGCCGTTGGCGTCGCGCGAGTGGATGACCACCGGGCGCTCCACCTCGCGCGCCAGGTGGAGCTGGCGGACGAAGGCGGGCTTCTGCACGGCGGGCGGCGCGTCGTCCCAGTAGTAGTCCAGGCCGATCTCGCCCACGCCCTTCAGCCTCGGATCGGCCAGGAAATGGGCGCGCATCCGCTCCTCGACCTCTTTCGTGAGCTGCGGCGCGTCGTTGGGATGCACGCCGAGCAGGAAGGCGACCTCGGGATGGGCGTCGAAGAGGTGGCGGTTGCGCTCGTAGGCGTCCGGCCCGAGGAAGACGTTGACGATGTTGGCCACGCCGCTCGCCCTGGCACGGGCCAGGAGGGTTTCGCGGTCCTCGTCGAAGTCCTCAAGGTCGAGATGGGCGTGGGAGTCGACCCCAAGAGGGGAAAGCGCAAGGGATTCGGGTTCGGGACGGTTTTTCTTCGACATGGTCAGCGGCTCACAGGGTCTCCCACAGGGTGAGGAGGGCTTTGGCCTGCTCCACGGTGGAGTAGGCGTCCGCCGTTTCCTGCCCCGCGCGGAGCACGGCGTCAAGGGCCGGGCCGGGCGTTTCGATCATGCCCGCGGCCTCCTCCAGGCAGAGGGCCGCGTCCAGCACGTCGCCGTCCGCGCACCACAGGCCGTTGCCGGACCACGGGACCTCGCGCAGCGGGGTCCAGGGGGCATGGCGCGGACGTAGCTGGGCCTGGCGCATGTAGTCCCACCCGCCCAGGCCGGAGAAGCCCACGGGCAGGCAGCCGCAGGCCATGGCTTCCAGCGGCGGCAGCGGGCAGCCCTCGGGATAGCCGGTCATGAGAAAAATGTCCGCGCCGCGCAACGCCTCGGCCACGCCGAAGGCGTCCAGCCCCTCAAGCGGCCGCCAGCGCACCCGGTCCGGGCCGTTGCGGTGCTCGAACACGGCGCGGATCTGGTCGGCCACGGCCTTGTTCTTGCGCGGCATGTAGGCCACCACGGGCGGGCCCGACGGTTTGGCCTGGGGCGCGTTAAAGATGGCCCGGTCGATGCCGGGGCGCAGCACCGGGGCGGGCTTCCCCGTGGCGGTCTCGACGTAGCGGGCCACGGGGTCGGACACGGCCAGGAAGCCCACGGGCAGCCGGTCCCAGCGCACGCCTTCGGGCAGGGAGGAGAAGAGGTAGGCCCAGTTCTGGACGTAGCTCAGGCAGTCGGCCTGCGCCTCCAGGCCGGGGGTCAGGCCGTTGACCCAGCCCTCGGGCACCACCCAGCGGTCGCCGGGGCCGAGGTCCAGGTCGGCCCATTCCATGACCGGCGCGGCGTCGGCCAGGCCGGCGGGCCGCCAACCCGAGCGGTCGCGCGCCACCAGTGCGGCGTCGCGCCCGGCCTGGTGCAGGATGTCGGCCATCTGGCGGAGCACGGTGACGCCCCCGGTGGGCTTGTTCACGGGCGGGAGGAAAATTCGTGTCTTCATGGATACAGGTGAAACCACACTCCCGGCCATTTGGCAAGGCGGGGGAGAGGAGGGGCGCGAGGCGGCTGGGGTTGGCGCCGCCTCGCGCCGGGGAGAGGAATGATTTCCGTTGAGGAGACCATACGCTCCTCCGCCGGGAGGCGGGTCACGGTCATGTGACGATTTTTCGGCTTCCGCGCGAAGAAAGCACTTGTGCGCGAAGAAAGGGCTTGTGCGGGCCGGGGCGCGGGCCTAGATTGCGCCGATGCGAAACTGGCTCACCCCCGGCATGCGCGTCATGCTGCTCGGCACCTTCCTCTTTTCCGTCGGCTCGCTCTGCGTCAAGCTGGCGGGCAGCCGCATCCCCACCACGGAGATTCTCTTCGTGCGCGGCCTGGTGGGCATCGTCTTTTGCTGGGCCATCGTGCGCCGGGCCGGGGTGGGCATGCTCGGCAACCGGCGGTGGACCCTGTTCACGCGCGGGCTGTTCGGGTTCCTCTCGCTCCTGGCCGAGTTCTACGCCATCGTCCACCTGCCGCTGGCCGACGCCACGGTCATCATCTTCACCCACCCGGCGGTGGTCGCCCTGGCGGCCTGGTTCGTCCTGCGCGAGAAATTGAGCGCGGGGGCGCTCGTCTCGATCATGGTCAGCCTGTCGGGCGTGGTCCTGGTCTGCCACCCCGGCTTCCTCTTCGGCGGGGCCGGGCCGGAACTGGATTCCGTGGCTCTGGGCGTGGCCCTGCTCAGCGTGGCCTTAACCGCCGTGGCCATCATGGCGGTGCGCTCCCTGGCCGCCACCGAGCATCCGGCCGTCATCATCCTCTACCCGCCCATGATAATCTGTCTGGCCTGCCCGCTCTTCGCGGCCGACTGGGTGGCGCCCGACTGGGGGGAATGGCTGATGCTCCTGGGCGTGGCCGGATTCATGAACGCGGGCCAATACTACATGACCGTGGGCTACGCCAAGGACTCGGCCGCGCGCATCAGTTCGGTGACCTGCCTGGAGGTGGTCTTCGCCGCCCTGTGGGGCGCGATGTTCCTGGGGGAAATCCCGGATATGTGGACCATCGGCGGCGGGCTGCTCATCGTGGCCGGCACCCTGGCCCTGGGCCGGTCGGGCGGGGGCGAGACCCCGGCGACCCCGGCGGCCCCGGCGGAGCAGCGGTCCTAGCGGCCGACGCCGAAAACGCGCCCCGCTACCCGTCGACGCCGGGGAAGCGGCCCAGCTCCTCGTCGATGGCCTCGGGGTCGTCGGCATTGAGCTGGACCAGCCGGTGCAGGGTGGCGAAGCTCAGGTCATCCATCTCCTTGAAGACCATGCCCACGCCGCTCTCCCCGACCCGGACCACCTCGCCCTCCACCACGATGCGCAGGCCGGGCGCCAGCGGAATGTTCAGCTCGCAGGCCGTGCCCATCAGGCAGTCCTCGCATCCGTCGAGCAGCGCGCCCTTGAGGCTCAGGTTGCGGGTGGATACGGGAATGACCACGTCGCCCACGGTGACGTAGGCCTCGAAATCCGCCTTGACGCGCGTTCCGCGCCGCTTTTCACTGCTCATGGCCGTCTCCTTGCCTCCTGCATACCACACAACGGACCGGGTTTGAAGAAAAGAGACGGGCCGCCGGGAAAGGGCCCCTCTCGGCGCTTGGATTGCGCGGGCAAACATGCTAATGGGCCCTCCACAAGGTTCGTGCAAGGAGCGACAAAGCAGATGAGAGCGAAGCAACACCTGGAAGAGGCATTGAGGGCCGCGCTGGCCGACAAGGGCTGGGCCTGGCCGGAAAAGGCCGTCATCGAGCCGCCCAAGGACAAGCGGTTCGGCGACATGTCCGCCAACGTGGCCATGCTGCTGGCCAAGGAGGCGAAGAAAGCCCCGCGCGCCATCGCCGAGGACCTCGCCGCAGCGCTTTCCGCCGACGCGCTTTTCGAGAAGATCGACATCGCCGGTCCGGGTTTCCTGAATTTCACCTTCGCGCCCTCGTTCTGGCGCAAGACCGTGGGCGTCATCCGCGAGGCGGGCGAGGCCTACGGCGACTCCACCCTGGGCAACGGCACCCGGGTGCAGGTGGAGTACGTCTCCGCCAACCCCACCGGCCCGCTGCACATCGGCCACGGCCGGGGCGCGGCCCTGGGCGACTCCCTGGTCCGCATCATGGAGAAGGCCGGGTACGACGTCGAGGCCGAGTACTACATCAACGACGCCGGGCGCCAGATGAACATCCTGGGCAACTCCATCCTCTACCGCGCCCGCGAGCTGGGCGGCAAGAACCCGGCCGAGCCCGAGGACTACTACCGCGGCGAGTACATCATCGACATCGCCCGCGCCTGCATGGCCCTGAACCCCGGCCTGCTCGACCTGCCCGAGGCCGAGGCCATGGAGGTCTGCAAGGTGTACGGCATGAACGACATCCTCCAGGGCATCAAGGACGACCTGGCCGCCTTCGGCGTGCGCCACGACGTCTGGTTCTCGGAGAAGTCCCTGGTGGCGGACGGCAAGGTCGAGGAGACCTTCGCCGACCTCACGGCGTCGGGCATGGGCTACGAGGCGGACGGCGCGTTCTGGTTCCGCTCCACCCAGCTCGGCGACGACAAGGACCGCGTCCTGCGCAAGAGCAACGGCGACACCACCTATTTCGCCTCGGACATCGCCTACCACGACAACAAGTTCAAACGCGGCTTTGACCTGGTGGTGGACATCTGGGGCGCGGACCATCACGGCTACGTGCCGCGCATGATGGCCGCCTGCGAGGCCCTGGGCAAAAAGGGCGGCCTGGCCGTCATCCTGGTCAACCTGGTCAACCTGCTCAAGAACGGCGAGCCCATCGCCATGTCCACCCGCGCGGGCCAGTTCGAGACCCTCAAGGACGTGGTGGACGAGGTCGGGTCCGACGCCTCCCGCTTCATGTTCCTGTCCCGCAAGTCCGACTCCAAGCTCGACTTCGACCTGGAGCTGGTCAAGCAGCAGTCCATGGACAACCCGGTCTACTATGTGCAGTACGCCTACGCCCGCATCCGCTCGCTCCAGAAAAAGGCCGAGGAGGCCGGAACCCGCGCGGCCGAGGACACGCCCGCCGCGCTGGCCCCCCTCGACACCGAACACGACATGGAGCTGCTCCGGCTGCTCGACCAGTACCCGGACTACGTGGAGAGCGCCGCGCGCACCCAGTCGCCGCACCTCATCAGCATGTATCTCCAGGAGCTTGCCTCGACGCTGCACAGATACTATACCAATTGCCATGTCCTTTCGGCCGGCGAGGACGTGGCCGCCGCCCGTCTCGCCCTGCTCGGCTGCGTGGCCGACGTGCTCAAAAACGGCCTGGGGCTGCTCGGCGTGAGCGCCCCGGACTCCATGTAGGGAAAACCATGGCCGAGGAAAGCGCCTCCAAGATCAAGGTCAAGAAGCCTCCCATCAAGGCCAAGACCTTCACCTTCACCCTGTCCCTGCCCGCCATGATAAGCGCGGTGGGGTCCGGCATCCTGGCGCTGTCCTTCTTCTTCGTCATGGGCATCCTCATCGGCCGGGGCTACCGGCCCGAGTCCGACGTGCCGCGCCTGGGCGAGCTCATGCCCACCAAGGAGCACGGCCAGCTCACCGAGGAACCGGCCAAGCCCGAGATCCTCAAGGCCGAGGAGCTGGGCTATCCCGACCGGCTCAAGGCCCAGCCCGACCGCGCCGCTCCCGCCGCGCCCGCGCCCAAGCCCGCGCCCAAGCCTGAACCCAAGCCCGCGCCCAAGCCCGCCCCGGCCGCCGAGGCGAACGCGGCCGAGAAACCGGCCGCGTTCCAGCCCGAGGCCGCCAAGCCGGGCGAGCCGGTCTTCGACTACGTCTACCAGGTGGCGTCGTTCCGCAAGGCGGAGATGGCCGACGCCCTGTCCGCCAGGCTGGTGGGAGCGGGGCTGCGCACCGGCATCGCCTCGGGCGACGTCGGCGGCTCGACCTGGTACCGCGTCCAGGTCCTGCACCACGGCACCCCGGCGTCCACCGGCCCCATGAAGGACGTCCTGGCCCGGTTCGGCATCAGCAAGCCGCTGCTCAAGAAGAAGACCCCCGCCCAATAGGCCCGCCTTTTCCCGAAATCTTCGCTTCCCGAGTGTCGACATGACATGCCGGGCGGCGTAGCCTTGCTCCATCGGTCGATTGGCGCACCATGCCGACCACACCTCATACAAGGAGACATCATGCCCTTTTGCATCATCATGCTTATTCTGGCCGTCCTGTTCGTGTCCGTTCCGGCAACCGCTTGTTCCGACTTCGTGGTCAAGGCCAAGGACGGCACCGTGCTCGATGCCCGCTCCATGGACTTCGCCATTGAGGATCAGGCCGAGGTCGTCGTCTATCCCCGAGGAAAAGAGTGGGCCTCCGAGGCCCCCGGCAAGGCCAAGGGGTTGAGCTGGAAACAGCGCTACGGCTTTGTCGGTTTCTCGGCTCTTGGCCTGGAGGTCTCCTCCGACGGCATGAATGAAAAGGGGCTCTCGGCCAAGTTCCTGTGGCTGCCCTCCGTGGGTTTCCAGGCCGTGCCCAAGGGCCGGGAATCCAAGGCCCTGGCCGCCTCGCTGGTGCCCGACTGGATTCTCGGCAACTTCTCCACCGTGGCGGAGGTCAAGCGCGCCCTGCAAGACGTGCTGGTCTGGGGCGACTCCCTGCCCGGCCTGGGCGGAACCCTGACCATCCACGTGGCGGTGCACGACGCCAAGGGCGACAGCATGGTGGCCGAATGGGTCGACGGCAAGCTGAACGTCTACGACAACCCGCTGGGCATCATGACCAACGAGCCGCCGCTGCCCATGCAGCGGGCCAACCTGCGCAACTACGTGAACCTTTCCCCGTGGGTGCGGGAGGACCTCCAGCTCGACGGCCAGTCCGTGCACGGCACGGGCAACGGCTCGGGCATGCTCGGCCTGCCGGGCGACTGCACGCCGCCGTCGCGCTTCGTGCGGGTCGCGGTGCTGCGCCAGTTCGCCTACCAGCCGGAGACGGCGGACGAGGCCATTGTCCTGGCCCGCCGCCTGCTGGAGCAGGTCTACGTGCCGCGGGGCGTGAGCCGCGACAAGGCGCCCCAGGGCGAGATGGCCGACTACACGCAGTGGAGCAACATCTACGACCTGACCCGCCGCGTGCTGTATTTTGCGGACTACCAGGACCAGACCCTGCGGGTCATCGACCTCAACAAGCTCGACTTCACCCGGTCCGACTACGCCCCGGTTCCGGTCAGGGCCGCCACCGGCAACGCGTTCAAGGACGTGACGCCGCGCTAGGCGTTGTTTACTACGGCGTAATTGGGGAGGCCCGGACCGGAATGGTCCGGGCCTCTTTTGTCGTGAACGCAGGTGGTGCTTTCAAACTGAACACGCCAGGTTGCCAGGGATTCCCAAAATGCGCGTTGCCCTCACACTCAATCTTCACAACGGGAGGACGCCGCCACATGGGAAAGACGGCTTGACCGAGGAAAAAGGGAAATCCCAGAGCGGTTGGTCATGCGACATCCCGGCATAAGGGATACGGCAGGCGCCCTCGGCTATGGCTCCTCCGCCGTCTGCCGGAAAATCCATCGGAGTTCAAAAACTGATCGGCGGGCGATTGTTTGCAGCAGCCATGCCGCCCGGCGGAACGCCGGCATGTGGAGGGGGGGCGCTGAAAACGTGATGATATTACAGCTTGTTGTAGCGCGGACAAGTCGCGAAGGCATTGGCCGTCGGCCTGGTTGCCCCGGAGGCTTTCCCGAACGCTACATCTGCTCGGAGTCCAGCAGAATGGTGACGGGGCCCCAGTTGGTGAGGTCGAGGTGCATTTCCGCGCCGAAGGTGCCGGTGGCGACGTGCGCCGGGGCCCGGGATTTTGCGTCGGCGACGAAGCGGTTGAAGAGTTGGAGCGCGGTATCGGGCGGGCAGGCTGTGGAGAAGGAGGGGCGGCGGCCTTTTTTGCACTCGGCGTAGAGGGTGAACTGGGAGACGAGAAGGAGGTCGCCGCGCATGTCGAGGAGGGAGCGGTTGAAGCTGGACTGGTCGTCCGGGAAGATGCGCAGGTTGAGGAGTTTGTCAAGCATCTTCGGCCAGGCCGGGGAGTCGGGCAGGGCGGGGGTGTCGGTCTGGCCGAAACCGACGAGGGCGAGGATGCCGGTGTCGATTTGGCCAACGGTCCGGTCGTCCACGGCGACGCTGGCTCGGGTGACGCGCTGGAGGAGGATTCGCATGGGTGCGGTCAGGCCCCGGAGGTGGTGGAGGTTGCCGGCCGGGTGTCGGGCGCGGCGGGCGGGGCGTCGTGCCGACAGCCCCGGCCCAGGGCGGCGATGAGGAAGAAGGCGACGAAGACGATGAAGGCGACGCCGCTGAGGACGCGCCGGGGGTTGGAGCGCGCGTCCTTGGGGATGAGCATGCCGGTCATGATCTTGCCGTAGGACGGCTCGTTGGGGTCGCGCGGGACCTGTCTGCGCCGGGCCATCAGTCTTCCCAGTAGGTGGCCTTGGAGGAGGACTTTTCGGAGACCGAGACCTCGACGAGGCGGACGTTTCCCGGGAGTCTGCCCTTGAGCTGGCGGTAGATGTACATGGCCAGGTTTTCGGAGGACGGGTTGATCTCGGCGAAGCAGTCCACCTCGTTGAGGTGGTGGTGGTCGAGCTTGTCGAGGACCTCGCCGGTGAGGCGCTTGAGCACCTTGAAGTCCATGAGATACTGGACTTTTTCTTCAAGTTCCGAGCCTTCGACCACGACCTCGACGCCGAAGTTGTGGCCGTGCATCTGCTCGCATTTGCCGCCGTAGTTGCGCAGTTGGTGCGAGGCGGAGAAATCCTGGGTGACGGTCAGCCGCCATTTGCCGGACATGGTTATCGCTCCTTGTATTCGTGCGGGCGCAGGGGTTCGTCCTGGAAGGCCTCTTTGGGGTACTTCCCGTCGTTCTTGTCGCATTTTGCGTGGGCGGCCGCAACCAGGTCGATGCCCAGTTCGTCGGCCAGGCGGACGAGGTAGATGAGCACGTCGGCCATTTCCTCGCCCATGGCCTGGCGGTGCGCGGCGTCCGGGGAGCGGCTTTCGTCGGGCGTGAGCCACATGAAGAGCTCGTTGAGCTCGCCCACCTCGGCGGTGAGGGCCATGACCAGGTTCTTGGGGGTCTGGTGTTTCTGCCAGTGCCGTTCCTCGACGAAGCGGCGGTGGCGGTCGTTCAGGTCGTTGAGGGAATCCATGGCTATCCTCGGGATGCGGGTTGCGGGACGGCGGCCGGCCGGGCGTATTCCTCCTCGTCTCCGGCCACGAGACGGCCGCGGGCCTTGCGCACGCCGGTGCCGGTGCTGACGTATCCTTGCATGGCGTGAAGCGGGCGGGGCCGCCCGGGACCGGAACCCTACAGCGGGCCGGGGCGGAATGCAAATGGCGGGAAGGGGCCGGGTCGTCTAGTCCGGACCGGAGCTGTCCTCGTTGTCCCCCCGCCGCGTCAAAGCCTCCGGGAGCTGCCTACGCGCCGCCGGGGCCGCCGAGAATGCCGAGGATGCGGTCGGCCAGTTGGTCGAGCTGATCGGACTCGGGCAGGCCGAGGACCGAGGCGTCGGTCATCTGGCGCTCCATGAGTCCCGGCAGGGGCGGTATGGAGACGGCTCGGCCGGGCAGCCCTGCCAGGGCCGGTGGCTGGCCGCCCGCGTGCCGGTTCAGGACCAGGAGCTGGTTGTCGAGCCCGAGGTCGCGGGCCATGCGGCCGATCTCGGCCCCGGTCTGGAGGCTGCGCATACTCGGCTCGGAGACCACGACGAGGCCGTCCACGTGGGCCACTGTGCCCCGGCCCAGGTGCTCGACTCCGGCCTCCAGGTCCACCAGGACCCAGGCGTCGCGGTCCATGACCACATGGGCGAGCAGGGCCTTGAGCAGCGCGTTGGCGTCGCAGGCGCAGCCGCCGCCCGCGTTGGTCACCGCGCCCATGACCAGCAGCCGCTTGCGGCCGGGGGCGACGCCGGGATCGGGCCGCCCGGCCAGGGGCGCGTCCACGGCCAGGGATTCCGGCAGGTCGTCCACCTCCGGATTCAGGTTCAGGAACCCGCCCTCGTGGATGCGCTCGCGGATCAGGTCGCCGCGCCGGATGAGCGGCTCGGGCAGATCCGCCGGGTCGAGGCCCGAGGCCTGGCCCAGGGAGAGCGCGGTGTCCGCGTCCACCATCCAGACGTCCCGCCCCTGCCGGGCCAGCCGGTCGGCCAGCCAGGAGGTCAGCGAAGTCTTGCCCACCCCGCCCTTGCCCGCCAGTGCGATCTTCATGTCTCCACCTCCGGTGGTTGGGAATTCCGGAGGGAGGCCCCTTGCGGGGCCTCCCCGGCTTCGGGTCGGCTATTCGCAGAGGCCGAGGGCCTTGCGCTTCGCCTTGATGCGCGCGTCGAACATCTCTGCCGTCTTCACCGGATCGGGTTCGATGAAGAACGTCGCGCCGACCAGGTCCTCCAGGCCGGAGACGGCGAGGTTGGTCACCGTCTCGGACCCGAGGATGTTCGGCGGATGGCCGAGGTGTGTGTAGATGCCCGACGCCACGGCATAAAGACCGATGGCCGCCGCCTTTTCCGAGTACCATTCGGGCGAGGACGCCCCCACGGGCAGGTCGGAGATGTCCACGTTCAGCTCGTTGGCCAGGGCGGCGCAGAGCTGGAGGATGCGGGCGTTGTCCACGCAGGAGCCGTAGTGGAGAACGGGCGGGATGCCCAGCGCGCCGCAGACCTTTTTGAGGCCCGGTCCGGCGTGCTCGATGGCTTCGGGCACCAGCAGGCCCGCCTTGCCCGCCGCCGTGGTCACGCAGCCGGTGACCAGGACGAGGATGTCGCGCTTGATGAGCTCCCTGGTCAGGCCAACGTTCAGGGAGTCCTGTTTGATCTTGGGGTTGTTGCAGCCCACGATGCCCACCGCGCCCCGGACGTCGCCCGCGGCGATGGCCTGGACCAGCGGGGTCAGGGAACCGCCCAGGGCCTCGATGACCGCCTCGTTGGAGAAGCCGGTCATGATCTCCACGGGTTCGCCGGGAATCTCCACCCGGCCGGGGTCGCGCTCGGCAAAGGCCTCCACTGCCAGGGACACGATCTCGCGGGCCTGTTGCATGGCCGTTTTCGGATGGAAGCTGAAGTGGATGGCCCCGGTGAAGCGCGCCTTGTCGGCGGTGTCGATGAACCGGGTGTGGTAGCAGCCCGCGATCTGGACCAGGCTGGGCATGATGCACTGGTAGTCCACCACCACGGCCTCCACCGCGCCGGTGAGGATGGCCAGCTCGGTCATCAGGTGGTTGCCCGCCATGGGGATGCCCTGGCGCATCAGCAGCTCGTTGCCCGTGCAGCACAGGCCGGCCACGTTGATGCCGGCGGCCCCCAGCTCCCTGGCGCGGGCCGTCAGGTCCGGCTCGCGCGCGGCGGCCAGGATCATCTCCGAGACCACGGGGTTGTGGCCGTGGACCAGGATGTTGACCTTCTCCTTCTTGATGACGGCGAGGTTGGCCGTGGACCGCTTGGGCGTGGGCGTGCCGAAGATGACGTCGGAGAGCTCGGTGCCGATCATGGAGCCGCCCCAGCCGTCGGCCAGCGCGGTCCGGGCCGCGTGCAGCATGGTGTTGGGCGCGTCGTTGTCGCAGCCCATGTGGGTGCGGTGCATCATCTCGGCGATCTCGCGGTCCACGCCGCGCGGGGTCAGGCCGAGCCTCTCCCACTTTTCGCGCCGCACCTTGGGCACGCGGGCGAGAAAGGACACCGCCTTCTTGCGCGACCCGAAGTCCCCGAAGCAGCATTCCATCAGGTCTTCGGCCACCGCCATGGTCTCGCGCCCCTCGGTTTCGATGCCGACCTCGGCGGCCAGGCGGCGCAGCTTGGCCTCGTCGGTGATGCGGTAGTCGGAGGTCTCGCCCTCCACGATGGCCTCCAGGACCTCGATGAGGTCGCGGCCGTGGTCGGAATGTCCGGCCGCGCCGCCCGTCACGAAGCGGCCGAAGTTGCGGGCCACCACCACGTCGGCGTCCGCGCCGCAGACGCCGCGCGGGTTCTTCTCGCTGATGCGGCACGGGCCCATGGTGCAGTTGCGGCAGGTGGTGCCCAGTTCGCAGAATTTGCAGTGGGGCGTCTGTTTCGCGAGCCGTTCGTGCACGGTCTCGACGCCCTCGGCCCTGCCCTTGCGGATCATCGCCTTGGCGTCGTCCCAGATGGTCAGCTCGTCAATGGGTTTCGGTTCCTTCGCCATAGTGCCTCCAAAGGATGGTTGTCCCGGGGATTGGACCGCGCCAGCCCGGTGGGTGAAGAGAAAGGCTCTCTTCCCGCCAGATGTACGCGGACGAGGAGGCTGCGTATGTCAGATGGCCGACAACCGGGGTATGAAATGCGGAAAAGTCCGGGGCGGATCAGGAATCCGCCAGGGCCGCCTTCTCCAGCGCGGCCATGTCCGGGATGAGGTAGACCCTGCGCGCCTGTTTCAGGACCAGCCCCGCGCGGGCCATGTCGCCGAGCAGGGTGGATACGGTCTGGCGCGTGGCCCCCATGAGCTGGGCCAGTTGCTCTATGGTCAGGTCCAGGGTGACGAGCACGCCGTCCTCGCGCTTGACGCCGGAATGCCGCGCCTCGGCGAGCAGAAACTCCATGAGCCGGGTGTAGATGTCCTTGAAGGCCAGGCCGCCGATGATGAGGAAGGAGTTCTTGAGGATATGGCCGAGGACCCGGACCATGGTCCGGGTGAAGTCGGGCATGGTGTCCATGATCCGCTTGACCGAGCGGACGTTGGTCAGGAGCAGTTCGGCGTCGTCCAGGGCCTGGACGTAGCAGTCGGAGTGGGTGGAATAGACGTCGCCGGGGTTGAGGATGCCCAGGGTGAATTCCTTGTCCTCGTACGCCAGGTAGATGCGCACGCGCCCGCGCGACACGATGAAGACGAGGTTTTCCTCGGTGTCGGGCGTGAAGATGATGCTCCCGCCGGGGAACGTGCGAGCCCCGATCAGGCCGCGCAGCTCGTGCATGTCCTCCCGCGCGAGTTCGTCCAGCAGATTGACCCCGGAAAATTTCATGCTCCCCCCGATGGTTGGCCGTATGGCAACGCGCATAGCACACGCGGCCGGAATGGTCTAACCCGCCCGGCGTTCCCGGGACGGGCGCCGCGCGATCGCACCCCATGCAACGAGGACCCGGCGCGGGCCGGGGGGACGGGGCCGGTCCCCCGGGCCGGGAGAAAGGGTCTCGTCCCTCCTCCGTATCGGCGTTTGCGGGCGGTGTATGTCAGCCAGCCGACAAAAAACGAGGGATCGGGGAAAAAACGGGGAGGGGGAGCCGTCTATGCGTCCATCTCGGCGCGGTACCTGGCCGCGTCGCCGTTTTGCCACTTTTCGATGTCCTTCCAGAACTCGCGGCTGGGAAAGACCTGCCATTTCTGGCTGAGCTTGAGGGTGATGACCGAGTCGCGGGTGATGATGCCCAGGTTGACGCCGGTCTTGCCGGGGTAGCGCTGGAGGATGGTCCGCAGGGCGTGCAGGTGGGCGTCGGTGGCGTTGCTCTCGCCGATCCAGAGGGGCACGGGCCGGTCCGAGCCGAGGACCGCGTCGGCCAGGTAGGTGATCTTGTCGGCCAGGATCTTGGCGGACTTGGGCGCGTCCTCCGGGCCGTTCTCCTCGCGGCTGTCGATCTTGCCCTGGATGAACAGGGGGCGGTCGGCGGTGAGGTATTCCTCGGCCTCCTCGAAGAGGTTGGGCAGCACGGTGACCTCGCCCGAGGTGGTCAGGTCCTCCACGGTGCAGAAGGCCATGGGCTTGCCGGTCTTGGTGACGTAGCGCTTGAAGTCCGGGACGATGACGGCCAGGCGGACCTCGGTGCCGCCGGGGATGGTCTTGCATTCCTCCAGGGTGCTGGTGCGCAGCCGGGAGAAGTCGGGCCGGTAGGCGAGCAGGGGGTGGCCGGAGAGGAAGAAGCCCAGCACCTCCTTTTCCATGGCCAGCTTTTCGCGGTCGTCGTACTCCTCGCAGGAGGAGCAGGTGAGCGTGGCGGTTTCCTCCGCCGCGCCGCCGCCGAGCATGTCGAGCATGCTGAGCATGCCGGACTCCTTTTCCTTGGCCTTTTTCTGGCCCAGGGCCACGGCCTTGTCCAGGTCCTCCATGAGGGCGGCGCGGGAGCAGTTGAAGCAGTCCAGCGCCCCGGCCTTGATGAGGGATTCGAGGACGCGCTTGGTGACGCGGCGCAGGTTGACGCGCTCGCAGAAGTCGAAGATGTCGCGGAAGGGGCCGCCTTCCTCGCGGTCGGCCACGATCTCGTTGATGGCCTCCTCGCCCACGTTCTTGATGGCGGCCATGGCGTAGAGGATTTCGCCGTCGCGCACCGAGAAGCGGGCCTGGCCCGCATTGATGTTCGGCTGGCGCACCGGGATGTCCAGGTCCCGGCAGGTGTTGACGTACATGATGATCTTTTCGGTGTTGTTCATTTCCGTGGACATGAGGGCGGCCATGAACTCCACCGGGAAGTGGGCCTTGAGATAGGCGGTGTGGTAGGAGATGAGCGCGTAGGCGGCGGAGTGGGACTTGTTGAAGCCGTATGCCGCGAACTTCTCCATGGTGTCGAAGATCTCGTTGGCGGTCTTGTCCGGAATCTTGTTCTCGCGCGAGCCTTCCAGGAAGCGGGAGCGCTGCTTGGCCATCTCCTCGGCGATCTTCTTGCCCATGGCGCGCCGCAGCAGGTCGCCCTCGCCCAGCGAGTAGTTGGCGATGACCATGGCCGTGGCCATGACCTGCTCCTGGTAGACCATGACGCCGTAGGTGGGCTTCAGCGTGTCCTCCAGGGAGGGGTGGGGATAGGTGACCTTGATGTCCCCGTGCTTGCGCATGATGAACTCGTCGACCATGGAAACGCCGTTGGAGCCGATCATGCCCAGCGGGCCGGGCCGGTACAGGGCGAGCATGGCCACGATGTCCTCGAAGCGGTCCGGGCGGAGCATCCGCAGGTACTTGCGCATGCCCGAGGATTCCACCTGGAAGATGCCGTCGGTGTCGCCCTTGGCGAAGATGTCGTAGGTGGCGGGGTCGTCCAGGGCCAGGGTGTCCAGGTTGGGGGCCTCCTTGCCCTGCTCGCGGATGATGTCCAGGCAGTCCTCGATGACCGTCATGGTCCGAAGCCCCAGGAAGTCGAACTTGATAAGCCCGGCCTTCTCGACCTTCTTCATGTCGAACTGGGTCACGATTTCGCCCTTCTTCCCCTTGTAGAGCGGAAGGTATTCGACCATGGGCTTGTCCGAGATGACCACGCCCGCCGCGTGGGTCGAGGCGTGGCGGCACAGCCCCTCCAGCCTCGTGGAGATGTCGATGAGCTTTTCCACCCTCGGGTCGGTGGCCACCATGTCCGAGAGCTCGGTCACGGCCTTGACCGCGTTGGGCACGGTGATCTTGGCCTTTTCCACGCCCAGCAGCTTGGCCATGACGCCGGGGTCGTCCGGGATGAGCTTGGCGATGCGGTCGGTCTCGGCAAAGGACATGCCGAGCGCCCGGCCCACGTCCTTGATGACCGCCTTGGCCTTCATGGTGCCGAAGGTGGTGATCTGGGAGACGTGGTCCGCCCCGTACTTGCTGGCGCAGTACTTGACCACCTCCAGGCGGCGGCGCTCGCAGAAGTCCACGTCGATATCGGGCATGGAGACGCGCTCCACGTTGAGGAAGCGCTCGAAGAGCAGGTCGTAGGGGATGGGGTCCAGGTTGGTGATCTTGAGCGACCAGGCCACGATGGACCCGGCGGCCGAGCCTCGGCCGGGGCCCACGGGGATGCGGTGGTCCTTGGCCCAGTTGATGAAGTCCTGGACGATCAGGAAGTAGGCCGGGAAGCCCATTTCCTTGATGACGCCGAGCTCGTAGTCGAGCCGCTTGCGGTAGACCGCCTCGTCTACCTTGTAGGTGATGGACTTCAGCCGCCGCTCCAGCCCTTCGCGGGAGAGGCGTTCGAATTCCTCGTCCAGGCTCTTGATGCCCTCGGGCAGGGTGTAGACCGGGAAATAGTAGTTGCCGAGCTCGATCTCCAGGTTGCACCGCTCGGCGATGCGCTGGGTGTTGGCGATGGCCTCGGGCACGTGGGCGAAGGCCTGCTCCATCTCCTCGGGCGTCTTGAAATAGAGCTCCTTGGTGTCCATGCGGAAGCGGTTTTCCGCGTCCACGGTGGTCTGGGTCTGGATGCAGAGCAGGGTGTCGTGGGCCTCGTAGTCCTCGGCGGTCAGGTAGTGGCAGTCGTTGGTGGCCACCAGGGGCAGGCCGGTCTTCTCCGCGCACTTGATGAGCAGGTCGTTGAGGCGCTGCTGCTTGCGGATGCCGTTGTCCTGGAGCTCCAGGTAGAAGTTGCCGGGAAAGATGTCCGCATAGGTCCGGGCCATGGCGCAGCCCGCGTCCAGCCCCTCGTTCATCAGGGTGCGGGGCACCTCGCCCGCCAGGCAGGCGGACAGGGCGATGAGCCCCTCGGAATACCGGGTCAGCAGGTACTTGCTGATGCGCGGCTTGTAGTAGAACCCCTCCAGGTGGCCCTTGGAGACCAGCTTGATGAGGTTCTTGTACCCGCGCTGGTTCTTGGCCAGGAGCACGAGGTGGAAGCCGCCGCCCTGCTCCTTGCGCAGGTGGGCCCCCTCGTCGTCCACGTCGCCGGGGGCCACGTACACCTCGCATCCGATGATCGGCTTGATGCCCATCTCCATGGCGGCCATGTAGAAGACCACCGCGCCGAACATGGAGCCGTGGTCCGTGATGGCCACGGCGGGCATGCCCAGGTCCTTGGACCTGGAGAGCAGGTCCTTGATGCGGATGGCGCCGTCGAGCAGGCTGTATTCGGTATGGACGTGCAGATGGACGAATTCGGCCACGATGAACCCCGTGCAAATGGATGAACGAAAAAGGACCTCAAGGTATACCGGATTTGGTTTCTCAAGGGAAGGCGGCAACGGCAGCCCGGTCAATATTTGTCCGTAATCCTTCGGTATCCCAGGCTATTGGCCGCCAGGTCTGCGCTGCGGCAAAGGCGCCCCGGCAAAAGCGGCGAGGTGACCGCGCCCGCTATTCGTCGTTGACCGGATAAAGCCGGGAAGATACATTCGTGCCAGTATTTGCTAAACCTAGGCTTTGAGCCGGAATTTCATGACAGAATCAATATTGGTTGACGAAGCAGCCGTCCTGGATGTCGTCAAGTCCCGGAACGTGCAAACCTATTTCCAGCCCGTGGTCTCCCTGGCCGCGCGGTCCATCGTCGGTTTCGAGGCGTTCTCGCGCGGGGGCGGGGCCAAGGAAGGCGGCCCCTCGATGGAGCCCTCCGCCCTGTTCCATTGCGGCCTTTCGCCGGAGACCAAGATCAACGTGGACCGGCTGTGCCGCGAGACGGCCCTGGCCCAGTTCAAGCCCATTCATAGGAGCCATCGCGATCTGCTCCTCTTCCTGAACGTCAACACCGACATCCTGCCCTTTGTGGACATGCAGACCCAGGTGCTCAAGCACCAGGTGACCAACATGGGCCTCGACCTGGCCGACGTGGTCGTCGAGGTGCCGTTGCGCGTGGCCCTGGGGAAGGAGGTCGTCCGCTTCGCCGAGGCGTACCGGGAAATGGGCTTCAAGCTCAGCCTGGACAACTGCGGCGCGGGCGACGGGCTGGAGAACATCCTCGGCGCCGTCCGCCCCGCCTTCCTGAAAATCAGTCCCGCGCTCTACGGCCCTGGCAGGGACCTGGACGGCCTGAAGCGGCTGGTGGAGAGCGCGGGACGGCTGGGGGCCATGGTCGTGGGCCAGGGCGTGGAGAGCGAGGAGGCGTCCATCCGCCTGCTCTCCGCAGGGGTGCACCTCCAGCAGGGCTACTACTATTCCAAGGACGGGGACGGCGCGGGCGACCAGGCCCAGTCCTTCGCCCGCAAGATCCAGGCCGCGAACGACAAGTACAAGCTCGCGGGCCGCAGCATGGTCCGGCAGCGCAAGGAGCAGTTCCAGGCCATGTTCCGCACCGTGGGCACGGTCTGCTCGCGCCTCGCCAGCCTGGGCGAGGCGCGGTTCGAGGACGCCTGCCGGGCCATGGTCCGCGTGACCAGGGGGGTGGTCTCGGTCTTCGTGCTCAACGACAAGGGGTTGCAGATCACCTCCCGACCCCATGCGGAGGGCGGGGCCAAGGCGATCTCCGCGAGCCTCCTCGGCTCGGCCAGGGGCGTGGACCACTCGGTGCACGACTATTTTCTCTATCTGGACATGGGGTACGAGAAATTCGTCACCCAGCCGTTCATCTCGCCCTTCACCGGCGCGCCCGTCCGGCTCATCACGCGCTCCATCTACAACAGCGAGGGGAGCCGCTACGTGGTCTGCGTGGAGACGGCCCTGCCCGAGTAGTTGACACCGGGCCGGGAAAACGGTCCATTGCCGGAGCATGGACGACCCGGACGGGAGGGCGCTTTTTGGAATCCTTCGGCGACATCACCACCTACGCCTGGCGGCGGCTGCCGCTGATCCTGCTGTTCTGCGGCGGCTACCTGGTCTATCGGCTCATGGCCGCGACCAAGCTGACCGACGCGTTCGTCCACTGGGCCCTGCGCCGCTGCAAGGGGAGCGCCCCGCTGCTGCTCCTCTACGTCATCGGCACGGCCGCCGTCCTATCCTCGTTCATTCCCAACACCATCGCCGTGCTCACCCTCCTGCCCGTGCTCAAGCGGCTGGACCGGGACTTCGCCGACCGTGGCGCGTCCGGCATGACCACCGTGCTGATGTGCGCCGCCATCTACGGCGCGGCCATCGGCGGGATGGGCTCCATGATCGGCTCCCCGGCCAACGCCGTGCTCTTCGCCGCCCTGGACCTCTTCAACGTGCCCGGCCGCGAACGGCTCAACTTCTTCAACTGGTTCCTCTGGTCCGTGCCCCTGGTGGCCCTGTTCGTGCTGGCGGCCTGGGGCGTGGCCGCCGGGCTGGGGCTGCCCCGGAGCGCGCGCGGCGTCCGGGTGGTTGCGGCCGCTCCGGACGGCCCCTCGGGCGCGGACGCCCGCCAGCGCTACGGCGGCCGCCTCTTCTGGACCTACATGGGCTTCTGGGTCCTGGAGGCCGTGGCCGGGCAGGTCGCGCCCGGCTTCGGCCGCGTCGCGCCCTGGGTCAGCCTGGCCTTCACCGTCCTGTACCTGTACCTGCTCTTTATCCGCCCGGCCCCGGCCCTGCCCCGCGCCTCGGGCCCGCTGCTGCGGGTCCGCGACCTGGTCTCCGGCGTGCCCCGCCGGGGGCTGGCCTTCATCATCCTCCTGGGCGGTCTTTTCGCCATGGTCCACTGGCTGCGCCTGGACGAGCGGGCCGTGGCCCTGGCCGAGCCCCTGCTCCGGGGCGACCTCTCTCCCCACGTCCTCTTTCTGGCCACCATCCTGGCCGTGATTTTCCTGACCGAGGTCCTGTCCAACACCGCCGTGGTCGCGGCCTTCTTCACCATCGCCTACGCCGCGGCCAAGGCCCACGGCCTGCCGCCCCTGCACCTCATGCTCGGGGTCAGCCTGGCCTCCACCTGCGCCTTCATGACCCCCATCGCCACCACCACCAACGCCCTGGCCTTCGGCGAGATGCGCGGCGCGTCGCTCCGGGTCATGCTCCTGCTCGGGCTCGTCCTCAACCTGGCCGGGGCCGCCATCCTGACCGGCTGGCTGGCGTGGGTCCTGCCCTTGATTTACTAGGTCCGGCCCGCCTCGTTCAGGCCCGGTGCGCTTGACAGTGCGGGCCACGCTCTGTCAACAATTCGGTATGACGCCATGAATACGCGGGAGGTGCGGCATGACGCGGAAGGTGCGTTCGGTCAGGGTGCCCAGGGAGCTGGAGACGTTGAATCTTTCAAGCCTCGTGCGCGAGTGCGAGAAACACCTGCGCGACTTGGAGTCCGCCACCCTGCTCAAGCAGCAGGGGGACCCAGAGGCGGCCGAGGCGCTCATGAAGGCGCGCCAGGCCGACCTGGGGCGCAAGGTGGGCCGCCTGGTTTGGGAGGCCCGTGTACAATATGGAAAAAGCAGGGGAGAACAATAGAATGCAGCCTAAATCCGCCAAGGAATCGGAAGTGATAATGACCCACCTGGTCATGCCGCAGGACACCAACCCGGCGGGCAACCTGCACGGCGGCGTGATCCTGCGCCACGTGGACACGGCGGGCGGCGTGGTGGCCAAGCGCCATTCCCGCTCCAACACGGTCACCGTGTCCATCGACCGGATGGCCTTCAAGGAGCCGGTCCACATCGGCGAGCTCCTGATCTTCAAGGCCAGCCTGAACCACGTGGGCCGGACCAGCATGGAGATCGGCGTGCGCGTGGAGGCGGAGAACCTGCGCACCGGCGAGGTCCGCCACACCAACTCCGCATACCTGACCTACGTCTCGCTCGACGACAACGGCAGGCCCTCCCCGGTGCCGCCGCTGCTCCTCGACACCGAGACCGCCGTCCGCCGCCATCGCGAGGCCGAGCTGCGCCGCGAGCTGCGGCAGCAGGAGCGCGCCCTGGAGGAATGCGGCGAGCCCTGTATGCGGAAGGAGTAGCCGTGCCGACCTACACCGGCGTCAACCACCTGGCCATGGTCACGGGCGACATGGACGGCACGGTTCGCTTCTGGCGCGACCTGCTGGGCATGCGGCTGGTGGCCGGGCTGGGGCGGCCGGGGTATCGCCACTATTTCCTGGAGATATCCGGGCACGACATGATCGCCTTCTTCGAGTGGCCCGGCGTCCTGCCCATCGAGGAGAAGGACCACGGCGTGCCCGTCACGGGCCGCCGCGCCTTCGACCACGTCTCCTTCGAGGTGGCGGGCGAGGACGACCTCTGGGAGATCAGGGACAGGCTGGAGGCGGCCGGGTTCTGGTGCTCCGAGGTGGTGGACCACGGCTTCATCCACTCTGTCTATTCCTTTGATCCCAACAATATCCCCATCGAATTCAGCGCGCCGGTCCCCGGCGTGGACGTGCGCGCCACCCCGGTCATGGCCGACCGCGACCCTTCGGACGAGGCGCGCAAGGGGGCGGAGCCGCAGCCCGGCGCATGGCCCCCGGTGGTCCGCCCCACGCCCGAGGACGAGCGCGAGGTCTACGACGGCGAGGCCGAGACCATCCTGCGCGCCATGGGGCGCATCGGGTAATCGGGAATAGGAGGCCGGGCGGCCCGGAGGATCAGCCCCTGGGGAAGAAGGCGGCCATGATGGTGTCGGCCTGGCGCTCCGCCTTGTGGGTCAGCTCGGCCAGCTCGGCCACGGGGATGCCCAGGGCGTCCCAGGCCGAGGGGTTGAGCTCCGGCACCAGGGTGGGACCGCTCTCGCCCATGTCCAGGCCGTGGGCCATGAAGTCCGCCACGTTGACCACGGCGGCCTCGCGGGGCATGGCGCTCCGCTTGGGCTGGTGGTGGCCAGCCACCACCTCGGCCAGGAAGTCCGGCAGCCCCCATTTTCGCAGCATCCGGCCGCCGATGTCGGCATGGGTGCAGCCCCAGACGGACCGCTCCACGTCCACCAGCGACTTGCGGCCCGAGGCGGCCAGGTTCAGGACCTCCCCGGCCCGCCGGGGATGGTTGCGGAGCATGACCAGGCGGCCGATGTCGTGCAGGAGCCCGGCCACGAAGAATTTTTCGTCGCCGTCCAGGCCGATCCGCACGGCCAGGAGCCGGGAGAGGATGCCGCAGGCCACGGAGTGGAACCAGAATTCCTTGAGGGTGAAGGCCTTTTCCGGGATGCCCTCGAACACGCTGATGACCGAGAGGCCGAGGGCCAGGTTGGTCAGTTGGGCGGTGCCCACGATGGTCACGGCGCGCGACAGGGTGTCGATCTTCTGGGTGAACCCGTAGAAGGGCGAGTTGACCATGCGCAGCAGCTTGGCGGCCAGGGCCACGTCCTTGCTGATGACCTCGGCCACGTAGGCGGCGGAGCTGCGCGGATTGCGCAGGGATTCGGAAATCTGGAAATAGATGTCGGGCAGGGAGGCGAGTTCCATCTCGCGGTCGACCACCTTTTCGGGATCGACGGGCTCCGCCTCGGCCGAGGGGGCGAAGAGGTCCACGTCGTCGTCGTGGGGCGAGGCCGAGAGCATCCACTGCGCCTTTTCGGGATTGAGCCCCCTGGCCTGGCGCAGGACGAAGAGCCGGGCTATCTCCCGCACCGCCGGATGGGTGGTGGGGTTGAGCACGAACCGCCGGGCGGCCAGCAGCTTGCAGACGTCGAGGACCTCGGGGTCGATCTGGTCGAAGGAGGTGGGGTAGCCGTCATCCTCGCCCTGGATGGCGGCCTCGGGAATCCCCCAGACCCGGCAGGTGCGCAGGTGGGATTCGGTCAGCACCGCCCCTTTGGGCAGGAGCATGCGCCCGTCCGGGGTGGTCAGGTCCTCCGCCAGGACCATGCCCGGTTCGAGGGAGTCTAGGGTCAGAATCGGCATGGCGAATCCTTTGGGCAACGGATATCCATTTCATCTATTATAGACTTTTTGGGAGGCGCGGGCAACAGGATATGCTTGCCAACCGTGCGAATAGATGCGAAACGGCAGGCTTCAACCCCCCCAAGGATGCCGTCATGTCCCGTCCCCAGTGCTCGCTTCCCTTTCCCGTCCCGTGTCGGCGGGCGGCCTTCGTCGGCCGGTACAAGCGGTTCACGGTGCGCGCCCGCGCCCTGGACGGCCTGGACGCCGGGCGGGAACTCTTGGCCCACACCAACAACACCGGCGCCATGCTCGGCCTGCTCCGGCCCGGCGCAGCGGCCTTGCTCTCGCCTGCGGCCAACCCGGATCGCAAGCTGCCCTATACCTTGGAGGCCCTGGCCTTGGACCGGGGCTGGGTGGGCGTGAACACCCTGACCCCCAACCGTATGCTGCACGCGGCCTGGCGCGCCGGGGCCCTGCCCGAGACGGCGGGCTACGACCGCTTCAAAAAGGAGGCGGCCACGGGCGACAGCCGGTTGGACGCCCGGCTGGACGGCCCGGAAGGCGCGCTTTGGGTGGAGTGCAAGAACGTGACCCTGGTGGAGGACGACGTGGCCCTGTTCCCGGACGCCGAGACCGAGCGGGGGCGCAAGCACCTGCGCGAGTTGATGCGCCTGCGGGCCACGGGCGCGCGGGTGGCCCTGTTCTTCCTGGTCCAGCGGCCGGACGGGCGCTGCTTCGGCCCGGCCGACGTGGTGGACCCGGAATACGCCCGGCTCTTCCACGAGGCCCTGTCCGCCGGGGTGGAGGCGTGGCCCTACGTGGCCCGCGTGGACGAGACGGGCGTCACGCTGGGCGAGCGGCTCACGGTGGCGCGGTCATGACCGGTCTCTTCATCGGCGCGGTGCTGATAAGCTTTTCCTCGGTGATGGTCCGGCTTTCGGACGTCCCGCCCGACGTGGTCGGGTTCTACCGGCTGTTCGTGGGCGGCCTGGGCATGGCCGCGTTCCTGTGGCGGATGGGGCGGCTCTCGCGCATGAACTTGCACGTCTGGGGCTGGGGGCTGCTGGCGGCCCTGTTTTTTGCTGGCGATTTTTTCTTCTGGCACCGGTCCATCGGGCTGGTGGGGCCGGGGCTGGCCACCATGCTGGCCAACTTCCAGGTCATCGTCCTGGCGGGCGTGTCCGTGTTCCTGATGCGCGAGGGGGTTTCCAAACCGCTGCTGGCGGCCATCCCCCTGGCCCTGGTCGGGCTTTACCTCATGGTCGGCGTGTCCTGGCAGGATTTCACGCCCGAGTACCGGCTGGGCGTGTCCTACGGCCTGTTCACCGCCCTGTTCTACGCCCTCTACCTGCTCAGCCTGAAGGTCTCCCTGAACAGGGCCGAGGCCGATCCCCTGGCCATGGCCTGCGCCGTGGCCCTGCTCACCGGGCTGTTGCTGGGCGGCCTGTCCGCGGCCGAGGGCGAGTCCTTCGCCATCCCGAACCTGCGCACCCTGGCGGCCCTGGCCACCCTGGCCCTGGTCTGCCACGCCGTGGGCTGGTACCTCATCACCAGGGGCATGCAGCGAGTGCGCACCTCCCTGGTGGGGCTCATCCTGCTCCTCCAGCCCTCCCTCTCCTTTGTCTGGGACATCCTTTTCTTCGCCAAGCCCGTCAATCCGGTGGAGATCTCGGGCGTGGTCCTGGCCCTGGCCGCCATCTACATGGGCTCCCTGGGCGGCAGCCGGCCCGCCAAGGCGAAAAAAGGCTGATTCCGGCCCCCGGAGCCGCTTTGGTCGCGCCTTTGCCTTTCGCGCCGCCAGGTGGTAGGAGAGGCCACCCCGGACGGCGGACGATCCGCCGCCCTCCCACACCGGCCTCCAACCCGGCCCCCAACCCGGAGATAATAATGTCCGACGAAACCAAGGAATTCCTGGCCTCCCTGCCCGAGCTGGAGGAAGGCCGGACCTACCATTTCCGCTGCCACCCCGGCATCGGCTGCTTCAACGCCTGCTGCAGCGACCTGACCCTGGTCCTGACTCCCTACGACATCCTGCGCATGCGCCGCGCCCTGCACATGGGCAGCGTGGACTTCCTGTGCGCCCACGCCGTGGGCCATCGCGATCCCGGCACCCATTTCCCGGCCTTCCAACTTCGCATGACCGACAGCGAGAACCGGGCCTGCCCCTTCGTTACGCCGCAGGGCTGCTCCATCTATGCCGACCGGCCGGGGGCCTGCCGCATGTATCCCCTGGGCCGGGCCACCAGCCCGGACGGCGAGGGCGGCGTGCGCGAGCGCTTCTTCCTGGTCCGCGAGGACCACTGCATGGGATTCCACGAGGACCGGGAGTGGACCGGCGCGGCCTGGAAGCGGGATCAGGGGTTCGAGGACTACACGGCGAGCAACGACCGCTACATGCAGCTCCTGGCCAGGGTCCGGGAGACCGGCAGGTCCGTGTCGGACAAGCTGAGCCACATGGCCGTGCTGGCCATGTACAAGCTGGACGAGTTCCAGAAGTTCATCACCATGATGCGCCTCTTCGACCGCCTGGAGGTGGACGAGGAGCGGCAAAAGGCGATACTCACGGACGAGGAGGCCTGCCTCGATTTCGCCATGGACTGGTTCGAGGTCATGCTCTTCGAGGACGAAACCCACCTGCACGACAAAGGAGCCGACAATGGGTCTGCCGAATAATCCCAAGCTGATGAGCGTGCGCACCTTCCTGAAGCGCAAGGCGGAGTTCGCCCCCGGCCACCGGCTGGTCTTCACCAACGGCTGCTTCGACGTGCTTCACCCCGGGCACGTGGACCTGCTCGCCCGGGCCCGCGCCCTGGGCGACTCCCTGCTCCTCGGCCTCAATTCCGACGAGTCCGTGAAGATGCTCGGCAAGGGCGACGACCGGCCCCTGAACACCCAGGAGGAGCGCGCCTTCGTCCTGGCCGGGCTGGCCTGCGTGGACTACATCGTCATCTTCCACGAATCCACGCCGCTGGAGCTGATCAAGGCGGTCCGGCCGCAGGTGCTGGTCAAGGGCGGGGACTGGACCCCGGACAGGATCGTGGGCCGCGAGGCGGTGGAGCAGGCGGGCGGCAAGGTGGTCAGCCTGCCCCTGCTGGAGGGGTATTCCACGACGAAGTTTTTGGAGCGGGTCCGCGCCTAGCCGGGGCGGTTCCGCGTCCTATGCCGCGGGGTCGGGCAGGGTCACGGTCATGGTCGTGCCCAGCCCCTCGGCGGCCTCGCAGCGGATGGAGCCGCCCATGGTCTCGATGATGAGCCGGGCGGAGTAGGTGCCGAGGCCCGTGCCGCTTTTTTTCCCTTCGGTCACGTATTTTTCGAACAGCCGGTCGCGGATGGCCTCGGGCACGGGCTTGGCGTTGTGCAGGGCGAGGACCACGCCGCCTTCCTCCCGGCGGACGTCCAGGGTCACCTCGTCGTCCCAGGCCGAGCCTTCCACCGCGTTCTTCATCAGGTTGGAGAGCATCGAGTAGAGCAGCGACTCCTCGCAGCGCAGGGGCACGGACGCATCCGGCCCGGCCTCCCTCCCGTCCACCCGCATCCGCAGCCGGACCCCGCCCGCGCGCAGGGTGTCCCGCAGGTCCGCGGCCACGTCGCGGACCACGTCCATCAGGTCGCCCTTCCACGGTTCGTAGACGTAGGTCCCGATCTCCATCTTGTACAGGTCGAGGGACATGTTGATCATGCGCAGCAGCTTGGTGCCCGCCTCCCGGATGAAGCGCAGCCCCTCGACCTGCTCGCCGGTCAGGTTGTCGCCCCCGGCCAGGAGCATGGCGGGCAGGCCGATGATGCCGTTGAGCGGGCCCTTGAGGTCGTGGCGCATGATCCGGTCCACGTCCTCGCGCAGGGTTTCCAGCTTTTTCTGCTGGGTGATGTCGATGAAGCTCTCCACCAGGTGCTGGCGGCCGCCGACCATGACCCGGCTCACGGTCTTGAGGATGGGGATGGTCTCGCCCGAGGCGTTCTTCATGAGCCTTTCGGCGCTGTCCACGGACTGGCCGTTATCCAACACCGGGCAGGCGTTCTCCTGGGCCGGGCAGAAATACTCGGTGCAGCGGCGGCCCACCACCCGGTCCCTGGGCAGGCCCACCATGCGCAGGGCCTCGGGGTTGGCGTCCACGATGGTCCGGCTCTCCGGCTCGATAAGCAGCACGCCCGCCTGCATCCCGTCCACGGTGGTGCGCAGCCGCTCGAAGGCCTCCACCAGGTCGGCGGTGCGGGCCTGGACCTTGCGGTCCAGCTCGCGGGCGTGGTTCTCCATGGCCTCGCGCATTTCCTGGTTCTCCAGGGCGTGGGCGGCCGAGTGCATAACCACGCCGAAGAGCTTGAGGGCGATGTCCGAGATGCGGTCCTTGCGCTCCAGGAGCCGGCCCGCGAACATGCCCAGGGCGCGGGTCCGGGTGGCGATGGGGTGCAGCAGGAGCTGGCGGGTCCGGTCGGAACCCAGGAAAAAGCCGGTCTCCCCGGACTGGAGGACGTGGGCGAAGGACTGGTCCGCTATGAGCGCGCGGACCTCGTCGTCCAGCTCCCCGGCCGCCTGGGGCGGATCGGTCAGAGCGCGGACGAAGTCGCCGGAGGCCTCGTCGGCCAGGTAGAGGGACATGGCCTGGAACGGGAGCATCCGGTTGGCCCTGGCGCAGATTTCGCGCACCAGCTCGGCCCGCGTGTCCCGCTCGCGGGAGTGGAGGGCGAAGGCGCCCAGGTCCCCGGCCATGTCCAGGGCCTCCAGGGCGGCGTCGCGCTCCTCTTCGAGAAAGGCCACCTGCCGTTCGAGCAAGGCGTTCCGTTCCGATTCGCTCATGTCCGCTCCCGGAAGACGGTCAGCAGGTCGTCCACCTGGCGGCGGGACCTGGCGAGGGTGACGGCCAGGGCGCTTTCCGGCAGCCCCAGCGACCCCCATGCCCCGGCGGGCGGAGCGTGCACCAGCCCGTTGCCGCCGTCGCCGTACTGCATGGCCGTGGCCAGGAGGCCGCCCACGGCGCAGACCGCGCCCTCGACCGGGCCGTCGTCCAAGGCCGGGTCCCGGCGCTCGGTGGCCGCGATGATCTCGTCGGGAAAACGCCAGGAGGTGAACAGGGTCCGCACGGCCTGGCTCTGGTCGAACCCGAAGATTCGTCGTTCGGCCGCGTCCAGGGGGATGGCGTTGGCCAGGCTCATGCGCCGGGCGGTTTCCGAGGCTTCCGGGGCCATGCGCAGCATGACCAGGCGGCCCACGTCGCGCAGCAGCCCGGCCACGAAGCAGAGGTCCTGGGAGACGCCCCGGACCTGGACGGCCAGGATGCGGCAGATGGCCGCCGTGGCCACGCAGTGCCGCCGGAACCGGGCCAGGGCCGGGCGCCCGTCGCGGTCCGTGCCGAACTTGTGCATCACCGTCACGGCCAGGGCCAGTTGGGTCAGCCCCTTGGTGCCCACCAGGGCCACGGCCCGGCTCAGGGAGTCCACGGGCTGGCTGTATCCGTACAGGGCGCTGTTGACCAGGGCGAGCAGGCGGGCGGACAGGCCGGGGTCCTCGGCGATGATGTCCGCCAGGGAGCCGGACGAGGAGACCGGGTCGTGCAACGCCTCGACGATGCGGTGGTAGATGGCCGGGAACGCGCCCAGGTCCACGTCGGCGGACAGGAACTCCCGGGCGTCGGCGAACAGGGGGGCGGGCGGCGGCTCCACCGGCCCGGCCACGGGCTCGGGCGGCGGGGGCAGCCGCTCCCCGGCGGCCAGGCGGTCGGCGTAGAAGTTGGCGCAGGCCCGCTTGAGCTCGACCATGGGGGGGACGGAGAGGTCGGCATGGGCGAAGAGGGCGTCGGCGTGGGCCGAGGCCAGGGCGGCTTGCGCCGGGTTGCGGGGCGCGGCCGGGCGGACGCTGTCCGGGCGCACCTCGGCCTCGGTCACGCCCCAGATGTTCAGGATGCGCAGGTGGTTCTCGTCCAGAACGGCTCCGGCCGGGAGCAGCAGCTTCCCGCCCGCGTCCGAGACGCCCTCGTCGAGCACCATGCCCGGCTTCAGTTCGTTCGCCCAGAGTTTCATCGGCCTCTCCCCGTGCGTCGTGGTTGGGATGCGGGGGGCGGGCGCGGTCCGACGAGGACCGACCCGTCGATTGAAACCCTAAGGGGAGAGGGAAAAGCGGGCTATTATTTTAACGGGGTCAGGCGGCCCGGTTGCGCCCGGCCACCTGGGTGCCGAAAATCTCCCAGGTCTTCAGGAAGGTGGAGTCGAAGGTGCGGCGTTCCACGTGGTTGCGCGCCTTGCGGCCCATGTATTCGATGCGCTCCGGGGTGTCCACCAGGTGGAGGATGGCGCGGAGCAGGGCGTCGGCGTTGCCGGCCGGGAAGACCAGGCCGGTCTCGTCGGGCAGCACGTTCTCGCGCGGGCCGCCCTTGTCGCTGACGATGACCGGCAGGCCCGAGGCCTGGGCCTCCAGGACCACGTTGCCGAAGGTGTCCGTGGCCGAGGGAAAGACGAAGACGTCGGCCGAGGCGTATGCCTGGGCCAGGGGTTCGCCCGCGAGCACGCCGGTGAAGGTGGCGGGCGCGTTCTTCAGGGCGCGGCGCATCTCGTCCAGGTAGGGGCCGTCGCCCACCACCACGAGGTGGAGGTTGTCGCGCAGCCGGGTCGCCTTGAGGAAGGCCTCGGTGAGCACGTCCAGCCCCTTTTCCACGGACACGCGGCCCACGTAGAGGATCTTGGTCCGGCCCTGGATGTCGTAGCGGTGGTAGAATCCGTTCCGCTTGCCGGGGTGGAAGCGGTCGGTGTCCACCCCGCGCGGGTAGGTGACGATCTTGCCGGGGTCGATGCCGCGCCCGGCCAGTTCGAGCCGGGTGGCCTCGCTGGGCGCGTAGATGACCTGCATCTGGTTGTAGAACCAGCTCATGTAGCGCCAGCAGCCGTCCACCAGCCCGGCGTCCTCGGTGAAGGCGGCCACGTATTCCGGGAACGCGGTGTGGTAGGTGCCGTGGAAGGGGAGCTTGAGAATCTTCGAGATGGCCAGGGCGGCCAGCCCCACCGGGCCGGGCGTGGCGGCCAGGATGCAGTCGTACTCCTGCTCGAAGCAGTGGGTGAGCATGTCCAGGAAGGGCGGGTAGGAGAGGGTGATCTCCGGGTACTCCGGGATGTTGAACCGGCCTACGGGTTTGAAGCTCACCGCGCCGGGCACGTCCACCGCGCTGCCGCAGGTGATGACGGTCATGTCCTTGCCGTGGCGGGCCACCATCTGGAGCTGCTGGCGGATGGTCCGGGCCACGCCGTTGACCTCGTCGAAGGTGTCGGTGAAGTGGGCGATCTTGAGGTCGCGGCCGGTCCGGGCGGCCCGCTTGCCGCCCCGGAACCGCTCCAGGCACCGGCGCGAGAAGTCGCGCTCGCCCGCGAAGAGGTCGTAGCCGACGAAGTAGGGCGCGAGCAGGGCGTAGAGCGACCCGGCCGAGCCGATGGAGTGGAAGACGTCGAAGAGGTTGGCCCCGAGCACGGACTGGAGGGTGCGGTCCGCGAACTGGGAGATGACACGGCTGGCGGCCATGGAGACGAACCGGCTCCACTCCCGCTCCAGGACCAGGACGTCGCGGGTTCTGCCCCGGGCGATGTCCATGAGGGCCGGGTCGTGGGCGATGATGTCGGCGGCCTCCTTGAGCAGGGCGTCCTGCACGGTCTCGCTGGGGCCGTATTCGCGGTGCAGGGTGGCCTTGCCCCGGCCGATGAGCCGCAGGAAGCGGTTCATCAGCCCCGTTTCGTCGGGCTCGCGGCCCGGGTCCAGCGCGCCCTTGGCGAAGCGGAAGCAGAGGTGCTCGCTGGCGGCGTGGCTCATGGTCCCCATGCGCGAGCGATAAAAATTGTAGGCGATGCCGTAGAGGTTGTGGGCCATGGTCCGGGGCGTGGCCGGGGTTCCGGCCGGGCGGCAGGTCCCGGCGCGGAGGCCCTGGTGGACGTTCGCCACGCTCGGCGCGCCGGGGAGCACGGTGTGCATGCGGGCCACGTTCAGGGAGGAGTGGTCGTCGGACCCGCCCATGATCGCCTTGACCCACGGCTCGTCGCCCACCGGGGCGATGCCGTGGGCGTTGGCCAGCCGCTCGATGTCGCCGGGGGTGAGCCGGGTCAGGATGTCGCGCACCACCTGGTTCTGGCGGGCGTCGCGGGTGCCGTTTTCCTCGAAGGTCTTGAAAAGCAGCAACGCCTGCTCGAAGTGGGCAGGCGTCAGCCGGTCGTTCACCGCGAAGAGGGGGTGGGCCAGCGCGTGGGTGACGCCCTCCCCCCTGAGGTAGGGGACGAGGTCGAAGACGTTCTCCCTGACCCGCTGGATCTCCTCGTGCTGGGCCTCGGTGATGTCCCAGGCCAGGACGTGCAGCTTGCACCGGTCCTCGGGGAAGTAGGTGGTGATCTCCTCGGAGACGAAGGTCCCCGGCAGGTGGGCGATTTCGAGGCTCCCCCGGATGGTGTTGTGGTCGGTGATGGTCACCAGGTCCATGCCGCGCGACCGGGCGATGGCGTAGAGGTCGGCGGGCTCGGTGAAGCTTTCGGGGCAGCCGATCTTCTGGAGGATCCACTGCGAAGGGCGCGTGGAATACTTGGAGTGGACGTGCAGGTCCACCTTGAAAGTCGGTTCGGCCATGACGGGCCTCCTCTATGTCGCCGCGGCGCGGTCGCGGCGTGTTGTGTCTTCGGTCGGCTTGGCTTTAAGCGCAGCGGTTCAGGCCGTCCTCCAGCGCCGACTGGCAGTGGACGCACAGGCGGGCCGAAGGGTTGGCCTTGAGCCGGGCCAGGCCGATCCGGTCGCCGCACTCCTCGCACTCGCCGAAGTCGGCGTCGGAGACGCGGCGCAGCGCGTTCTCCAGCTCCATGATCCGGGCGGTGCGCCGCTTGCGCACGGCCAGGTTCACGCCCTGGAGGGTGAGCTGGCTCGCGAAGTCGGTCTCGTCCGGGCAGTTTTCCAGGACGAAGGGTTCGTTGGTGTCCTGCCCGCTGAGCACGGACAGGGTATGCATCAGGTGGTTGCGAATGGCCTTGCGGTTGGTGTTGGTCATTTGGGTCGCTCCCGGTTGAAGGTGGTCCGTTGCCCCGGTCTACCCCCATCCCGGGGCCGTTGAATGGCGCTTGGGTTACGGAGAGCCGACAGTTTGCGCCCATCCGCGCGTCCCTAAATCCGTGGACGAACCCTCCCGATCGCGGTACCCTGCGCGCATGAAGTGGATATTCATCTTGCTGGCCCTGGTGGCCGGGGCGGCCATGCCGGTTCAGGCGGGCATCAACCTGCGGCTGCGCTACGCCATGGGCGACCCGATCTTCGCGGCCTTCGTCTCGTTCGCGGTGGGGGCCGTTGCCCTGGCCGCCTACACCTTCGCCGCCCGGCCGGTCCCGACCCTGGCCATGGCCGCGTCCGCGCCCTGGTGGGCGTGGACCGGCGGCCTGCTTGGGGCCTTCTTCGTCACCATCACCATCATCCTGGCCCAGCAGATAGGGGCGGCGTCCTCCATGGCCTGGCTCCTGGCCGGCCAGTTCCTGGCCGCTCTGGTGCTGGACCATTTCGGCCTGGTCAGCTATGCCGTGCACGCGGCCTCGTGGCCCCGGCTGCTCGGGGTGGTCCTGGTCGTGGCGGGCGCCATTCTGGTCAACAAATACTGAGGGAAGGGAAGCGGATGTCCATTGCACGGGATCTCGGCCTGGTCTGCCGGATGATAAAGATCGAGCACTCGGTGTTCGCCCTGCCGTTCGCCTTCGCCGGAGCGTTCCTGGCGGCGCGCGGCTGGCCCGGCGCGTGGAGCCTGCTGGTCCTCACCGTGGCCATGGTCGCGGTGCGCTCCTTCGCCATGGCCTTCAACCGCTATGCGGACCTGGAGATCGACCGCGAGAACCCCCGGACCCAGGGCCGCCCCCTGGTCACGGGCGAGCTCTCCACCCGGTTCACCCTGGCCTTCATCGCGGCCACGGCCCTGATCTTCGTGGGCGCGTGCGCGCTGATGAACCCGCTGTGCCTGCTGCTCTCGCCCGTGGCGCTGGGGGTGAGCGCCTTCTACAGCTTCTGCAAGCGGTTCACCTACTGGTGCCATTTCGTGCTCGGCGCGGTGCTGGGGCTGGCCCCGGTGGCGGGCTGGCTGTGCGTGGACCCGGTCTTCACCCCCGCGGCCGCGCTGCTTTTCCTGGGCGTGACCCTGTGGGTGGCCGGGTTCGACCTGCTCTATGCCTGCCAGGACGCGGACTTCGACCGCGAGCGCGGGCTGTGGTCCATCCCGGCCCGGCTGGGCGTCCCGGCGGCCCTGGCCGTCTCCAGCCTGGCCCACGCCGTGGCCGCCGCGTGCTTCCTGCTGGCGGGCTGGGTGGCCGGGCTGGGCGGGTTCTACTTCCTGGTGGCCGGGGCCATGGCCGTGGTCCTGGTGGCCGAGCACCTGCTGGTCCGGCCCGACGACATGAGCCGGGTCAACGTGGCCTTCTTCACCCTGAACGGCGTCATTTCCGTGATCCTCTTTTTCGGCGTGGCCGTTGATCTGTGGCGGGCCTCCTGACGCCACGGACGCTAGCCGGAGGTGACGATGGAGCAGCGACTGGCCGCCGCCTATGAGTTCCTGCTGACCTGGTTCCAGGCCAACGTCCTGACCTGGAACACGGCCGCCCAGTGGGTGTGCGTGGCCCTGGCCTATGTCCTGACGGCCCTGGCCTGGCGCGGGTACGAGCGCCGCCTGCTGGAGCGGGTGGACGCCAAGGGGTTCGGCGGCATGGTCCGGGCCGTGGTCCGGGCCGTGGTGGACGTGGGCAATGTGGCCGCGTTCGTGGTGGTCCTGGAGGCGTGCGCGGGCGTGTTCCGCGCCCTGGAGCGCCAGCCCGGCGTGCTCGGCGCTGCCTGCGACGTGGCCGTGGCCTGGATCGTCATCCGCCTCCTGACCTCGATCATGCCCAACCGCGCCCTGGCGCGCGGCGTGGTCTCCCTGGTCTGGGCCGTGGCCGCCCTGTCGGTCTTCGGCCTGCTTTCGCCCATCACCGATTTTCTCGGCGGCCTGCGCCTGACCGTGGGCGGGACCTCGTTCTCGGCCCTGGGCGTCATCAAGGGCGTGGTCCTGGCCGTCATCTTTCTCCAGGCCGCTTCCCTGGGCGTGCAGTTCGTCAACCGGCGCATCGCCACGGCGCGCGGCCTCTCGCCCTCGCTCCAGGTTCTCCTGGCCAAGGGGTTCAAGCTCGCGCTTTACACCTCGGCCGTGCTGGTGGCCATGTCCTGGGTGGGCATCGACCTGACCAGCCTGGCCATCTTCTCCAGCGCGCTCGGCGTGGGCATCGGCTTCGGGCTCAAGACCATCTTCTCCAACTACGTGGCGGGCGTCCTCCTGCTCATGGACCGCTCCATCAAGCCCGGCGACACCATCGAGGTGGGCGGCGTCTTCGGCGTGGTGCGCGACATGCAGGGCCGCTACACCTCCATCCTGGCCCGCAACGGCAAGGAATACCTAATCCCCAACGAGCAGCTCATCACCGGCGAGGTGGTCAACTGGACCTACACGGACCGCAACATCCGGCTGGAGGTCCCGGTGGGCATCGCCTACGAGTCGGACCTGGACAAGGCCATGGCCCTGCTGCCCGAGGCCGCCGGCGCCGTCCCGCGCGTGCTGGCCTCCCCGCCGCCCGCGCCCCGGCTGGTGGGCTTCGGCGACAACTCGGTGAACCTGGAGCTTCGCTTCTGGATCGCGGACGCCGAGGCCGGGCTGGCCAACGTCGAGAGCGACGTGCTGGTGCGCATCTGGCATCTCTTCCACGAGAACGGCATCGCCTTCCCGTTCCCGCAGCGGGACGTGCTGCTCAAGCCGGACTCCACCCTGACCGTGAAGCTCGACAAGGAGACGGACCATGAGTGACGCGCCGACCATCCGGACCATGGGCCGGGAGGACGTGGACTTCGCCATGGCCCTGGCCACGGGCGAGGGCTGGAACTCCGGCCTGTCCGACGCAGAGAGCTTTTTCGCCGCCGATCCCGAGGGCTTCTTCCTGGCCGAGCTGGACGGCAGGCCCGTGGGCTGCATCTCGGCCGTGCGCTACGGCGACGGCTTCGGGTTCGCCGGGCTGTACATCATGATCCCGGAGGCGCGCGGCCGGGGCTGGGGGCTGCGCCTCTGGAACCACGCCCTGCGCCGTCTGGACGGATGCGCCAACATCGGGCTGGACGCGGTCCCGGCCCAGGAGGCCAACTACGTCCGTTCGGGCTTCGCCACGGCCTACCGCTCGGCCCGGTACGAGGGCGTGGCGGGAGGGACCGTTCCCGAAAGCGTTCATCGGCTTGGGGAGGCGGACTTCGCGGACGTGGCCGCCTATGACCGGCAGTGTTTCCCGGCCCCGCGCGACGCGTTTCTGCGCGCCTGGCTGGCCGCGCGCGGCAGCCACGCCTTCGGCGTCCGGCGGGGCGGCGTCCTGGCCGGATACGGCGTGATCCGCCCCTGCATCCGGGGCTGCAAGGTCGGCCCGCTCTTCGCCGACGACGCGGCGGCCGCCCGGGACCTGCTGGAGGCCCTGACGGCGTCCGTGCCGGGCGAGACCTTCTACCTGGACGTGGCCCGGCCCAACCGGGCGGCCGTGAAGCTTGCGGAGGGGCTCGGCCTGACCGAGGTCTTCGCCACCGTGCGCATGTACACCGCCGGGCAACCGGCCGTGGACCTGGACAAGGTCTTCGGCGTGACCTCCTTCGAGCTGGGGTAGGCCGTGCGTTGGCTGGGCATCCTCATCACCGCCATCGTCCTCTTCATCGCCTGGGACGTGACCTGGTGGCTCGGGTTCGGGGTCTCGGACATGAGCCCCTGGACCCTCAGGCAGATGGTGGAGCAGCACAACGCGCCGGTGATCATCGACGTGCGCACCCCGGCCGAATACCGCTCCTTCCACATCCCCGGGGCCATCAACGTGCCCTGGCCCGCCACCCTGGCCGAACTGGCCTACGCCTCGCCCGACCCGGACAACCCCATCGTGGTGGTGGGGCTGACCGGCCACCGCTCCCCCCAGGTGGCGCACCAACTGACCGCGGGCGGCTACACCGCCGTGACCAACGCGCCCTGGGCCATGCTCGCCTGGAAGCTCCTGGGCGGCGTGGTGGTGGAGGGGGCCAGCCCCGGTCCGCTGCCGGCCGCCACGGGCTCGTGATCGGGCGCGATTTGTTATCAGATATCTTATTTACTTATCGCACCGCTTTTGTTAGCTTCCTTTGAAATTACGTTCGAACCGGGAGACCTGCCCATGCCGATTTTCAAGAGCGCGCTTTTCGTCGACTTCGACAACATCTACCTCAGCCTGAAAGGCCAGGACCAGCGGTTGGCCGACAGCTTCGCCGAGCATCCGGACCGCTGGCTCCAGTGGCTCGAAAACAACGTGCTCGTACGTGACAGGGGCATGGAAAGGCGGGAGGTGCTGGTCAGGAAATGCTATCTCAACCCCTCCTCGTTCAGCCGGTTCCGGCCTTATTTCATCAAGGCGGCGTTCAGCGTGGTCGACTGCCCGACCCTGACCTCCCAGGGCAAGAACAGCTCGGACATCCACATGGTTCTCGACATCCTGGAGACCCTGGACAAGGAGAACCCGACCTACGACGAGTTCATCATCTTTTCGGGCGACAGCGACTTCCGGCCGGTGCTCATCAAGCTGCGGGAGAACGCCCGGCTTACCACCGTGCTGACCGTGGGCGGGGCGAACCTGGCCTACAAGGCGGCGGCCACCGTGCTCCTGGGCGAGGAGCGGTTCATCGACGAGGCCCTCGGGGCCGACGTCAACGCGGACCTGGAGCTGGACCTGGGCGCGGCCGAGGACGAGGCCGAGGCGGCGGACGAGGACATCCGGAAGGACATCGCGGAGCTCGTGCTGCGGATGGTCCGCTCCGCTTCGACGCCGACGGTCATCGCCACCATCGGCGACGCCATCCGCAAGCGGTATCCGGACAGGCGCTCCGACGACTGGTTCGGGGCGGGGCGGCTGAAGGATTTTCTGTCCTCCCTCGACCTCGACGGGCTGGAGATGTCGTTCGCCATCCCCGGCTACGTCTACGATCCGGAAAAGCACGCGCTGCCCGAAGCCGAGGCCGCGAGCAACCCCTTCCTCGAAGCGCATCCCGACATTTTCGATCTGGCCAAGCAGGTCCACCAGTTGACGGACACGCCGCTGCTCTCGCCCGAGACCTACGCCGTGCTCTTCCGGGAGCTGGCCTCGTCCATCAACGAGAACGGCCACGGCTTCACGGAGACGTCCCGCAGAGTCAGGGACCGGTGCGTGGCCAGCGGGGCGGCCATCTCGCGCCAGCAGGCCAACTTCGTCATCTACGGGCTGTACCGGTGCAAATACCGTTTCGACAAGGAGGCGCATTCGGCCAAGGAGCTGGCGGAGGCCTTTGCCCAGAACGTCTACAACATGTGCCTGTCGGCCCAGATGGAGATGAACGAGGCCCGGCGCAAGCTTTTCTTCGCCTGGCTGTTGCCCAAGGCGGCCTGATCCGCCCGGGGGGGTGATCCCGGCCTTTGCCCCGGCCATTGACCCCGGACCCGGCCTGCCTTACCTTCCCCGGAATGGAAGCGAATCTTGATCTCGGCCCCTCGGTTGGGCAGGTTGAAAAACGGTACTTCACCTTCGGCGACGAGGGCGGGGGACTCAAGCTGGACTGCGGGCGCGAGCTGGCCCCGGTGACCCTGGCCTACGAGACCTGCGGCGAGCTCAGCGCCGACCGGTCCAACGCCATCCTTGTCTGCCACGCCCTGACAGGGGACTCCCACGCTGCGGGATACTACCACCCCGACGACCCCAAGCCGGGCTGGTGGGACCGCATGGTCGGGCCGGGCAAGCCCGTCGACACCAACAAATATTTCGTCATCTGCTCCAACGTCATCGGCGGGTGCATGGGCTCCACCGGGCCCATGTCCGAAAACCCGGCCACGGGCAAGCCCTATGGCGCGGCCTTTCCGGTGGTGACCATCGGCGACATGGTCCGCTGCCAGCGGCGGCTGGTGGACCACTTGGGCATCGACACGCTCCTGGCCGTGGTGGGCGGGTCCGTGGGCGGTATGCAGGTCCTGGAGTGGGCCGTGCGCTATCCCGGCCGGGTCCGGGCCGCCATCCCCCTGGCCACCACCACCAAGCACTCGGCCCAGGCCATCGCCTTCAACGAGGTGGCCCGCCAGGCCATCATGGCCGACCCCAAGTGGAACCACGGCGACTACTACGACGCCGGGCGGCCCGAGCACGGCCTGGCCGTGGCCCGCATGGTCGGCCATATCACCTATCTTTCCGACGAGTCCATGCGCCAGAAGTTCGACCGCCGCCTCCAGGACCGGTGCGAGCTCTCCTTCGACTTCGAGGCGGACTTCCAGGTGGAGTCCTACCTGCGCTACCAGGGCAACAAGTTCGTGGACCGGTTCGACGCCAACTCCTTCCTCTACCTGACCAAGGCGGCGGACTACTTCAACCTGGAGAACCGGCACGGCGACGGCTCGCTGGTGGCCGCCTTCTCCCGATCGAAGAGCCGCTACCTGGTGGTATCCTTCACCTCGGACTGGCTTTATCCCACCTACCAGTCGCGGACCATGGTCAAGGCCATGAAGAAGAACGGGCTCGACGTCAGCTTCTGCGAGATCGAAGCCCCGTGGGGGCACGACGCCTTCCTCCTGCCCAACGAGCGGCTGGAGGCCCTGCTCCGGGGATTCCTGGACCGCGCCCACGCAGACCTCACGGGAGGTGGCCATGCGTTTTGATCTCCAGGTCATCGCCTCCTGGATCGAGCCGGGCTCCAAGGTCCTCGACCTCGGCTGCCGCACCGGCTCGCTGCTTACGCACCTGACGCGCGAGAAGGGCATCAAGGGCACGGGCGTGGAGATCGACGAGCGGGCCGCGGGCGAGGCCATCGCCAAGGGGCTGACCGTCATCCACGGCGACATCTACGAGGAGATCGAGGACTACCCGGACGACGCCTTCGACTACGTCATCCTCTCGCGCACCCTGCAACAGGTGGCGGACCCCACCCGGCTGATCCGCGAGATGCTGCGCGTGGGACGGCTCGGCGTGGTCTCGTTTCCCAACTTCACCCACATCCGCAACCGCTTCCAGATGTTCTTCCAGGGCCGCGCGCCCATCTCGCGGGAGTTGCCCTACGAGTGGCACAACTCCCCGAACATCCACGTGGTGCCCATCGTGGACTTCCGCCGCTTCTGCCGGGACCTCTCCGTACCCATCGTGCGCGAGGTGGCCATCTCCACCCACCACCACGACGACAAGGGGCGGATCATCACCTTCCTGCCCAACCTGCTGGCCACCTTCGGCATTTTCCTGCTGGGCCGACCACAGTCCCAGGCGCGTCGTCCGGTCTTCGCCTGAATTTTGGGGGAGTGACACATTTATAAGGGATTCTTCTTGTCATCTGGGATAGAACGCTATTGAATCCTCACGTCACCCCAATACGCATGCCATGACCAGCGACGCCAGCAAGACCAAAGCCCAGCTCATCGAGGAGCTCAATCTGCTGCGCGCGCGGTCGGCGGCGAACCCGGTCCGCGAGCTGCTGGACCACTCGCCGCTGCCCTACATGTCCGTGGACGGAGAGGCCCGGCTCCTGGCGGTCAACCGGGCCTGGCTGGACATGCTGGGCTACGGGAGCGAGGACGAGGTCGTGGGCCGGGGTATCGGCGAGTTCCTGGACGAGGCATCGAGGCGGCGGCACAATGACGTCTTCCCCGGCTTCCTGGAACAGGGGGCCGCGAGCGGCCTGGAGTACACCTTGCTGCGCCGGGACGGTTCGCCGGTCCTCGTCAGCCTGGACAGCCAAATGGAGCGGACGGGAAAGGGGGCGCGCGCCCACGCCATCCTGCACGACATCACGGCCCGGCGCCGGAGCGAGCGCCGCCTGTCGATCAGCGAGCAGCGGTTCCGGGGGCTGTTCGACGCCACGGCCGACGGCATCCTCTTCACGAATCTCCAGGGCGTGATCGTCGAGGTCAACCCGGCCCTGGCCACCCTGCTGGGCCGGACCCGCGAGGAACTGCTCGGCGTGAGCGCCCACTCCCTGTCGCCCGACGAATTCGGTCCGCACATCGGGTCCGTCTTCTGTGACCCTGCGGTGGGCCAGGGCCGCTGCGGCGAGTATGAGAAGGCCTACTACCATGCCGACGGCAGCCTGGTGCCGGTCCTGGTTCACAACGGGGTCATCCGGGACGAGAAGGGCGCCCCCCAGGCCGCCTGGGCTCTCGTCAAGGACCTTTCCGGCCAGCGGGAGGCCGTCCGCTCCCAGCGCCTCTACCGGATGCTGGCCGAAAATTCCGGGGACGTTCTCTGGACCCTGGATAACGAGCTGCGGATCACCTACATCAGCCCGTCCATCAGCTCGCTGCGGGGGTACCTGCCAGAGGAGATGATCGGCCGGAGCGTTCTGGACGGGGTGACGCCCGCCTCGCGGGTGTGCATCGAGAAGGCCTACTGGAGGCTCATCGCCGACGAGGCCGAGTCGGCGGACTCCGAACCCCGTCTGAACGAGGCCGAGCTGGTGCGCAAGGACGGCTCCACCGTCTGGGCGGAGGTGGTGGTCCGGACCATGCGCAACGAAAAGGGCGAGCGCATCGGTTTCATGGGCGCCACCCGGGACATTTCCGAGCGCAAGCGGATGGAGCTGCGGGTGCGCGACAGCGAGCGTTCCCTGCGCGCCCTGTTCGAGGCCACGGCCGACGCCATGGCGCTGCTCTCGCGGGAGGGAACCATCCTCACGCTGAACCGGAACATGGCCGAGCTGCTGCGGCTCGATCCGGCGAAGGCCGTGGGCAGGCCCGTGCTGGATTCGCTCTCCGGGCGGCTCAGGGAAGAATTGCGCCAGGCCTTCGGCCACGTCGTTTCGAGCGGGGGGGCGTCCAGCCTGCAGGCGTCGTTCCGGGGCCGCGAGCTGGACGCGGCCATGTATCCCGTGACGGACGAGGCCGGGCGGATCTCCAAGGTGGCCGCGTACGTCCGCGACGTTACCGCCCGCATCCAGGCCGAGCAGGCCCTGGAGCAGCGCGCGGTCCAGTACCGGCGCATCGTGGAGACGGTCAACGAGGGCATCATGGGCCTGGACGCGGGCGGCCGGGTGACCTACGCAAACCGCAAGACCGGCGAGTTTCTGGGGCGCGGCGTGGGGCGGATGCTGGGCCAGCCCGTGGCCGGCTTCCTGGCGCCCGAGGTGCGGGAGGCCATGGAGGGACGCTTTCTGAGCCCCGGCGAGGCCGGTCCCGGCCGGTTCGAGTGCCGGTTTCTGCGCGAGGACGGCGAGGAGGTGTGGGGACTGGTCTCGGCCGCGCCGCTGCGCGAGGAAAGCGGCGAGTTCATCGGCGTCTTCGCCATGATCGCCGACATCACGGAGTCCAAGCGGGCCGAGGCGCTGCTGCGCGAGAGCGAGGCCCGATACCGCAACATTTTCGAGCACTCCGTGGCCGGGTTGTTCCAGTCCCTGCCCGAGGGCCGCTTCCTGAACGTCAACCCCTCCCTGGCCCGCATCCTGGGCTACGACACGCCCGAGCATGTCATGGAGAGCGTGACGGACATCTGGACACAGCTCTATGCCGATGTCGGCGACCGGACCCGGATGCTGGCGGAACTGCGCCGCGAGGTGGACATCCGCGACCACGAGGTGCGGATGCTGCGGCGGGACGGAGAGGTCCTGTGGGTCGCGGTGAACGTGCGGGCCGTGCACGACGCCGAAGGGCGTCCGGAGATGTACGAGGGCAGCATCGTGGACATCACCGAGCGCAAGCGGGCCGAGGAGGCCCTGCGCCTGACGCAGTACTCGGTGGACGTGGCCCCCATCGACATCTTCTGGGTCGACGAGCGCGGTCGGCTGGTCTACGTCAACGAGGCGGCTGTGAAGAGCCTCGGCTACTCCCGCGAGGAAATGCTCACGATGAGCATAAGCGACGTCAACAGCGAGATCGGCAAGGGGGAGTGGGCGTCCTACTGGGCCGACCGCCGGTCCCAGGGCATCCTCCGGTTCGAGGCGGTGCACCGCCGCCGGGACGGCTCACCCATGCCCGTTGGCGTCACCAGCCACCACCGGCGGTATGGCGGGCGGGAGCTCCTCTTCGCCTACGCGTACGACCTGACCGAACGCAACCGGGTGGAGGAGGAGCTCCGGCGCAGCCAGGAGCTGCTCAACGAGGTGCAGCGCATCAGCCGGACAGGCGGCTGGGAATACGACCTGGAGGCCAACGAACTGCACTGGACGGAAGGGCAGTACCGGCTGCACGGGGTGCGGCCCGATTCCCGTCCGTTCTCCTTTGACGCGTGCCTGGACCGTTACGTCCTACCGGAAGACCGGGCCAAGCTCGCCTCGGTGTTCACCAGGGTCATTCGCGACAAGCGGCCGCTGGAAGTGGAGTACCGGCCCGCCCTGCCGGGGAACGAGGAGACCATCCTGGTGGGCAAGGCGATTCCCGAGCTGAACGCTGCGGGCGTGGTCCGCCGCGTCTACGGCTCCACCCGGGACGTGACCCTGGAGCGGCGCGCCGCAGAAAACCTGCGGAAATCCCACGAGCGGCTGCTGACCATCCTTGACGCCATCGACGCCGACATCTTCGTTTCGACCCTGGATGGCGAGGTTGTGCTCTTCATGAACGCCCACATGCGCGAGGCGTTCAACGCCGCGCCCGAGGATGCGCAGTGCCTCGACCTGTTCCGGGACGATCCCGACCAGCGCGGGCCCGAAGCCTCGAACCGGCTGCTGAACGAGGCGGGCGAGCCGGTGGACACCCTGGTCCGCGAGCGCTACAACCCCCGGACCCGGCAATGGTCCCTGGACCATGACCGGGCCATCCGCTGGCTGGGGGGCGAGATGGTCCACATGCATATGAGCGCGGACATCACCGAGCTCAAGAACATGGCCGAGGACCTGCGCGTGGCCATGTCCGAGGCCAAGGCCGCCAGCCTGGCCAAGAACGAATTCCTGGCCAACATGAGCCACGAGATCCGGACCCCGCTCAACGGGCTGCTCGGTATGCTTCAGATCCTCCAGCTCTCCGACCTGGACGAGGAGCAGCGCGACTACCTGGACACCGCCGTGAACTCGGGCCGCAACCTGCTCCAGATCCTCAACGACATTCTGGACCTGTCCAAGGTGGAGTCGGGCAAGCTGGAGCTGGAGGGGCAACCCTTTGAGCTCGGCGAGTTGCTGGAGTCCGTGGTTTCGGTCTTCCGCTTTCAGGCGGAGGCGCGGGGGCTCTCCATCGACTGGCGCATCGACGAGTCCCTGCCCCGCCACTTCATCGCGGACAAGGGGCGGCTCCGGCAGATTCTCTTCAACCTGGTGGGCAACGCCTCGAAGTTCACCGAGACCGGCTGGATAGAGGTGGCGGCCTACCCCCTGGCCATTCCCATGCCCGACGGCCGCGTCCGCATCTTCTTCGCCGTGTCCGACTCCGGCATCGGCATTCCCGACGGCAAGCTGGACACCGTGTTCGATCCCTTCACCCAGGTGGACGGCTCCTCCAC
This sequence comes from Pseudodesulfovibrio sp., assembly GCF_028692895.1. Lineage (GTDB taxonomy): Bacteria > Desulfobacterota > Desulfovibrionia > Desulfovibrionales > Desulfovibrionaceae > Pseudodesulfovibrio. The sequence goes on from NZ_JAQUWN010000006.1 coordinate 64,111, forward strand.
CCGAAAGTACCAGGGCACCGGCCTGGGACTGGGCATCGTGCGCCGCCTGGTCACGCTCATGGGCGGCAACGTCTCCATGGAGAGCGATCTCGGCACGGGCACCACCGTGGCCTTCACCGTGGGGGCCGACTGCGCCGAGCACTCGGCGGGCGGCCCGGCGGTCCCCGCTGCGGAAGGGGCGGGAGGCCTCTCCATCCTCGTGGCCGAGGACGAGCGCATCAACCGGGCCGTGGTCGAGCATCTGCTTGGTCGCCTCGGGCACCGCGTGGTCTGTGTGGAAAACGGGGAAAAGGCCTTGGATGCGCTCCGGGCCGGACAGTTCGACTGCGTGCTCATGGACATTCAGATGCCGGGCCTGGACGGCATGGCCATCACCAGGGCCATCCGCGAGGACCTGGGGCTGTCCCTGCCTGTGGTGGCCCTCACGGCCCACGCCATGAAGGGCGACCGCGACCGGTTCCTGGCCGCAGGCATGAACGGCTACGTGGCCAAGCCCTTCGACCTGTCCGTGCTGGAGGCCGAGCTGCACCGGGTCGTGGCCGAATGGGCCGGATAATTCCCAGGATCAGACGATGCGCAGCAGGGGCGCTTCTCCGTTTCGGGGCAGGACCGTACCGATGGGCGCGGCCAGGTCGCCCGCCGCGCGCAGCAGGGCCGCCGCCTCGTCCACCCGCTCCGGCGGAACGGCCAGGACCAGCCCGCCCGAAGTCTGGGCGTCGAACATCATGTCCACCCACACCGGGTCGAGCCCTTCGGCGACGAACACCTTGGGCAGGTAATGGTTGCGGTTGCAGATGGAGCCCGCGGGCATCAGCCCCATGCGCGCCAGGTCCAGGGCCTGGCCGATGAGCGGCACGGCCTCCATGCGCAGCTCCACGGTCACGCCGCTGGCCTGGGCCACCTCGATGAGATGGCCGCCCAGGCCGAAGCCGGTCACGTCCGTGGCCCCCTTGAGGCCCAGGCGGTCGATGACCTCGCCGCCCGCCTTGTTCAGCCGGCCGCAGACCTCGAAGAGCACGTCCTCCATGGCCTCGCAGCCCGGCATCTCGCCCTTGACCGCCGTGGAGAGCACGCCCGTGCCGATGGGCTTGGTAAGGAGCAGTTCGTCGCCGGGCCGGAACCCCCGGTTGGAGGCGAAGCGGCCCGGGTCCACCAGCCCGGAAACGGCCAGCCCGAACTTGATCTCGTCGTCCTCCACGCTGTGCCCGCCCGCGGGCACGGCCCCGGCCTCCAGCACGGTGTCCAGCCCGCCGCGCAGGACCTCGGTCAGCACCGAGCCGGGCAGTTTCTTCATGGGAAAGCAGACGATGTTCATGGCCGACCAGGGCGTGCCGCCCATGGCGTAGACGTCGGACAGGGCGTTGGCCGCCGCGATGCGGCCGAAGCGGTAGGGGTCGTTCACCGTGGGGGTGAAGAAATCGACGGTCTGGAGCAGCGCCTTGCCCTGCGGAAAGGACAAGATGACGGAGTCCTCGTTGTCGCCCGGCTTCCCGGCCAACACGCGGTCGTCCTCCACGGGCCGCAGCCCGGACAGTGCCTGCTCCAGGTCCCCCGGAGCGATCTTGGCGGCTCAGCCGGCCGCCTTGACCATGCTCACCAGCTTCAGCTTGGTCATGCGCATCTCCTTTGCCCCCGTTCTAGCAGAGAGACGGTCGATTGCAAAGGCGGGCCTGCGTCTATTCGGGAGGGGGCAGGAAGGAGCCTCCGGTCGCGCGGTAGCCAAACAAAAGGGCGGCTGCATTTGTTGGCGAAGTTCAATCGGCCAGACCGCCGGGGAACTGCCGGATGTTGGGCGCAAGAAAAATCCAGAGCCTCGCTTGGTTAAAACCACGCGAGGCTCTGGATTTTTTGCGGCAACGACGCGGATGGCCGTTTCTCGGCGACCTGGGGCGGCCCTTGCGGGCCGCCCTTTGTCTTACTTGGCGTATTTTTTCAGGTCCGCCTCGCGGATTTCCTTGCGTTTGATCTTGCCGCTGATGGTCTTGGGCAGCTCGTCCACGTATTCGATGACGCGCGGGTACTTGTAGGGCGCGGTGACCTCGCGGACAAAGGCCTGGAGGGCCTTGGTCAGCTCCTCGGACGGCTCGTAGCCGGGGGCCAGGACCACCGTGGCCTTGACCAACTGGCCGCGCACGTCGTCCGGCAGGCCGGTGACGGCCGCCTCGATGACCGCGTCGTGGGCCACCAGGGCGGACTCCACCTCGAAGGGCCCGATGCGGTAGCCCGAGCTCTTGATGAGGTCGTCGGTGCGGCCCATGAACCAGAGGTAGCCGTCCTCGTCGGCCCAGGCCTTGTCGCCGGTGTGGTACCAGCCGTCGAACTTGACCGAGGCGGTCTTCTCCGGTTCGTCCATGTAGGCGTCGAACAGGCCGATGACCGGCTTGTCGATGCGAATGCAGATTTCGCCTTCCTCGCCCTGGGGCACCTTGCGGCCCTCTTCGTCCATGAGCTGGATGTTCCAGCCGGGCACGGGCTTGCCGATGGACCCGGGCTTGGGCTCCATGAACTTGAAGGTGGCCACCTGGAGGGTGGTCTCGGTCTGGCCGTACCCTTCGTAGATGGGCATTCCCGTGGCCTTCTTCCAGTCGTGGAAGACCGAGTCGTTGAGCAGCTCGCCCGCCGTGGTGCAGTGGCGCAGGGCGGAGAGGTCGTACTTGGAGAGGTCCTCGCGCACCAGGAAGCGGTAGATGGTGGGCGGTGCGCAGAAGGTGGTGACCTTGTTGTCCGCCACGACCTGGAGCAGGTGGGCGGGCACGAACTTGCCCCGGAAGTCCCAGACGAAGATGGCGGCCCCGGCCATCCACTGGCCGTAGAACTTGCCCCAGACCGATTTGCCCCAGCCCGTGTCGGACACGGTCAGGTGGACGTCGTCGGGCTCCAGGTCGTGCCAGAGCGCGCCGGTGGTGTAGTGGGAGTAGGCGTACTTGTGGTTGTGAACGACCATCTTGGGCAGGCCTGTGGTGCCGGACGAGAAGAAGATGACCATGGGATCGTTGCCGCAGGGCGTGTCGGCGGAGCGCGGCAGCTCGGGCGCGCCTTCGGCGAGCAGGGTGTCGTAGCCGACCCAGCCGTCGCTCGGCTCGCCCTCGACCTGGACCAGGTGCTTCAGGCCGGGGCAATCGGGCCGGGCCCGGTCCACCCGCTCGCGGATGGAGTCCTCGCAGATGATGGCCGAGATGCCCGCGTAGTTGACGCGCTCGGTGATGTCCTTCCTGGTCAGCAGGGACGGGGAGGGGATGGGGATGGCCCCGATGCGGTGCAGGGCGAGCATGACCGTCCAGTACTCCAGGCGGCGGTAGAGCACGAGCATGACCCGGTCGCCCTTCTTGGCGCCGCGCGCGAGCAGGGCGTTGGCCAGGCGGCAGGAGGCCTGCTGGAAGAAGGCGAAGTCGAACTCGCGGCGGTGGTAGTCGTCGTCCACATGGATGAGCGCGGTCTTGGCCGGGTCCATGTGGTCGAGCACGTCGTAGGCGAAGTTGAAGGTGTCGGGGCACTCGGGTTTGTACCGGGCCGCCAGGTCCTCGTAGCTCTGATATTCCTCTTTGCTGTACATTCTAATCATTCTCCGTGATTCCAAATAGTTGCTTTGCTTCTGAACAAGACCGGCGACCATGCGGTCCGGGCGGGCCGGAGCTTCCGGCCAGCCCTATAGAATCACGTCGAGGAACTTGACGTCCCGGCCGTCCAGGCCGCGCAGGGCGTGGGGCGTCTCGGAGTTGAAATAGAGGGAGTCGCCGGGCTCAACGATGATCGGTTCGCCGCCGAGACGGACCTCCAGGCGGCCCTCCAGGACGTAGATGAACTCCTGGCCGCGATGGGAGGTCTCGGTCATCTCGTCGCCGCTCTTGGGCGGCACGGTGATGAGGAACGGCTCCATCTCGCGCCCGGCGAACTTGTAGCCCAGGCTCTTGTAGTCGTAGTCCTTGCGCCGGTCCACGGCGAATCCTTCGTTCTTGCGGACCAGGGCGTAGGACTTGAGGTGCGGCTCGCGCCCGGAGATGAGCGTGGTAAGGTCCACCCGGCACAGGCGCGAGACGTCGAGCAGGTAGCCCACGGGAATCTCCACCGAGCCGGACTCGTACCGTTCCACCTTCTCCTCGGACATACCGAGCAGGTCCGCCATTTCCTTGACCGTCCAGCCGATGCCCTCGCGCAATCCGATCAGGCGCGGGGCGATCTCCTTGTACTGTTCCATGCCTTCCTCCTGCCATGGCGATGAGTGATGCGCCGGGGATGGTCCCGGCGGCCCGGAAGCCGGGAGGCTGCCGAGGCGTTTGCGTTTCGTTGAAGACGCCGCAGGGCGGCGCGGGGGGCAGTTGCGGGGGAAAATCGTCGCGGGAGTGACTGCCTGTCGTCGTATCGTCGAAAAACGGGGGAAGCCTTGCGGATGCGCGGCTTCCCCCGGAGTCGTGTCGCTTGGCCTAGGCGTCCGGCCAGAGGTCGGCGGCCATTTCGCGCAGCTTGTACTTCTGCACCTTGCGCGAGGCGGTCATGGGGAACTCGTCCAGGAAGGTGACGTACTTGGGAATCTTGTACCGCGATATCTTGCCGCGGCAGAAGTCCATGACGTCCTCGGGCGTCAGTTCCGCGTCCTCCTTGAGCACCACGAAGGCCCCGACTTCCTCGCCGAACTTGCGGCTGGGCACGCCCGCCACCTGGACGTCGCGCACGCCGTCCATGTGGTAGAGGAACTCCTCGATCTCGCGCGGGTAGACGTTCTCGCCGCCCCGGATGATCATGTCCTTGAGGCGGCCGGTGATGGTCAGGTAGCCGTCGTCGGCCATGACGCCCAGGTCGCCGGAGTGGAGCCAGCCGTCCGCGTCGATGGCCTTGGCCGTGGCCTCGGGGTTGTTGTAGTACCCCTTCATGACGTTGTAGCCCCGGCAGCAGATTTCGCCGACCTCGCCGGTCGGCGCGGTCTCGCCCGTCTCCGGGTTGACGATCTTGATCTCGATCTCGGGCATGGCCGGGCCCACGGTCTCGGTCATGTGCTCGATGGTGTCGCCGGGTGTGGTCTGGGACATCACCGGGCTGCCCTCGGTCAGGCCGTAGCAGATGGTGATGTCCTTCATGTTCATGACGTCCATGACCTTCTTCATGGCGGTCACCGGGCAGGTGGAGCCGGCCATGATGCCCTTGCGCAGGTGCGAGAAGTCGAACCGCTTGAACATGGGGTGTTCGAGGATGGCGATGTACATGGTCGGCACGCCGTAGAGGGCGGTGCACTTCTCCACGTCCACGGCGTTCATGACGTCGAGGGTCACGAAGTCCTCCACGATGACCATGGTCACGCCGTGGTTGACGCAGGCCATGACCCCGAGCACGCAGCCGAAGCAGTGGAAGAGCGGCACGGGCAGGCAGAGCCGGTCGCCCGCGACGAAACCCTGGTTCTTGCCGATCCAGTAGCCGTTGTTGGTGATGTTGTAATGGGTGAGCTGCACGCCCTTGGGGAACCCGGTGGTGCCCGAGGTGTACTGCATGTTGACCACGTCGTGGACGTCGAGCCCGGCCTTGCGAGCCGCGTACCGCTCTTCCGTGACCACGGCGGCCATGGCCTGGAGCTCGGGGATGGAGTACATGCCCCGGTGCTTCTCATGGCCGAGGTAGAAGACCCGCTTGAGGTGCGGGAACTTGTCGGTGCGCAGGTGTCCCCGCTCCTGGACCTTCAGCTCGGGCACCAGCTCGTAGACCGTGGACAGGTAGTCGTGGTCCCGGTACTCGCCGATGATGAAGAGGTTCTCGGTCTCGGAGTTTTCCAGCAGGAACTGGAGCTCGTGGGAGCGGTAGTGGGTGTTGACCGTGAGCAGGACTGCGCCGATCTTGGCCGTGGCGAACTGGAGCGTGACCCAGTAGGGCACGTTGTTGGCCCACACGGCCACCTTTTCGCCCTTTTCCACGCCAAGGGCCATGAGGCCCTTGGCCACGGTGTCCACCAGGTTGTCGAACTCCCGCCAGGTCAGGCGGAAGTCGCGGTCGACGTATACCAGGGCCTCGTTTTCCGGATATTTCGATGCGGTCTCTTCCAGCAGTTGGCCGAGGGTGATTTCTCTGAGCGCTGCCATGACGACCTACTCGGGAAAGTAGAGAACGGCGTAGATTTCCGCCTTGCCGCCCGCCGAAGCGATGTTGTGCGGCACAACGGAGTTGTAATAGACCGAGTCGCCCGGCTCCAGGATGGACTCCTCCGCGCCGTAGATCAGGCGCACCTTGCCGGAGTGGACCACGATGAACTCCTCGCCCTCGTGGGAGGAGAGGGCCGTCTCCTTGGCGGATTCGGGGAGCATCTCGATGAAGAACGGCTCCATGTGGCGGTCTGTCTTGCCCTTGCCCAGGGAGTGGAAGATCATGCCGGGCTCGGCGTCGTCCACGTGGGTGATGAGCTCGTCCTCGCGCTCGGCCAGGCGGACGATGAGCGGGTCGCTCGACACCTGGTCGTCCATGAACGTGCCCAGCCGGACGCCGAGGGCGCGGGCCAGTTTGACCAGCGGGCGCAGGGAGGGGTACATGTCGTCCTCTTCCACGGCCTTGATGAATTCGTAGTCAAGCGCGGTGCGGCTCGCCAGGTCTTCGATGCTCAGCTTCTGTTTCTCGCGGTAGGATCTGATCCGCTTACCGACGGTGCTCATGCAGGGGGTCTCCTCAAAACTATGACGGTTGGACACATATGTAAAATCTTTGGCGGCTGTGCGCCGAAGACGACGTTCGTCGTCCCTGGCCTGTACCCGAAACGGGGAGGAATGTCACCACAAACCGGCCAGCGGCGCGGGGAAGGGACAAGCTCGCGGCGGAAGGCCAAATGGCTTTTTCCGCCCGGTCCGGTTTGACGCGGGGGAGCCTGGCGGTATAGGTTTTCGCCAACCCGAAGACAGGGAGCTCACCCATGTACTGGATAGCCTTTGGCGACATACACGAAGCGACCGGCGCGGTGGCGTCCGTCCCCGGCCTGGCCGGGGCCGAGGGAGTCATCATCACCGGCGACCTGACCAACCGGGGCGGCCGCGAGGCGGGCGAGCGCGTCCTCTCCGCCGTGGCCGCCGTCAACCCGCGCATCCTGGCCGTGCCGGGCAACATGGACACGGACGCGGTCCGGGACGTGCTGCGCGAGCGCGGGGCGGACCTGCACCTGCGCACCCGCGAGCTGGCTCCGGGGCTGGGGTTGGCGGGCGTCGGCCTGTCCACTCCCACGCCTTTCGGCACGCCGGGCGAGGTCCCGGAAGAGACCCTGGCCGGCTGGCTGGACGACTTGGCCGACAGGATTTCGGGCTTCGACCGGCTCGTGGCGGCCATCCACCAGCCGCCGCTGGGCTCGGCCCTGGACCGGATTTCGAGCGGCGCGCATGTGGGCAGCCCGGCCGTGCGCCGCTTCATCGAGCGGGTCCGGCCAGACGTGGTGGTCACCGGCCACATCCACGAGTCGCGCGGCGCGGAGCGGATCGGCGACACCCTGGTCGTCAACCCCGGCGCACTGGCCGACGGCGGCCATGTGCGCCTGGACTACGAGGGCGGCAGGCTCTCGGCAACCCTGCTGGGGGTGTAGATGCCGTCCATCGGTTTCGTCTGGGTGGGCAAGCTCAAGGAGCCCTTTTCCCGCGAGGGGTGCGACCTCTACTGGAAGAAGCTCTCGCGCTTCTACTCCCTGGACGAGGCCGTGGTCCGCGACGCGCCGGGCAAGCTGCCGCCCGCGGACAAGAACCGGTGCGAGGGCGAGGGCATCCTCTCCAGGTTCAAGAAGGGCGACGTCCCGATCCTCCTGGACGAGCGCGGCGACCGGCTGACCTCGCGCAAGCTGGCCGACCGGCTCCGGCGCTGGACCGAGGCCCCCAACCAGCGGCCCGTGTTCGTCATCGGCGGGCCCTTCGGCCTGTCGGACGAGGTCCGGGCGGCCGCGCGGGGGACCCTCCGCCTGAGCGACCTGACCCTGCCCCACGAGCTGGCGCGGCTCGTGCTGCTCGAACAGCTCTACCGGGCCGCCACCATCCTGGCGAACATGCCCTACCATCACGACTGAGGAGGCATCCCATGCTGGATTTCGACTACCTGGACCGCCTGCAACACTATTTCGAGAGCGGCGACTGCAAATTCGAGTTCGACAACAACGAGGAACGGCGCTTCGAAATCCTGGATTTCCTGGAGCGGCTGATGGAGCTGGGCGAGATAGCCGACGGCATGGCCACCAAGCTGATCTTCAAGGACGCCTACGCCTCGCTGACCACCGAGGAGGGCGCGGCCGCCGCCGAGGCCGAGGGCGAGGGGCTGCCGTTTAATCAGGCCGGGGAGAGCGACCAGAAATAGCGCGTCCCGCCCGCCGCCGGATAGTCGGCGCAGGGCCCGGCGCGCCAGCCTTCGGGCAGCGAATCGGGCGCGGGTTCGTTGGCCAGGACGACCACGGTCCCGCCGTCGGCCAGCAGCGGGCGCACCAGCCCGAGCAGCTCCCGCCAGGGCATGAAGGCCCGGCTCAGGACGAGGTCCGCGCGTCGGCCCTCGGTGCCGCCCGGCGCGGTCAGGGCGTCCTCGGCCCGGCCCAGGAGCACCCCGGTGTCCTTGAGCCCCATCCTTCCCACGGCGGAGCGCATGAACAGCGCCCGCTTCTCCCGCACCTCCACCAGCAGGTAGGTCCCGGCCCGCCACAGCGCGCGCAGGGGAATGCCCGGCAACCCGGCCCCGGCCCCCAGGTCCAGGGTCAGCGGCGCGTCCGGCAGCGGCAGCCCGGCCAGGAAGTCGGCCAGGTGCAGGCTGTCCGCCACCAGGGTGTCGAAGACCGTCTTCCAGTCCGCCTTGCCCACCAGGTTCATCTTCCGGTTCCATTTGACCAGTTGGTCCAGGTACAGCGCCAGGAGCGCGGCCTGGTCGGCCGATACGGGGCGCCCGAGCCGCGCGGCGGCGGCCTCGACCTGTTTCGGGGAGGGATTGGTTGCGGTCATGGGCTGGCAATATCCTGTTTCGGCCCGGCGCGCCAGTGGTCGGCGGCGTGGGGGCCGGACATGCGAAAGGCCCCGGAGGTGCGGGGCCTTTCTCATGGAGTGTAGGTGCCAGGGAATGGCGTCAAGGGAGTGTGCGGGTCCATGTCTAGCCCATCCCTTGGCCCGGGGCGTTGATCTGGATCAACGGGCGGAAGATTTTTCGCAACTTTTTCCCGTCTGGCGACTTCTCCCGGTTTTTTCCCCTCCCTTTGACTTTTTCCCCTTGTGGAGATATGGGCGCTAAATGGAGTGATGTCGGCCGGGTACGGGGGGTTTTGCGTCGGTCGGCATTCGGGGGAACATTCACCAAGAGAGGAGTGAGCAATGAAACGACTGCTGCTGTTGTGTCTGGCGGCGTGCGCCCTGCTCATGGCGTCCGCCGCATTCGCGGCCGGGCCCCATGACATGGAGTGCATGGAGTGCCACAGCACCCACTACGCCAAAGGCGATTACGCCGTGGGGGTGCAACCGCTTTCCGTCGACAACCCGGCCCGGACCCGGACCGGCATGAAGATCGTGGATATCGACGCCCTGTGCCTGGGCTGTCACAACGAGGATCAGGGCATCCTGCCCGTCAACCTGCACACCACCCACCCCACCGGGGTGACGCCGACCTATACCAAGGTGCCGCGCCAACTGCTGAAGAACGGCGTGTTCTCCTGCGTGAGCTGCCACAATCCGCACCCGTCCAACGCCAACTACAAGTACCTGGTCGCGCCCACGGAAAAGGGGGGCAACATGGGAACCTTCTGCGCCATGTGCCATCCCAACCAGTCCGATCCCAGCTCCGTGGCCGCCGCCAAGACCATGAACATCGTGGTGGACGGCCCCGGCGCGCCCATCGTGGCGGTCCAGCCCGCCCCGGAAACCAAGAAGAAGTAGCCGAAACACGCAAAGGCCCCCGAAGGGCGCGGTCCGCAGGGCCGCGCCCTTTTTCGCGCCCCTTGCCGACGCGGCGGGCGGGGGCCGGCCCTGGGGGCCTCCCGCGGCCGACCGGGCAACCTGACGGTTGACACTTTCCGAAATGGCAGGATAATAACGGCGCGCCAGAGCGACGGGCCAGTAGCTCAGTTGGCAGAGCCACCGGCTCATAACCGGTCGGTCCCAGGTTCGAATCCTGGTTGGCCCACCAAGGATTCAAAGAGGCCCCGATCAGCGGTCGGGGCCTCTTTCCGTTGCTTCCGGGCGGAATCGTTCCCGATCCGCCCGGCGGCGGCTTCCTTGCATTTCGCTTGTATTCATAGTATGGATTCCGTCCCACGAGCGGACGGTGGCCGGGGAACCAGAGGTTCCGGGCCATGCGGCAGGCGCGCCGCTCCGCCAACTCCCCGAACGGGAGCCGTGATTGCAGACGACAGGTGCACGTTTTGACGCAGCTATCCTGAAGTTTCCCGCAAAGGCGAAAGCCGGGTTACAGAAGAGGACTTTCGATGCTCCCGCAGGGGATACCCTACGGGAGCATTCTCTTTCCGGTCTGAAAGGATAACGCCATGAAAATAAAGGATATTTTAGCTACAATCCGTCGGCTGGCCCCCGAGGCGAACCAGAGTTCGTGGGACAATTCCGGGGTGCAGGTGGCCGGGACGTCCCGGGATGCGGCCAAGGTCGCCGTGTGCCTGGAGCCCACGCCGGAGATGGTCGGCCGCTGCCTTTCATGGGGTGCGGGCGTGGTGCTCACCCACCACCCGCTCTACATGAAGCCGAGGGCGCTCTCGCGCGAGGGCCTGTTCCTGGACGTGGTCCGGCTCATGGTCGGGAGCGGGGCGTGGCTCTATGCGGCCCACACCTCGCTGGACACGCGGCCCGGCGGCCCGGCCTTCTGGCTCGGCCGCGAGCTGGGGCTGACCGGGACCCGGCTGCTGGAGGTGGAGCACGGCCGCGCGCCCGTGGAGGCGTCGTTTTTTTGCGGGAAACCGGTAGGCCGCGACACGGCGAACGTCTGGGCCAACAACGCGCATATTCATTCCGTGTCCCAGAGCAACGCGGGCGAGGTGCGCATTGTCTGCGACGAGGACGGGTGGCCCGAGGTCGCCCGCTGCGTGGAATTTTCCCTGGGGTCCCGCCCGGTCTTCTACCTGCGCGGGCTGACCGCGCCGGTGGCGGAGGTCGGTTTCGGCGAGGTGGGCTCGCTGCCCGAGCCCATGGCTTTCACCGCGTTCGCGGCCCGGCTGGCCGGGTTGACGGGGCTCAAGGGGTTCACGGCGGCCGGTCCCCGGCCCGAGGTGGTGTCCACCGTGGCCTACTGCGGCGGCTCGGGCGCGTCCATGGCGGACGCGGCGGCCGACGCCGGGGCGGACGTGCTCGTCACCGGCGACCTGAAGTACCATCCGGCCGTGGAGGCGCGGACCTGTGTGGTGGACGTGGGGCATTTTGTCCTGGAGGAAGAGATGATGCGCCGTTTCGCCGAGGAGCTCTCCGGGGTTCTGGCGGCGGAAGTGGCGTTTTTTGCGGGCAAGGACCCGCTTTGGCGATACGAAGCCGAGTAATCAACGCGCCCTGCGCATATTTCAAATGGAGACAGTGAGGTAACCATGTACGAAAAACAGATCGAACAGCTGATCATCCTGCAGCAGGTGGATGACGAGATTCTTGTCCTCCGCGACGAGGTCGAGAAGGCTCCCCTGGAGCTGTCGGACCTCGAAGGGAAGATGTCCGCGCACAACGAGCGCCAGGCCCAGATCGAGGAGCGCGTGGAATTGCTCAAGGACCAGCAGAAGAAGCTGGCCAACGAGATTGAAGAGGACGCGGGCAAGATCAAGAAGTCCAAGAACAAGCTGATGCTGGTGGGCAACACCAAGGAATACCACGCCATGATGCGCGAGATGGATTCCCTGGAGAAGCTGAACCGGATGCGCGAGGACGAGCAGAGCGCGGTGCAGGAGGAGCTGGCCCGGCAGGGCGAGGCTACCGAGAACCTGAACAGCGACATGGGCGACGTCAAGGAGCAGTACAACACCCTCAAGGCGACCCTGGACGCGCGCCTGGAGGAAGCCGAGAAGAAGCTGGGCACCCTGGACCGCAAGCGCAAGAAGGCTTGCAAGGCCGTGCCGCCGCCGATCCTCGGCCGCTACGAATTCATCCGCTCCCGCATGGAGAACCCGGTCATCGTGCCGGTGGCGGGCGGCGTCTGCAAGGGATGCAACATCATGATCCCGCCGCAGACCTACAACGATTTGCAGAAGGGCAAGCAGATTCTGAGCTGCCCCAACTGCCAGCGCCTCATCTACTGGCAGGAGCTGGAGACCCCGATCTCCGTGTCCCTGGCCGACGACGAGGACTAGCCCCGGAGGCGCGGGCCCCCCGCGCACTGGCGATGCGTGTCGGCGGACAACGTCCCTCCGGCCCGCCGGGAGTCCGGCAAGACGGGCTCCCTGAACCGACAATGCGAGGCTGGCGAGAGTGGTGCGGATGCGAGGCGGGCGACCCGCGCTTTCCGCAGGCGTAGCGGCGCTACGTCGAGGACGCACCCCCGGCCCGCCGGGAGTCCGGCAAGACGGGCTCCCTGAACTGACAATGCGAGGCTGGCGAGAGTGGTGCGGATGCGAGGCGGACGACCCGCGCTTTCCGCAGGCGTAGCGGCGCTACGTCGAGGAAAAGCGCGGTTCGTCCAACGAAGCAGACGCGCCGCTATCGCCAGCCGACCGGACATGAGCAATATTTCGGAGTTGGTTGGATTGCCGCTACGTGTAGAGGAAAGTCCGGGCTCCATAGGGCAGGACGCTGGGTAACGCCCAGGGGGAGCGATCCCCGTCAAGTGCAACAGAGAGCAGACCGCCTCCGGGCTTCGGCCCGGCGGTAAGGGTGAAAGGGTGGGGTAAGAGCCCACCGGCTGTCGCGGCGACGCGGCAGGCCAGGTGAACTCCGTCCGGAGCAAGACCGAATAGGGCAGCGTTTGAGGCCGGCCCGGCCGAAGCTGTCGGGTAGGTTGCTTGAGGCGTCCGGTAACGGCCGCCCGAGATGAATGGCAGTCGCCCCGCAAGGGGAACAGAACCCGGCTTACAGGCCGACTCCGAAAATTGAACGCGGCGGCGGGGGAGGGACGCCCTCCCCCGCGCCGACCAACCGAGGAAAACATGGAACGACCGCTGAAGAACCCGTGGGGCATCATCCTGGCCGCCGGTTCGGGCACGCGCCTGGCCGAGGCCGCCGGTGGCGTGCGCAAGCAGTTCCTGGAATACCGGGGCGCCCCGCTCTTCTGGCATTCGGCCCGCACCTTTGCGCGCGTGGCCGGGATGCGCGGCCTGGTCTTTGTTTTCCCGCCCGCGCTGGCGGACGAGATGGAAAAGCGCGTCCGGCAGTACGACAAGAGCGAGGGCCTCGGCCTCAAGTGGGTCGCGTGCGCGGGCGGCGAGCGCCGCCAGGACTCGGTGAAGAACGGACTGGACCGGCTGCCCGCCGACTGCGACGCGGTGCTGGTCCACGACTCGGCGCGACCCTTCGCCTCGGCCCGGCTGACGGCCGAGCTGCTCGACGCCTTGAACCGGGGCGCGCGCGGGGCCATCCCGGCCGTGGAGGTCACGGACACGGTCAAGCGCGTGCGCGGCGGCGTGGTGGCCGAGACCCCGGACCGGGCCGAGCTGCGCGCGGTGCAGACCCCCCAGGCCTTCGAGGCCGCCCTGCTGCGCGAGGCCCACGAGCGGGCCTTGGCCGAGGGCTGGGAGGTCACGGACGACGCCGGCATGGTCGAGCGGCTGGCCGACGTGGCGGTCATCCCCGGCGAGCGCGGCAACGTCAAGATCACCACGCCCGAGGACCTGAAGCGGCTGGCCGAGGCCAGGGTCACGACGCCCTGCGTGGGCTGGGGCTACGACGTCCACCGCTACGGCGGCACGGGCGACCGGCCCATGCGGCTCGGGGGCGTGCCCATTCCCGGCGGCCCTGAGGTTGTGGCCCACTCCGACGGCGACGTGCTGCTGCACGCCCTGGCCGACGCGGTGCTCGGGCTGTTCGGCGGCGGGGACATCGGGCGGCACTTCCCGGACACGGACGAGAAATTTTCCGGCATGGACAGCGCCGTCCTGCTCAGGGAGGTCCTGACCATGGCCGAGGCGGCCGGGGTGCGCGTGGTCCACGCGGACCTGACCGTCATCGCCCAGACGCCGCGTCTGGCCCCGCATGCGGACCAGATCGCAAAGAACCTGTGCCGGTTGCTCGGCCTGGAGCCGACCCGTGTCAACTTCAAGGCCACCACCGAGGAGAAGCTCGGCTTCACCGGCGAGAAGAAGGGCATCAAGGCCGTGGCCTCGGTCACCGGCCTGAGGGAGCTGTAGGCGTGGGCGCGCTCAAGAAGTTTCTGCTTTCCTTCGTGGTCTTCGTGGTGGTCTGCGGCCTCGGGCTCAAGTGGTACGTCGACTACGAGGTGGAGCGCGAGCTACGCCGGGCCGTGTCCGAGGTGGACGGGCTGGCGTTGCAGTGGGACGGCCTGTCGGTCTCCATCCTGCACCCCGCCGTGGTCCTGGAGGGCGTGGCGGGCGTGCTGCCCACGGGCGAACATTTCACGGCGGACCGGGTGCGCGTCACCTCGTTCGACCAGCGCAACCCGATTCCGCACTATGCGGCTGCCGAGGCGCACGGCGTGCGCGTGGACCGGACTCCCGGCCTGTACGGCTGGTGGCCCGGCCTGACCGCGGTCCTCCAGGGGGCGGAGAATCCCTGCGACCTCGCCCTGGACTACGCCTACGACCCGGCGGCCAAAACCCTGACTATCCGGAACGCCAGCCTTGAATCCGGCGGGCTGGGCCGCCTGGAGCTGAGCGGCGCGATCTCCGGCATCGATTTCGCCGACCACCGGCCCGAGCATCTCCTTGGCGTGCGCATCGCCAGGGCGGACCTGCGCTTCACCGAGGACGCCCTGGTGGGCTCCCTCCTGGACAAGACGGCCGTGGCCCTGCAAAGCGACGTGGAGCGGGTGCGCGGCCAGGTCTGCGACGAGCTGGCCGCCATGGCCGCCTACGCGGACAACAACCAAAACCCCGAGGCGGCCGACGCCCTGCGCGGCCTGGAACGGTTCGTGCGCCGGCCGCGCGTCCTGACCGTGGCCGTCCGGCCGACCCAGCCCGTGCCCGTGCCCTACATCTTCATGGGCCGCGACCTGTATGACAACATTCGCCTCCTCAACCTCTCCGTGGCGGTGGAGGAGAAGGGCGAAAACAATCAATAGTCAGCTAAATCAATAAACTGGAGATGGAGTATTCCAATGAGACTCTATAACACCCTGCACCGCAAGAAAGAGGAATTCACCCCGCAGCACGACAACCTGGTCAACATGTACGTCTGCGGCATCACCGCCTACGACCTCTGCCACATTGGCCACGCCCGCTCCAGCGTGGTCTTCGACGTCCTGTTCCGCTACCTGAAGCACAAGGGATACGAAGTCAACTTCATCAGGAATTTCACTGATATCGACGACAAGATCATCAAGCGCGCCGCCGAGGTGGGCAAGGAGGCGTCGGCCATCGCCGAGCAGTTCATCGGCGAGTTCTACGTGGACATGGACCGCCTGGCCATCCAGCGCCCGAGCGTGGAGCCCAAGTGCACCGCCCACATCCCGGAGATGCTCAAGCTGACCCAGGAGCTCATCGACAAGGGGTACGCCTACCCCACGCCGTCGGGCGACGTCTATTTCAAGGTCCGCGCCTTCGAGGGGTACGGCAAGCTCTCCGGCCGCAACATCGACGAGCTGGAGTCCGGCGCGCGCATCGAGCCGGGCGAGGAGAAGCAGGACCCCCTCGATTTCGCCCTGTGGAAGGGGGCCAAGCCCGGCGAGCCGTTCTGGGAATCCCCGTGGGGCAAGGGCCGCCCCGGCTGGCACCTGGAGTGCTCGGCCATGAGCGAGAAGTACGCCGCCCTGCCGCTGGACATCCACGGCGGCGGCCAGGACCTCTCCTTCCCCCACCACGAGAACGAGATCGCCCAGTCCGAGGCGGCCACGGGCAAGCCCTTCGCCAACTTCTGGGTGCACAACGGCTTCGTCCAGATCAACTCCGAGAAGATGTCCAAGTCCCTGGGCAACTTCTTCACCATCCGCGACATCCTGGACAAGTTCCTGCCCGAGACCCTGCGCTACTTCCTGCTGACCATGCACTACCGCAGCCCGCTGGACTTCTCCTTCGACGCCTTGGAGGAGGCCGAGAAGGGCGTGCGCCGCATCTACGCCGCCCTAGCCCAGGTTGACGCCGAGCTGGCCAAGACCGCCTGGAAGAAGTCGCCCTTCCCCGAGGAGATCGACGCCGAGCTCGCGACCCTGGCCACCAGCTTCGCCGAGGCCATGGAGGACGACCTGAACACCGCCGGGGCGCTGGGCCACGTCTTTTCCGCCGTGCGCCTGGCGGGCCGCGTCTGCGAGGACAAGAACCTGCGCAAGTCCGAGGGCGGCCGCGAATTCTTCCTGCGGCTCAAGGCGGCCTTCAAGGAATGGGGCGCCATCCTCGGCATCTTCGAGCATGAGCCCGCCGCCTTCCTGGTCGAGCTGCGCAACAACCGCGCCGCCCGTGCGGGCATCGACCCGGCCAGGGTCCAGGAGCTTCTGGACGCCCGCCAGGCCGCGCGCAAGGACAAGGACTTCGCCAGGTCCGACGCCATCCGCGACGAACTGCTGGCCATGCGCGTCGAGGTCAATGACACCCCCCAGGGCGCGACCTGGGACGTGGCCTAGGCGTCGCCGGAACCGCATTCGAAGGCCCCCGCGAGCGTGTGCTCACGGGGGCCTTTCACTTGCGGGGCAGGGATGGAAAAGGCCCGCTCACCGAAAGGGGAACGGGCCTGGGTTCTGCCGTTGGCGATGGCGCGTCGCCTATTTGGGGCCGCCGCCGGCGCAGCCGGAGCAGGCGCGCAGCTTCTTGAGCTCGGCGTCCGGCTCCAGGATGACGACCTCGTCCTCGGATTTGATGTGGTCCGCCCCGATGGCGTAGGCCAGCAGGGACTCGTAGACCTGCTGGGCCTCCTCGGTGGTCACGAACTCGCCGATCATGGACCGCTGGAACTCGGGGCGGTCGAACTTCTTGGCCCAGTCGTTCTGCTTGAACTCGTCCCAGATGCCGATGACCGGGATGTCGATGGGCTTGTTGATCTGGCGCAGTTGCACTTCCCACTGGGTATACTGGTACGGGTCGTCCAGGGTCTCGGCCGGTTCGCAGGAATGGACCGAGCTGGCCTGGAAGGAGACCACGGCCTTGAAGCCGATCTGGAGCTCCTTGAAAAAACGGCCGAACACGTCGTGCCGGGATGCTTCGACAAGCAATTCTCTGAAATCCTTCGCCATTGATCTCTCCTTTCTCAGCCTTTCAAACTTTTCAGGGGCATATTTCCCCAAATCCCCCACAAGTTCAAGGGGATTTCGGGGCGCTGTCCGCTCAGTGGGCCAGAAAGCCGATGACCAGGGGCATGGTGGCGGCCGAGAGCAGGGTCTGCACGGTGATGATGGAGGCCATGAGCCGGTGGTCGCCGCCCATCTGGCGGGCGAGGATGAAGGCGGACACGGCCACGGGGATGGCCGTGTAGATGAGGGCCGCGTTGCGCATGTCCGGGTCGAGCCCGAAGAGGAGCGAGAGGGCGAAGGCGGCCAGGGGCAGCGCCACCAGGTGCGCCAGCGAGGAGATGACCAGCGGCGCGGCCTGGCCCTTCAGCTCCTGGACCTGGAGCCCCGCGCCCACGGCGAGCAACCCCATGGGCAGGGCCGCCTTGCCCAGAATGACCAGCCATTGCTCCACCACTGCGGGCAGGGCCACGCCGAACCCGTTCAGGGCGAAGCCGGCCACGCAGGAGAGGATGAGCGGGTTCTTGGCGAGCTGGGCCAGGGTGCGGCCGAGTCCGCCGCCGTCGGACCCGTGGCGTGCGAGCGCGAGCACGCAGAGCACGTTGACCAGCGGAATGATGGTCAGGAGGGCCACGCCCGAGAGGGTCATCCACTCCGGGCCGAGCAGGGCCGCGGCCAGGGAGAGACCAACGTAGGTGTTGGGCCGGATGCCGCCCTGGAAGATCGAGGTGAAGCCCGGCCCGTCCACGGGCATCAGGCGGCGCAACAGGATCATGGCCCCGGAGACCAGGCAGATCGAGCCGAAGAGCACGGCGGCCAGGCCGAAGGCCGAGGCGTCGTAGGTCCGGCCCGACAGCCCTGAGATGAGCAGGGCCGGGAACAGGACGTAGTAGGTCAGCCGCTCGGACATGGGCCAGAAGCCCACGGAGGGAAAGTCGAGGCGGTTCAGGACGAAGCCGAGGAGGATGAGCGCGAAGATGGGCGCGACGGCGAGGAAAACGACTGACATGGGCGGGACACTACTCCCGGGCGGGCATCCATGGCAAGCGTTGCGCGCCGGTCGACGGCGCCTCGCCGGCCGAGGGCGCGAAAAAAGGGAGCCGCGCGGGCGGCTCCCCCGTGGGATGCGTGTTCTCCGGCCCGCCGGTTATTCCGGCACGGTCTCCATGGACGCCCACTTGGGTTCGTGGAGCGGCAGGACGAAGTCGGCCATGCCCTTGGCCTTGACCAGGATGTCGTAGGCCTCGTTGGGGCCGGTGTTGGTTCCCGGAGGGATGACCTCCATCTCCATGGCCCGGACCTCCTTGGGCGGGTAGAGGTTCTCCAGGATGGTGCAGAACCCGCAGATGAGCACCGTGCCCTTCTCGGTCTCGACCTTGACGGACATGCCGCCGGGGGTGTGGGCCGGGGTGTGGATCATGGTGATGCCGGGCACGACCTCGGTGTCCCGGTCCACGGCCACTATCTGGCCGTTGTCCTCCACGTCCTCCACGTAGTCCTCCAGGTAGCGGAAATCCAGGGGATGCGGGTTGTGGACGTGCTCCAGCTCCAGCTCGTGCACGTAGACCTTGGCGTTGACGCACTTGTAGTCGTTCTCGCAGTGGTCGTTGTGCAGGTGGGTGTGGATGATGATGTCGATGTCCTCGGGCTTGAGGCCGAATTTGGCCAGCCCCTCCTCGAAGGTGTAGATGTGGCCGCCGATGGCCTTCTCGCGTTCCTCGGAGACGATGGGCTGCATCTCGCCGGTGTCCACCAGGATGTTCTTGTCCCCGCCCTCGATGTACCAGGTGTAGATGGGGATCGTGTACGGGGTGCCGTAGTCGTGCTGGTAGGTCATCATGCCCTTGTCGAAAACCTTGGTCCCCATGCACAGGGGATGGATCTTGTATTGCATGGCTCTTCCTTGCGGTTGAGGTTCGCGGGCGGCGTGGCCGGGCCGGGCGGCCGCCCTCGGGTTAACATGTATGTCTCGGGGCGCAAATGTCCAGTGGCGTGCCGGGATTCGTCGGCTACAGGATGATGCCGACCACCGCGCCGGTCATGAGCGTGGCCAGGGTGCCGGAGATGATCGACCGCCAGCCCAGCGCCACCACCTCGCCCCGCCGCTCCGGGACCATGATGGACAGCCCGCCGATCATGATGCCCAGGCTGCCCAGGTTGGCGAACCCGCACATGGCGTAGGTCATGATGATCCGGCTGCGTTCGCAAAGCGCGCCCGCCGGGAGCTTCGCCATGTCCAGGTAGGCCAGGAATTCGTTGAGCACGGTCTTGGTGCCCATGAGCGAGCCCGCGGTCTGGGCCTCGGACCAGGGGACGCCGATGAGCCAGACCACCGGGCTCATGATCCAGCCGAGTATGCGCTGCAGGGTCAGGGGCCCGCCCGCCACGTCGGGCAGGAAGGCGAGGAGCGCGTTGCATAGGGCCACCAGGGCCACCAGGACCACGAGCATGGCCGCGACGTTGAGCAGGATGTTGATGCCGTCGGCCGTGCCGTGGGTCACGGCGTCCATGACCGAGCTGGCCGCGCGCGGCGGCACTGCGTGGCCCTGGGTCACGTCGCCGGTCTCCGGGATCATGAGCCGCGCCGTCACGATGGCGGCGGGCGCGGAGATGATGGAGGCGGCCAGGATCTGGCCCATGGCGTTGGGAATGACCGGTCCGAGGATGGCGGCATAGAGCACGAGCATGGTCCCCGCGATGGTGGCCATGCCGCAGGTCATGAGGGTGAAGAGCTCGCTCCTGGTCATGCGCGAGAGGTAGGGCTTGATGACCAGCGGGGCCTCGACCATGCCCACGAAGATGTTGGACGCCGCGCCAACGCCGAGGGCCCCGCCCACCTTGAGGGTCTTCTCCAGCAGCAGCGAGAACCCCCGGACCACGGCCGGCAGGACCCGCCAGTAGTAGAGCAGAGCCGAGAGCGCGGACATGACCAGGATGATGGGCAGGGCGCGGAAGGCCAGGATGAAGGCCGCGCCCGGGTAGGACTCGGCGAAGGGCAGGGGGCCGCCGCCCACGTAGCCGAAGACGAAGGAGGTGCCGGCCATGGTCGCCTTCTCGATGGCCAGGGCCAGGCCGTTGAGCCACAGGAAGACGCGCTCGAAAAGCGGCACCTTGAGAAAGAGCAGGGCCAGCCCGAGCTGGAGGGCGACGCCGACCACGACGCCCCACGGGTTCACCCTGCGCCGCTCGCCCAAAAGCCAGGCCAGGACGACCAACGCCGCCAATCCGAATGCGCTTTGCACCATGCCGTACTCCCTGATGAAAATTCTCTTGGGGAGTTACCGCCAAATCGTCCCGGAGGCAAGACGGCCGGGGCGACTCGCCCATCCGCCCGCCGCGCGGGCCGGCGCGGGCCCGGCAGGGGGAAGCAACGATGCGGTATTTCTAATATACATGACTTGACCCACTTCGTTGAAGCCGGTACGTACCTGAATTATGGATGCACCATTCCCGGACGAATCCTCCGGGGCCCGTGCAGGAAAAGAAACGGAAAGATAATCGGGTCATTACCGGTGTTCCATCGGCGGCCTGAAGCGCGAATACGACTCAAGGAGATCCAGCATGGACGTGGAACTGGCAAAGCCCTTCATCAAAGCGGCAGTCGACGTCTTGACCACCATGGCCTTCATCAAGCCCCAGGTGGGCAAGCCCTATGTGAAGAAAAACAACATCGCCGCGGGCGACGTCACCGGCGTCGTCGGCATCACGGGCGAGAAGAACGGCAGCGTGTCCCTGTCCTTTTCCAAGGGCTGCGCGGTGGCCATCGTCAAGAACATGCTCGGCGACGAGATTCAGGACATCATGCAGGATGTGCGGGACGCAGTCGGCGAGATGACCAACATGATCTCGGGCCAGGCGCGGGCCGGGCTGGCCGAGCGGGGCCTGGTCTTCCAGGGGTCCACGCCATCGGTGATCATGGGCGACAACCATACCATCTCGCACATGGCGAAATCGCCGATCATGGCCATTCCCTTCACCACCCCGGACGGAGACTTCACCATCGAATTCTGCTTTGAATAGGCCTAGGCACCGCAACCCAAAGAGACCAGCATGGCGATACTCGACAACTTCAGGGACAAGGACTTTCTGGACCAGATAACGATCCTCAACGACATATCTGGCAACAAGGATCCCGAGGCCCTGCCCGAACTCCTGGAACTCCTCAAGAAGCCGGTGGGCGACACGTCCATCGACTACATGGTGGTCAACGCCCTCAACGCCGTTCTCTCCAGCAACGAGGCCAAGGTCGTGGAGGGACTCTCCGACGCCCACGACGGCTTCCGCATCCTGTGCATCCGCGTGGCCGGGGAGCACGGTTTCCCGAGCGCGGCCGCCCCGCTGGCGGCCATGGCCGAGAAGGAAACCGATGTGGACCGGCTCATGGAGATTCTGACCTCCCTGGCCCGCATCGGCGATCCCGCCTCGGTCTCCATCTTCCGTCTCTACCTGGGGCACGAGGACCCGTTCATCCAGTCCGCCTGCATCGAGGCCCTGGGGCGGCTCGACGACGAGGCGTCCATCCCGAGCTTCAAGGCGATGATCGAGGAGAGCGACGGGCCCGGCCGTTACGAAATC
Source organism: Pseudodesulfovibrio sp. (assembly GCF_028692895.1). Taxonomy (GTDB): domain Bacteria; phylum Desulfobacterota; class Desulfovibrionia; order Desulfovibrionales; family Desulfovibrionaceae; genus Pseudodesulfovibrio. The sequence continues at coordinate 85,900 of NZ_JAQUWN010000006.1, forward strand.
TGCGACCTGACCACCTGGAAGGCCGTGGAGGCCCTGGCCGCCTTCTCCGCCAACGGGACCGTCGAGTTCCTGGTGGAGAAGCTCCACCACAAGAATCCCACGGTGCGCCGGATCATCACCGATTCCCTCATCGCCATCGGCCCGTCCTGCATCCCCATGCTCTTCAAGGCCTTCGAGTCGGGCGACAGCGACCTCAAGATTCTGGCGGCCAACGTGCTCGGCTTCCTGGGCGACAGGATGGGCGCGGACGGCCTGGTGGCCGCCATCGACAAGGGCCAGGTGCGGGACGCGAACCTGCGCTACGCCGTGTACGAGGCCCTGGGCCGCATCGGCTCCATGAAGGGGCTGATCTGCCTGGTGGACGGGCTGGCCGAGACCGACGAACTGATCCTCATGGCCGTTATCGGCGGGCTGGAGCAGCACGTCAATCCAGGCATGGTCTCCACCCTGAGCAAGCGCATCGAAAAGGCGGACGAGCAGAGCGACCGGCTGTGCAAGGCGGTCATCGCCTCGCGGGCCACGCGGATTTTCGACGCCCTGTACGAGAACGCCGGCGCGGGCGACGGGCTGATCGACGCCCTGGCCGACTCCCGCGACCCGGAGATCATCGGCGAGTTCCGGACCCTGCTGGCGGAGATCGGCGGCCCGAGGGCCGAGGCCGACCTGGCCCGGTTGCCGGAGATCGCCTCGGGCGTGCGCAAGGCCCTGGCCGCGGACGACTCCCGGTCCATGTGCGCCATGCACCGGGCCATCCTTACGGACCTGGGGTTCGAGCCCTTCCTTGCCGCCAACGGCGAGGAGGCCTACGACTTCATCGCCCAGGGCGAGCCCTTCGACATCATCATCACGGACATGAACATGCCGGTCATGGACGGCATGGAGCTGGTGGGCAAGGTTCGGAACACGCCAGGATACGAGGACATTCCCATCATCATGGTGACCACGGAGTCCGAGTCGTCGCAGCAGAACCTGGCCGCCAAGACCGGCGTCACGGCGTTTGTGACCAAGCCGTTCAAGCCCGAGACCCTCAAGGCCAAGATCGAAGAACTGCTCGCCTAGGCGGCGACGCGAAAAACACGATGAAAGGCCCCGGCGACGGGGCCTTCCTTGTCTTTCCCCCAAAAAAAACGGCGGCCCTACTTCAGCCCCATGGCCTCCAGGTACAGCTCGCCCTTGAAGGTGAGCTCGGCCGCGCCCTGCAAAAACAGCGCGCCGCCCTCGACGAAAACCTTGAGCTGCTCCCCGGCCGTGGTGGTCAGCGCGGCCGCCGTCCCGGTCAAGCCCAGGGTGTGGGCCAGGAGCTGGGTGGCCGCCGCG